>NZ_JBDJLE010000007.1:0-188130 GCF_039673205.1 Stenotrophomonas sp. TWI809 | reverse complement strand
CCGCCCGGGGGTTTTTTTTTTTTCCACTCCACGCCCAAAATGTGTTTGGGGGGGGGGGGGGGGGGCTTGGCGGGACCGTTATGCGCCATGGATGGCGCATCTCGAGCCCCCATGGGTGAGAGCGCATTGCTTGCGAGGCACTGCCTCGCATGCGTTCGAACGCACAACCGCCGGCGGTTGGGCCGGGCCGCGGAGCGGGGTTTACGGCGTGTCCCGCCAACCCACCCACGCCCGCCCAGTCTGGGCACGTCCACCGGCCCCGTCGCCCTTGCTTTTGACTTGGGGCCGCAACAAAAAATAAATATCCAATTGAAATGTAAGCGTTTTCCCGCCAACGCCAATTCGTTGCATCCGTTATCATGGCCGGCTGATACCCAAAGGAGCCCCCGCCATGCGCCGCAAGATCGTCGCCGGTAACTGGAAGCTGCACGGCAGCCGCCAATTCGCCACCGACCTGGTCAGTGACCTGGTTGCCGACCTCCCACTGCAGGGCGTCGAAGTCGTGGTCCTGCCGCCGCTCCCGTACCTGGGCGAACTGGTCGAAGCCTTCGAAGGGCGCGCCGTCGCCTTTGGCTCCCAGGATGTCAGCAGCAACGAAAAGGGCGCCTACACCGGCGAAGTCTCGGCCACCATGCTGGCCGAAGTCGGTGCCCGTTACGGCCTGGTCGGCCACTCCGAACGCCGCCAGTACCACGCCGAAAGCAGTGAGCTGGTCGCCCGCAAGTTCGCCGCCGCCCTGCATGCCGGCCTGACCCCCATCCTGTGCGTGGGCGAAACCCTCGAGCAGCGTGAGGCCCATCAGACCGAGGCGGTCATCGCCGCCCAGCTCGCCCCGGTGCTGGAGCTGGTCGGCGCCGCCGGCTTCGCCCAGGCCGTGGTCGCCTATGAGCCGATCTGGGCCATCGGTACCGGCCGGACTGCCTCCAAGGAACAGGCCCAGCAGGTCCACGCGTTCATCCGTGGCGAAGTGGCCAAGCTCGATGCTAGAATTGCGGATTCACTGTCGATCCTCTATGGCGGCAGCGTGAAGCCCGACAACGCCGCGGAACTGTTCGCACAGCCCGATGTCGATGGTGGGCTGGTGGGCGGCGCCTCCCTGGTGGCCGCGGACTTCCTTGCCATCGCTGCCGCGGCGGCGGGGCGCTAATTAGTTACGTTGTCGGCTCAACCGCCGGCACGACATGTCCGAGGACGGATTCGAAATGCTGATGTTGATCCTCAATGTGGTCTACGTGCTGGTCGCAGTGGCCATGATCGCGCTCATCCTGATGCAGCGTGGTTCCGGCGCGGCCGCAGGGTCGGGTTTCGGTGCCGGCGCCTCGGGCACTGTGTTCGGCGCGCGTGGCGCGTCCAACTTCCTGTCCAAGTCGACCAAGTGGCTGGCCGTGGTGTTCTTCGGCATCAGCCTCTTCATGGCCTGGTATGCCAGCCATGGCTCGCGCCCGGCGGCGCAGCAGGATCTGGGTCTGATGTCGGCTCCGGCCGCCAGTGCGCCAGCCGCGCCGGCAGGCGAGCTTCCGGCCGTGCCGAAGGCCCCGGAAACCCCGTCGCAGCAGCCTGTTCCGTCGGCCACTGTGCCGGCTCAGGCGGAAACCCCGAAATCTGGTGAAGAAAAGCCTTCGGAAGGCACCCAGACTCGCTGAAGACGGTTACAATATGCGGCGCACTGGAGAACAACCGGTGCGATCGTAAGCCCAGGTGGCGGAATTGGTAGACGCACTACCTTGAGGTGGTAGCGACGAGAGTCGTAGGGGTTCGAGTCCCCTCTTGGGCACCATTTGTTTGTAAGCGGGTTCGTCTGGCGCGCAAAGCGCCAGGTAGCGGTATCCGTCCACTCCCCCATGCCAAAGCGCCTGCAGGCGCAGCGGCAGAGGCAAGAGAGAATCGCTGTGCTGGCCGAATATTTGCCGTCTCTGCTGTTTCTGATCGTTGCCACCGGTATCGGCGTTGCGCTGATGCTGGTTGGCCGATTCCTCGGTCCCCGACGTCCTGATCTTAAAAAGCTCTCGCCGTACGAATGCGGCTTCGAGGCTTTCGAGGACGCGCGCATGAAGTTCGATGTGCGCTACTACCTGATCGCGATTCAGTTCATCGTATTTGATCTGGAAATCATCTTCATCGTGCCGTGGACCCAGGTCTTCATGGAACTGGGCGCACGTTCGCTGGTCACGATGGGCCTCTTCGTAGGCATGCTTTTCCTCGGTTTCATTTACGTCTGGAAGAAGGGAGCGCTGGAATGGGAGTAATTCAGACGCTCGACGGCCTGATGAACAACCCGGTCCCGGAAGGGCGGGTCGATGACATCCTGCGCCCCGAAGGCGACAACCCCCTGCTCGAAAAGGGTTACGTGACCACCAGCGTCGATGCGCTGTTGAATTGGGCGCGTACCGGTTCGATGTGGCCGATGACCTTTGGTCTGGCCTGCTGCGCAGTGGAAATGATGCACGCCGGTGCGGCGCGTCTGGATCTTGACCGGTACGGCGTGGTGTTCCGCCCGTCGCCGCGTCAGTCCGACGTGATGATCGTGGCCGGCACCCTGGTCAACAAGATGGCTCCGGCCCTGCGCAAGGTCTATGACCAGATGCCGGACCCGAAGTGGGTCATCTCGATGGGCAGCTGCGCCAACGGTGGCGGCTATTACCACTACTCCTATGCAGTAGTGCGTGGCTGTGACCGCGTGGTGCCGGTGGACATCTATGTCCCCGGCTGCCCACCTACCGCCGAAGCGCTGGTGTACGGGATCCTGCAGTTGCAGAAGAAGATCTGGCGTACGCAGACCATCGCCCGCTGACATCCCTCCTGACAAGAGCACGCCAAGCCCCCATGGCAGAGCAAGCACATTCCTTCATCGACCGACTTTCCGCACGTTTCGCAGGTGCGCAGGTCTTCGTGGTCGAACCCCGCGGCGAAGTGACGCTGGAAGTGCCCGCCGCTGACTGGCATGCCACCGCTCTGGCGCTGCGCGACGAATTCGGTTTCGAGCAGGCGGTTGACCTGTGCGGCCTGGACTACCTCGGCTATGGCAGCGACGAATGGGATACGGCCGATGTGTCGTCCCAGGGCTTCAGCCGTGGCGTAGAGGGCAAGTCCGTCGGTCGTTTCGCCTGGGGTGAATTCCCCACCCGCGAAACCAGCGATGGCGCCCAGCCGCAGCCGATCCCGCTGCAGCGTTTCGCCGTGGTTACCCAGCTGCGTTCCTACCAGCACAACCTCACGATGCGCATCCGTTGCTTTGCGCCGAACGAGGAGCTGCCGGTGGTCGCCTCGCTGACCAATATCTGGCCGGGCCTGAACTGGTTCGAACGTGAAGCGTTCGATCTGTTCGGCGTGATCTTCGAAGGTCACCCGGACCTGCGCCGGATCCTGACCGACTACGGCTTCGTCGGCCATCCGTTCCGCAAGGATTTCCCGCTGATCGGCAACGTCGAAGTGCGCTACGACGAAGAAAAACAGCGCGTCATCTATGAACCGGTGACCTCGGTCGAACCGCGTGTCGGCGTGCCGCGCGTGATCCGTGACGACGCCCGTTTCCAGACCGCTGCCGGTGAATCCGCGCAGTCGGAGGCAAGCAAGTGAGTGAATTCACCCAGGCCAGCCAGGCCTTTGCGAGCAACCCGGCCGAACTGCGCCAGGAAATCCGCAACTACACGATGAACTTCGGCCCGCAGCATCCGGCCGCGCACGGTGTGCTGCGCCTGATCCTGGAAATGGACGGCGAAACCATCATGCGTGCCGACCCCCACGTGGGCCTGCTGCACCGTGGTACCGAAAAGCTGGCCGAGTCCAAGCCGTTCAACCAGTCGATCGGCTACATGGATCGCCTGGATTACGTGTCGATGATGTGCAACGAGCACGCCTACGTGCGCGCGATCGAGACCCTTATGGGGATCGAGGCGCCGGAGCGTGCGCAATACATCCGCACCATGTTCGACGAAATCACCCGCATCCTGAATCACCTGATGTGGCTGGGGTCCAACGCGCTCGATCTGGGCGCGATGGCGGTCATGCTGTACGCCTTCCGCGAACGCGAAGAGCTGATGGACTGCTATGAAGCGGTCTCCGGCGCGCGCATGCACGCGGCGTACTACCGTCCGGGCGGCGTCTACCGCGACCTGCCGGACCACATGCCCAAGTACAAGGAATCGCGCTGGCACAAGGGCAAGGCCCTGAAGAACCTCAACGCCTCGCGCGAAGGTTCGCTGCTGGATTTCCTGGAGAACTTCACCGTTGAGTTCCCCAAGCGCGTGGACGAATACGAAACCCTGCTGACCGACAACCGTATCTGGAAGCAGCGTACGGTCGGCATCGGCGTGGTCACCCCGGAACTGGCGCATGCCTGGGGCATGACCGGCGTGATGCTACGCGGCTCGGGCATCGCCTGGGATCTGCGCAAGAAGCAGCCGTATGCCAAGTACGACGCGGTCGAGTTCGACATCCCGCTCGGCAAGGAAGGTGACTGCTACGACCGTTACCTGTGCCGCGTGGCCGAGATGCGCGAATCCAACCGCATCATCAAGCAGTGCGTGACCTGGCTGAAGGCCAACCCGGGTCCGGTCATGGTCAAGAACTTCAAGGTCGCGCCGCCCAGCCGCGAAGACATGAAGGACGACATGGAAGCGCTGATCCATCACTTCAAGCTGTTCAGTGAAGGCTACTGCGTCCCGGCCGGCGAAACCTACGCCGCCGTCGAAGCGCCCAAGGGCGAGTTCGGCTGCTACCTGATGTCCGATGGTGCCAACAAGCCGTTCCGCGTGCATCTGCGCGCGCCGGGCTTCGCCCATCTGTCCTCGATCGACTCGATCGTGCGCGGCCACATGCTCGCCGACGTGGTGGCCATGATCGGCACCTACGATCTGGTGTTCGGCGAGGTGGACCGGTGATCGCATCCGCTTGCACGACGCCTGACACCCGCCGGCTGCTGCCGGCGCTGCAGGTTCTGGTTTTTAACGATTTCGTATTCGCTGAGGTCGGCCGATGAAGGCGACAGGTAATTTCGAGGCGGCGCGCGACGTCGACCCGATGGTGGTCTTGAATGACAAGACCCGTGCGCACATCGATCACTGGCTGGCCAAGTTCCCGCCGGATCGCAAGCGCTCGGCTGTCCTGCAGGGCCTGCACGCCGCACAGGAACAGAATGCGGGCTGGCTGACCGACGAGCTGATCGCCGGCGTCGCCAAGTACCTGGATCTGCCGCCGGTGTGGGCCTACGAGGTCGCCAGCTTCTACTCGATGTTCGAACTGGAGAAGGTCGGCCGCCACAACGTCGCCTTCTGCACCAACATCAGCTGCTGGTTGAACGGTGCCGAAGACCTGGTCGCGCACGCCGAGAAGAAGCTCGGCTGCAAGACCGGTCAGTCCACCGCTGATGGCCGCATCTACCTCAAGCGCGAAGAAGAATGCCTGGCCGGTTGCGCCGGTGCGCCGATGATGGTCATCAATGGCCATTACCACGAGCGCCTGACCGTCGAGAAAGTCGACGAGCTGCTGGACGGGTTGGAGTAAGACATGGCACATCATCACGCACCCAGTGGTCCGGTCGGTCCCGCACCGTTGCCGCACCAGGTGGTCTACACCACCCTGCATTACGACACCCCGTGGTCGTATGAAAGCTACCTCAAGACCGGTGGCTACGCTGCCCTGCGCAAGATCCTCGAAGAGAAGATCTCGCCGGAGCAGGTCATCGAGATGGTCAAGCAGTCCAACCTGCGCGGCCGTGGCGGCGCGGGCTTCCCGACCGGCCTGAAGTGGTCCTTCATGCCCAAGGGCACCATGCAGAAGTACATCCTGTGCAACTCGGATGAATCCGAGCCGGGAACCTGCAAGGACCGCGACATCCTGCGTTACAACCCGCATTCGGTCGTGGAAGGCATGGCGATCGCCTGCTACGCCACCGGCTCGACCGTGGGCTACAACTACCTGCGTGGTGAGTTCCACCACGAGCCGTTCGAGAACTTCGAGCAGGCCCTGGCCGACGCGTACGCGAACGGCTGGCTGGGCAAGGACATCCTCGGCAGCGGCGTGGACATCGACATCTACGGTGCGCTGGGCGCCGGCGCGTACATCTGCGGCGAAGAAACCGCGCTGATGGAATCGCTGGAAGGCAAGAAGGGCCAGCCGCGCTACAAGCCGCCGTTCCCGGCCAACTTCGGCCTGTACGGCAAGCCGTCGACGATCAACAACACCGAGACCTATGCCTCGGTGCCGGCGATCATCCGCAATGGTCCGGAGTGGTTCCAGGGCCTGAGCCTGACCAAGAACGGCGGTCCGAAGATCTTCTCGGTCTCCGGTTGCGTGCAGAAGGGCGGCAATTTCGAAGTGCCGCTGGGCACCACCTTCGACGACCTGCTGGAAATGGCCGGTGGTCTGAAGCCGGGCCGCACGCTCAAGGGCGCGGTCCCGGGCGGCGTCTCGATGCCGGTGCTGAAGGCTGAAGAGCTCAACGGCCTGCAGATGGATTACGACACCCTGCGTGCCCTCGGCACCGGTCTGGGGTCGGGCGCCATCGTGGTGCTGGATGACAGCGTCTGCTGCGTCAAGTTCGCCTGCCGCATCAGCCAGTTCTTCCACAAGGAATCCTGTGGGCAGTGCACCCCGTGCCGTGAAGGCACCGGCTGGATGCACCGCGTGCTGGAGCGCATCGTCGCCGGCAAGGCCACGATGGAAGACCTGCATCAGTTGAAGACGGTGGCCGGCCAGATCGAAGGCCACACCATCTGTGCGTTCGGTGAAGCGGCGGCATGGCCCATCCAGGGCTTCCTGCGCCAGTTCTGGGACGAATTCGAGTACTACATCGTCAACGGTCATTCGATGGTTGACGGCAAGAAGGTGGAGGCAGCCGCCGCATGAGCGCGCAACCCGTAAACCCGAGCGTGCCACCGGATCATGTGACCGTCGAAATCGACGGCCAGTCCCTGGTCGTGCCCAAGGGCTCGATGATCATCCAGGCCGCCGACAAGGCCGGCATTCCGATCCCGCGCTTCTGCTACCACGAGAAGCTGCCGATCGCCGCCAACTGCCGCATGTGCCTGGTCGACGTGGAAAAGTCGCCCAAGCCGGCACCGGCCTGCGCCACGCCGGTCATGGATGGCATGAAGGTCGCCACCCGCAGTGAAAAGGCGCTGAAGTTCCAGCGCTCGGTGATGGAATTCCTGCTGATCAACCATCCGCTGGACTGCCCGATCTGCGATCAGGGCGGCGAGTGCGAGCTGCAGGACGTGTCGCTGGGCTATGGCCGTTCGGTCAGCCGTTTCAACGAGCGCAAGCGCGTGGTGCCCGACGAGGACATCGGTCCGCTGGTCGCCACCGAGATGACCCGCTGCATCCAGTGCACCCGCTGCGTCCGCTTCACCGCCGACGTTGCCGGTACCTACGAGCTGGGTGGCATGTACCGCGGTGAGAACCTGCAGATCGGCACCTACGACGGCAAGCCGCTGACCACCGAGCTGTCCGGCAACGTCGTCGACGTCTGCCCGGTCGGCGCGCTGACCAACAAGGTGTTCCAGTTCCGCGCCCGTCCGTGGGAACTGACCGCGCGCGAGTCGCTGGGTTACCACGACGCGATGGGCTCGAACCTGTTCCTGCACGTGCGCCGCGGCGAAGTGCTGCGCGCCGTGCCGCGTGACAACGAAGCCGTCAACGAATGCTGGCTGTCCGATCGCGACCGCTATTCGCACCAGGGCCTGTACAGCGAAGACCGTGCGGTCAAGCCGCTGCGCAAGGTCAATGGCGAGTGGAAGGAAGTGAGCTGGGCTGAAGGCCTGGCCGCTGCCAAGGAGATCTTCGCTGCCAACCAGGGCGACGACCTCGGTGTGCTGGTGCACCCGTCGGCCTCGAACGAGGAGGGCGCACTGCTGGCCCGTCTCGCCACCGGCCTGGGTACCACGAACATCGATCACCGCATCAACAACCGCGACTTCTCCGACGCCGCCACCGCCGAAGTGTTCGGCCTGCCGCTGGCGGAGATCGAAGGCGCGGACAGCATCGTTGTTCTGGGCAGCAACATCCGCCACGAGCTGCCGCTGCTGCATGCCCGCCTGCGCAAGGCACAGACCACGCGCAATGCGAAGATCCACGCCGTCAATCCGGTGGACTTCGATTTCGCGTTCAAGCTGGCCAGCAAGCAGATCGTCGCCCCGTCGGCCTTCATCGACGCACTGGGCAACGCCGAGCTGCGTGACGCCGTCAAGGGCGCCAGCAATGCGGTGCTGATCGTCGGTGGCATCGCCGAAAACCACCCGCAGGCTGCCGCGATCCGCGCTGCCGCGCGTGATTTCGCCGCCGCGACCGGTGCCAAGCTGTGCCGCATCCCGCAGGGCGCCAATGCCGTGGGCCTGACCCGCGCCGGTGTACTGCCGGCCGGCAAGGACGTCAACGCCATGCTGGCCCAGCCGCGCAAGGCCTATGCCATCTATGGCATCGAGCCGGGCCTGGACTTCGCCGACGCCGCCGCTGCCCGCAAGGCACTGGCCGGTGCCCAGGTGGTGGCTTTCAGCCAGTTCGCCTGTGCCTCCACCCGCGACGTCGCCGACGTGATCCTGCCGATCGGCGCGCTGCCGGAAGTGGATGCCACCCTGACCAACCTTGATGGTCGCGAGCAGTCGGCCCGTGCCGGCGGCAAGCTGCCGGGTGAGGCGCGTGAAGGCTGGCGTGTGCTGCGTGCACTGGGCGGCGAACTGTCGCTGGCCGGTTTCGAGTTCACCGATCTGGCCGGCCTGCGCGCCAGCCTGGCACCGGTCAGCGTCACCGTCTCGTCCTCGGCGGCAACGCCGGTGGCAGGTGAGGGCCTGGAAGTGACCTCGACCGCCGCGATCTACCGCACCGATGCGGTGGTCCGTCGCGCCCAGGCACTGCAGTCGCATCCGCTCAACACCGCGCCGCGCATCGTGCTCAACACCGCCGATGCCGCCCGCCTGCAGTTGGCCGAAGGGCAGATGGCCAAGGTCGGCACCGATGCCGGTCGCGCCACCCTGCCGGTGGTGGTCGACGCCCGCGTCGCCGCGGGGTCGGTCTGGATTGAATCGGGCCACGGTGCAACCGCACCGCTGGGTGCCGCACGCGTAACGGTGGTGGCTGCATGAACGAATTGCTGTTGAACGCGGTCGACCCGCTGCACCAGTGGCTGCTGTCACTGGGCGACATCGGCGCGCTGCTCTGGATCATCCTGAAGATCCTGGTGATCGCCATGCCGGTGATCATCTCGGTGGCCTTCTACGTGGTCTGGGAGCGCAAGCTGATCGGCTGGATGCACGTGCGTCATGGCCCGATGTATGTCGGCATGGGCATCTTCCAGGCCTTCGCCGACGTCTTCAAACTGCTGTTCAAGGAAATCATCCAGCCGAGCAGCTCGCACAAGGCGATGTTCATCCTTGCGCCGCTGATCACGCTGGGCCCGGCCTTCGCGGCCTGGTCGGTGATTCCCTTCGACGCGCAGATCGTGCTGTCCAACGCCAACGCCGGCCTGCTGTATCTGCTGGCGATGACCTCGCTGGGCGTGTACGGCATCATCCTGGCCGGTTGGGCCTCCAACTCGAAGTATGCGTTCCTGGGTGCCATGCGCGCCTCGGCGCAGATGATCAGCTACGAAATCGCGATGGGCTTCGCCCTGGTCGGCGTGATGATCGCCTCGGGCAGCCTCAACCTGAGCAACATCGTGATGGCGCAGGCGGGCAACTCCGGTCTGTTCGACTGGTTCCTGCTGCCGCTGTTCCCGTTGTTCATCGTGTACTGGGTGTCCGGCGTCGCCGAAACCAACCGCGCGCCGTTCGACGTGGTGGAAGGTGAATCGGAAATCGTGGCCGGCCACATGGTCGAATACTCCGGTGGTGCCTTCGCGCTGTTCTTCCTGGCCGAATACGCCAACATGATCCTGATCAGCTTCCTGATCTCGATCTTCTTCCTCGGTGGTTGGCTGAGCCCGTTCCAGGGTTGGTTCGACATCCAGCTCAGCAACCAGGCCATTGCGCCGTGGGTTGAGTGGATCTGGGTGGGCGGTTGGCCGTGGCTGCTGCTGAAGGTCTTCTTCTTCGCCAGCTCCTACATCTGGTTCCGTGCCAGCTTCCCGCGCTTCCGTTACGACCAGATCATGCGTCTGGGCTGGAAGGTCTTCATCCCGCTCACCATCTTCTGGATTGCAGTGACGGCGTTGATGGTGTTTTACGGCGTGATCCAGAAGGGCGTCTAAGCGATGAACCGAATTACTCACTACTTCAAAAGCCTGCTGCTCCTTGAGCTGCTCGGTGGTCTGTGGCTGACCCTGAAGTACGCCTTCAAGCCGAAGTACACGATGATGTACCCGATGGAGAAGTTCCCGCAGTCGCCGCGTTTCCGCGGTCTGCATGCACTTCGCCGCTACCCCAACGGTGAGGAACGCTGCATCGCATGCAAATTGTGCGAAGCGGTGTGCCCGGCGCTGGCGATCACCATCGATTCGGCCAAGCGCGAGGACGGCACCCGCCGTACCACCCGTTACGACATCGATCTGTTCAAGTGCATCTTCTGCGGCTTCTGTGAAGAAAGCTGCCCGGTGGACTCGATCGTCGAGACCCACATTCTCGAGTACCACTTCGAGAACCGTGGCGAGAACATCGTTACCAAGCCGCAGCTGCTGGCCATCGGTGATCGGCTTGAAGCCGAGATCGCCGAGCGTCGCGCCGCCGATGCCGCTTTCCGCTGAGGTCGAATGATGGATTGGGTAAATATCAGTTTCTGGGTCTTCTCCATCGTGGCGGGCATTTCCGCTGCGGCGGTGATCAGCGTGCGCAATCCGGTCTACGCCGTGTTGTGCCTGATCCTGACCTTCTTCTCCGTGGCCTGCATCTGGATCCTGGTCGGAGCCGAGTTCCTCGGTGTCGCGCTGGTGCTGGTCTACGTCGGCGCGGTGATGGTGCTGTTCCTGTTCGTGGTGATGATGCTGGACATCGATCCCTCCAACCTGCGTGAGGGCTGGGTGCGTTACCTGCCGCTCGGCCTGGTGGTGGCGGTGACGATGCTGGTGCAGATGCTGGTGCTGATCGGCGTGAAGGGCAGGGCGGTCAATCCGTTCCCGGCCGACAACGCTGCCGCGCTGGCCGCCGACACCTCCAACATCACCTGGCTGGCCCGCAGCCTGTTCACCGAGTACCTGCTGCCGTTCGAGTTCGCCGCCGTCATCCTGACCGTGGCCGTGGTTGCCGCCGTGATGCTGACCCTGCGTCGCCGCACCGGCCTGAAGACACAGAACCCGTCCGAGCAGACCATGGTCAAGGGCAGCGATCGCCTGCGCATCGTCAAAATGGATGTGGAGAAGCCGGTCGTGCACACCAACATCAAGCCGTCCAGCAACGAGGAGGCGCAGCCATGATCACGCTTGGCCATATTCTGGCGCTGGGTGCGGTGCTGTTCTGCATCAGCCTTGCCGGCATCTTCCTCAACCGCAAGAACATCATCGTGCTGTTGATGTCCATCGAGTTGATGCTGCTGTCGGTCAACATCAATTTCGTCGGGTTCTCGCGTGAGATGGGTGATACGGCCGGACAGCTGTTCGTCTTCTTCATCCTGACCGTGGCCGCGGCCGAGGCCGCCATCGGCCTCGCGATCCTGGTAACCCTGTTCCGTACTCGCCGCACCATCAATGTCGGCGAAGTCGATTCGCTGAAGGGCTGATCCGTAGATGGAAATCACTCTCTCCAAGAGTCTGTTGATCGCAGTGGTGCTTGCACCGCTGTTCGGCAGCATCATCGCCGGCCTGTTCGGTCGTCAGGTCGGTCGCGCTGGCGCGCAGGCGGTCACCATCCTCGGCGTGGCGGTCAGCTGCGTGCTGTCCAGCTACGTGCTGTACATGCTGCTGTGGGGCGGCGCCCAGCCGTTCAACCAGAACCTCTATACGTTCTTCGAAGTGGGCCAGTACTCGGCGCACGTCGGCTTCATGGTCGACAAGCTCACCGCGATGATGATGGTCGTGGTGACCTTCGTGTCGTTCCTGGTGCACGTGTACACCATCGGCTACATGCAGGATGACCCGGGCTACCAGCGGTTCTTCAGCTACATCTCGCTGTTCACCTTCTCGATGCTCACCCTGGTGATGAGCAACAACTTCCTGCAGCTGTTCTTCGGCTGGGAAGCGGTGGGCCTCGTCTCGTACCTGCTGATCGGTTTCTGGTTCAAGCGCCCGACCGCCATCTTCGCCAACATGAAGGCCTTCCTGGTCAACCGTGTCGGTGACTTCGGCTTCATCCTCGGCATCGCCGGCGTGCTGTGGGTGTTCGGCACCCTCGATTACGCCACCGTGTTCGCCAATGCCCAGGTGCTGGGCCATCCGGACGCGCTGATCCAGATCTGGTCGGGCACGATCGACCTGTTCGGCACCTCCATCCCGGTGATGAGCGAGCCGGTGATCTGGTCGGTTGCCACGGTGATCTGCATCTGCCTGTTCATCGGTGCGATGGGCAAGTCGGCCCAGGTGCCGCTGCACGTCTGGCTGCCGGACTCGATGGAAGGCCCGACCCCGATCTCGGCCCTGATCCACGCCGCGACCATGGTCACCGCGGGCATCTTCATGGTCACCCGCATGTCGCCGCTGTTCGAGCTGTCGCAGACCGCGCTGAACTTCGTGCTGTTCATCGGCGCCACCACCGCGTTCTTCACCGGCCTGATCGGCATCGTGCAGAACGACATCAAGCGCGTCGTCGCGTACTCCACGCTGTCCCAGCTGGGTTACATGACCGTGGCGCTGGGTGTGTCGGCCTATTCGGCCGCCGTGTTCCACCTGATGACCCACGCCTTCTTCAAAGCGCTGCTCTTCCTCGGCGCGGGCTCGGTGATCATCGCGATGCACCACGAGCAGGACATGCGCAAGATGGGCGGCCTGCGCAAGTACATGCCGATCACCTTCGTCACCATGTGGATCGGTACGCTGGCCCTGGTCGGTACCCCGTTCTTCTCCGGCTTCTACTCCAAGGACACCATCATCGAGGCCGCGCAGCACCACGCGCATGTGTCCTCGAGCTGGGTGGCAACCTACGGGTACTGGGCGGTGCTGGGTGGCGTGGTCGTGACCAGCTTCTACAGCTTCCGTCTGCTGTTCCTGACCTTCCATGGCAAGGAACGCTTCCGCGATGCGCATGACGATCACGGCCATGGCCATGACGGTCACCACGCCGCTGACGCGCATGCAGCCGATGCCCACCATGGCGACGCGCATCATGACGATCATGGCCACGGCCATGGCGCGCATGAGCCGCACGAGACCCCGTGGGTGGTGACGCTGCCGCTGATCCTGCTGGCGATCCCCTCGATGGTCATCGGTTTCTTCAGCATCGGTCCGATGCTGTACGGCACCGACTGGGCCGGCCACCATGCCGACGCTGCCATCCCGGGCCAGGTGCATTCGTTCTTCACCGGCATCGTTGATTTCTACGACCCGGCGCGCAACACCATTGGTGCGCTGGCCGAAGAGTTCCACGGCCCGGTGGCCTTCGCCATTCACGGCATGATGGCCCCGGCCTTCATCCTGACGGTGGTCGGTTTCCTGCTGGCGGCGCTGTTCTACCTGTGGAAGCCGGAACTGGCCGGCAAGGCCCGCAAGACCTTCGCGCCGATCGTGTCGGTGCTGGAGAACAAGTACGGCTTCGACAAGCTCTGGATCGGCGGGTTCGCCGGCGGCGGTATCAAGCTCGGCAAGGTTTCGCGCGCGATCGACACGAATGTGGTCGATGGTGTGGTGGTCAACGGTTCGGCGCGCCTGATCGATCTGGCGGCCAACCTGCTGCGTCGCACCCAATCCGGTTTCCTCTATCACTACGCCTTCGCGATGATCATCGGCCTGATTGCCCTTCTGGGCGTCCTGATGCATTACCTGCGTTGATGACCTGTACGGAATAAGAAGACGTGTCGAACTGGCCCCTACTTAGTGTTCTCATCTGGCTGCCGATCATCGGCGGTGCCTTGATCCTTGCCATCCGTGATGCCCAAACCGCCCGGTGGGCGTCCCTGGGCGTCGCGGTGCTGACCTTCGTGGCCAGCCTGTCGCTGCTCAGCGGCTATGACACGGGAATCGACGCGCTGCAGTTCGTCGAGACCCGCGCCTGGATTCCCGCCTACGACATCGGCTACAACCTCGGCGTCGACGGCATCGCGATCGCGCTGATCCTGCTGACCACGCTGGTCTCGGTGCTGGCCCTGATCGGTGCCTGGAGCGCGATCGACAAGCGCGTGAACCAGTACGTGGCCGCCTTCCTGATCCTGGAAGGTGTCACGGTGGGTATCTTCTCTGCGACGGACGCGATGCTGTTCTACGTGTTCTTCGAAGCGATGCTGATCCCGATGTTCCTGATCATCGGTGTCTGGGGCGGCCCGCGCCGCATCTACGCCGCGCTGAAGTTCTTCCTGTACACCTTCCTCGGCTCGGTGCTGATGCTGGTGGCCCTGATCTATCTGTACCTGAAGGGCGGCAGCTTCCAGCTGGCCGACCTGTACCAGCTGCAGCTGTCGGGCAAGGAACAGACCTGGATCTTCTTCGCGTTCCTGATCGCCTTCGCGGTCAAGGTGCCGATGTTCCCGGTCCACACCTGGCTGCCGGACGCCCACGTGGAAGCGCCGACCGCCGGTTCGGTGATCCTGGCCGCCATCGCCCTGAAGATCGGTGGCTACGGCTTCCTGCGCTTCAACCTGCCGATCGTGCCGGATGCCTCGCATGAATGGGCCTGGCTGGTGATCGCACTGTCGCTCATTGCGGTGATCTACGTCGGCCTGGTCGCCCTGGTGCAGGACGACATGAAGAAGCTGATCGCCTATTCGTCGATCGCCCACATGGGCTTCGTCACCCTGGGCACCTTCATCGCTCTGTGGCTGGTGCGTGACGCCGGCAACCCGGACGCCGCCCGCCTGGGCCTGCAGGGCGCGATGGTGCAGATGGTCTCGCACGGTTTCGTGTCCGGCGCGATGTTCTCCTGCGTCGGCGTGCTCTACGACCGCATGCACAGCCGCCGCATTGCCGATTACGGCGGCGTGGTCAACGTGATGCCCTGGTTCGCCACCTTCGCCATGCTGTTCTTCATGGCCAATGCCGGCCTGCCGGGTACCAGCGGTTTCGTCGGTGAATTCATGATCATCATGGCCAGCTTCCAGCGCAATCCGTGGCTGGCGCTCGGCGCGGCGAGCACCCTGGTGATCACCGCGGCGTATACGCTGTGGCTGTACAAGCGCGTGTTCTTCGGTGAAGTGGCCAACGCCCATGTCGCCGAACTGAAGGACATCAACGGTCGCGAGTGGCTGGTGTTGGGTGTATTCGCCGTGGGCACCCTTGCCCTGGGCCTGTACCCCAAGCCGCTGACCGACCTGATGGAGCCCTCGATCGCGAAGCTGGCGATGCAGATCGCATCCAGCAAGCTGCTGTAATCGGGCCGTCGAGAGTATTGATTCCAGGATTTGATGATGACCACCTCGCCGCTGTTGCCACTGACCGCCGCTGACCTCCCGCCGCTCGCTCCCGAGCTGGTGCTGGTTGGCAGTGCGTTCGCCCTGTTGATGCTTGATCTTTTCATCAGTGAGAAGAACAAGATCTGGACCCACCTGTTCTCGATCGCTGCGCTGGCGGTCGTCTTCTTCATGCTCGCCACCGGAGTGGGCGGGCAGGGCGAGGTCTTCCACGGCATGTTCGTCCGCGACAACGCGGCCGACGTGATGAAGACCGTGATCGTGCTGTGCAGCGGCCTGACCCTGATCTACGGCTGGAGCTACCTGCGCGAGCGCAAGCTCTACCAGGGCGAGATCCCGGTGCTGATCCTGTTCGCCACCGCGGGCATGATGATCCTGGTCTCGGCCGGCAGCCTGCTGATGGTCTATCTGGGCCTGGAACTGCTGGCGCTGTGCTCCTACGCCCTGGTGGCCAGCAACCGTGAAAACGGTCTGGCCTCGGAAGCGGCGATGAAGTACATCGTGCTCGGCTCGCTGGCATCGGGCCTGCTGCTGTACGGCATGTCGCTGATCTACGGCGCCACCGGTTCGCTGCACCTGGACGCCATCAACGCCGCCATCCCGCATACCGAAGAGAAGATGCTGCTGCTGACCGGCGCGGTGTTCATGATCGCCGGCGTGGCCTTCAAGCTGGGTGCGGCCCCGTTCCACATGTGGCTGCCCGATGTGTACCAGGGTGCCCCGGCACCGGTCGCGCTGTTCATCAGCTCGGCCCCGAAGCTTGCCGCGTTCGGCATGGCCTACCGCCTGCTGGAAATGGGCGTGGGTCCGCTGGCCGACGAGTGGAAGTACCTGATCGGTGGCCTGGCCGCACTGTCGCTGGTGATCGGCAACCTGATGGCGATCGCGCAGACCAACCTCAAGCGCATGCTGGCGTTCTCGACTGTCTCGCACATCGGCTTCCTGCTGATGGGCATGGCCGGGGGTGGCGAGCGGGGTTACTCGGCGGCACTGTTCTACGCCCTGAGCTACGCGATCATGTCCACGGCTGCGTTCGGCGCGATCATCGCGCTGTCGCGCAACGGCTTTGAAGCCGAGAAGATCGAAGACTTCAAGGGCCTCAATGCCCGCAACCCGTGGATGGCCGGCCTGGTGCTGTGCATCATGGCGTCGCTGGCAGGCATCCCGCCGTTCCTGGGCTTCTGGACCAAGCTGGCCGTCCTCGGCGCGGCGATCCAGGGCGACATGCTGTGGCTGGCCATGGTCGGCGTGATCTGCGCCGTGATCGGCTGCTTCTACTACCTGCGCGTGATCAAGGTCATGTACTTCGATGAGCCGGTGGGTGAGCCGCTGCCGGCCAACAACGATCGCGTCCTGGGCGTGGTGCTGGGCGTGAATGCCCTGGCGTTGCTGGCCCTGGGCGTGGCGTGGAACCCGATCATGGTGTGGTGCCAGCAGGCATTTGCACATATTTCGTAAAAAACGATACAAACGTGCGCAACTCGTGTAATATTCATCTCCTGAGTTGTTGATGCAGCGGTTTCGCCAGAACATCGTTGCGGTAGGTGCCAACCGTTGGTTGGCACACAACTCATCCGCTTCTGCTGCGGGGTGGAGCAGTCTGGCAGCTCGTCGGGCTCATAACCCGAAGGTCGCAGGTTCAAATCCTGCCCCCGCTACCATATAGCTCCGGTGCAAACCGGAGGCAGTGGACGAATCAAGCGATGCCGGAAACGGTGTCGCTTTTTTCGTTGTAGAGCCGACCGTTGGTCGGCTGCTCCAGCTGCTCCAGCTGCTCCAGCTGCTCCAGCTGCTCCGGCTGCTCCGGCTGCTCCGGCTGCTCCGGCTGCTTCGGACCTTTCGGTAGAGCCGACCGTTGGTCGGCTGCCTTTCCTGGACGTCGAACGATATGTTTCACAAGGGGGTTGCACGGTAGTGAAAACTCCCTTACAATTCCGCTTCTGCTGCGGGGTGGAGCAGTCTGGCAGCTCGTCGGGCTCATAACCCGAAGGTCGCAGGTTCAAATCCTGCCCCCGCTACCACAGAAAATCTGCAGTGCAGATGCAGTAGACGAAAAGGCGATCTCGGCAACGAGGTCGCTTTTTTCGTTGTGGCATCTGCGACGTGGACGGCGACGCGGCATGACAGTGGAAAGGTCGGCGGAGCGGGGCGATGGCGGCTGCGGCGACGATGCTCGACAGGCAGTCAGCGTCAATGACACGTTGTCGCCTGAGATGCTGCCCCGCCTTTGCTTGCAACTTCAGTGACTGCCCAGGCATTTCCGTAGGCAGCGGTGTGGGCAGGTTGGCGGGACCATTGGGGCGACATGGATGTCGCCCATGAGCCCCCAAGGGTGAGGGCGCATTGCTTGCGAGGCACTGCCTCGCATGCGTTCGAACGCACAGCCGCCAGCAGCTGGGCCGGGCCGCGGAGCGGGGTTCACGGCGCGTCCCGCGGACCTGCCCATACCGATGTCCGCGCCGAAGGATGAAACAACGGCTTTTGCCGTTCAGCTTTCCGAATAGAGGCGCCAGCAGCCACCCCAACCATTGCACCAGCGCGGTGCAACGGCTATCATCAGTGGCTTAGCGGACTGTCTACTCATCTCCTCTCAACGGATATGAACAGGCCCCGCAACCGGCTTCCAGGAAACGGCAACCTGTACCCAGGCCGCCGTGACCCCCGGAACGCTGGGCTCGCAGACGTGCACCACGTGCGCATCTGCACCGGAATCCAGCATGACCGGAGTTGTACCGGACAGGGGCCCAACGGGCCCTTTGTTGTTTCCGGAAGGTGGTCCATGCAACGGACCAGACCCGTATTTCTTTTCAACGAATCAAGGCCGACTGTGAGCGACAAGGCAACCGAAATCGCGAATCTGCTCGCCCCCACCGTTCAGTCGCTGGGTCTCGAGCTGCTGGGCGTGGAATATCTCACCGCCCCGGGTGGTGCCACGCTGCGCCTGTACATCGACGTGCCGCTGGCCGAACAGCCCGAGCGCATCGTCAACATCGACGACTGCGAACGTGTCAGCCGCGAAGTGTCTGCCCAGCTGGACGTCGAAGACCCGATCACGGCGAACTACACGCTGGAAGTGTCTTCGCCGGGCGTGGACCGCCCGCTGTTCACCGGCGACCAGTTCGAGCGCGCCATCGGCGAATCCGCCAAGGTGACGCTGAGCCTGCCGCAGGATGGCCGCCGCCGTCTGCAGGGCGAGATCCTCGCCGTGGATATCGAACAAGGCACGGTCACCTTCAAGGTCGACAATGCCCCGTTTACCGCCGACATCGAGAACATCGACAAGGCGCGCATCATGCCGGACTGGGCCGCCCTCGGCCTGGCTCCGACCAAACCGACTGGCCCGGCACCCAAACAGGGTGGCAAGGCGAACAAGAAACCATCCAACGAGCCGGCGGCCAAAAAGCCGCGCGCGGAGTGAGCCAATGAGCAAGGAACTTTTGCTGGTAGTGGATGCGGTCGCCAACGAAAAAGGCGTCCCGCGCGAAGTCATCTTCGATGCCATCGAGGCAGCGTTGGCTTCGGCTGCCAAAAAGCGTTACCCGGAAGAAGAAGTGCTGGCCCGTGTGTCGATCGACCACAAGGACGGCAACTACGAAACCTTCCGCCGCTGGGAAGTGGTGGCCGATGACGTGGTCATGGAGTCCCCGGACCGCCAGATCCGTCTGATGGACGCCATCGATGAAGCCGACGGCGTGGAAGTCGGCGATTTCATCGAAGAGCAGATCGAGAACCCGGACTTCGGCCGTATCGCCGCACAGGCCGCCAAGCAGGTGATCGTCCAGCGCGTGCGCGAGGCCGAGCGTCAGCAGGTGGTCGATGCGTGGAAGGATCGTGTCGGCGAACTGGTCACCGGTGTGGTCAAGCGCGCCGAGCGCGGCAACATCTATGTGGACCTGGGCGGCAACGCCGAGGCCTTCATTCCGAAGGACAAGGGCATTCCGCGCGACGTACTGCGCGCTGGCGACCGCGTGCGCGGTTACCTGGCCGAAGTCCGTTCGGAACCGCGTGGCCCGCAGCTGTTCATCAGCCGCGCCGCCCCGGAATTCATGATCGAACTGTTCAAGCTCGAAGTGCCGGAAGTCGGCCAGGGCCTGGTCGAGATCAAGGCCTGTGCACGTGATCCGGGCGACCGCGCCAAGATCGCCGTGCTGGCCCACGATTCGCGTACCGATCCGATCGGTGCCTGCATCGGCATGCGCGGTTCGCGCGTGCAGGCCGTGTCCAACGAGCTCAATGGCGAGCGCGTGGACATCGTGCTCTGGAACGAGAACCCCGCCAACTTCGTCATCAATGCGATGGCGCCGGCGGAAGTGCAGTCGATCATCGTCGATGAAGAAAAGCACTCGATGGACCTGGCCGTGGCGGAAGAGCGCCTGGCCCAGGCGATCGGCAAGGGCGGCCAGAACGTCCGTCTTGCCAGCCGCCTGACCGGTTGGCAGCTCAATGTGATGACCCAGGACCAGGTGACCGCCAAGTCCGAGGCAGAGCAGGGCGTTGCCCGTCAGCTGTTCATGGACAAGCTGGAAGTGGATGAAGAAATCGCCGCCATCCTGGTGACCGAAGGCTTCAACACCGTGGAAGAAATCGCCTACGTCCCGGTCGGCGAACTGCTGGCCGTGGAAGGCTTCGACGAAGACATCGTCGAAGAGCTGCGTGCCCGTGCCCGCGATGCGCTGCTCAACGAAGCGCTGGCGGTGGAAGAAGGTCTGGAGGACGGTTCGCCGTCGGAAGACCTGCTCGCCCTGGAAGGCATGGACGAGGCAACTGCCTACGCCCTGGCCGGTCACGGCGTGCGTACCAGTGAGGACCTGTCGGACCTGGCCGCCGACGAGATCCTCGAGTTCGGCATCGAGGACATGGACCAGGAGCGCGCCGCCGCCCTGATCCTTGCCGCCCGAGCCGAGGAGATCGCCCGCCTGGAGCGCGGCGAATGAGCCAGCGATGAACAGTGCCCTGACCCGCTCAGGGCTTAGACTCCGCGCTGCCTTCGCACGTTTCGAGGGAGCGCCAACCAGATCATAGGATCCGAATGTCGCAGCAAACCACCATCCGCAAGCTTGCCGAACTGGTCAACACCCCGGTCGATAAACTGCTCGTACAACTTGCCGAAGCCGGCATGAAGTTCAGCGGTCCCGACCAGGTCGTGACCAGTACCGAGAAGGTGAAGCTCCTGGGCTTCCTTCGTCGTTCGCACGGCAAGACCGAGCAGCCCGTCGAGAGCAATGACGAGGCCGCCAAGAAGATCACCCTGAACCGTCGCAAGTTGCAGGAAGTGACCGTCAGCGCCGGCCGCAGCAAGACCACCGTCAACGTGGAAGTGCGCCAGAAGCGTACCTACATGAAGGACGCCAGCGGCAAGCCGATGACCGCGGATGAGGAGCGCGCCGACATCCTGCGCAAGCTGGAGGAATCCCGCCAGCGCAATCTGGACGAGCAGCGCGCACTGGCCGAGAAGGACCGTGCGCGCGACGAAGAAATCGCCCGCAAGCGTCAGGAAGAGATCGACGCCAAGGAACGTGCCGAAGCCGAGCGCAAGGCGGCCGAAGCCGCTGCAGAAGCGGCCAAGAACGCACCGCCGGCCCCGGCCCCGGTTGCCGCCAAGCCGACTGCTGCCGATGCACCGGCCCGCAATGCGCGTCCGGCTGCACCGTCGGCTGCCCGTCCGGCACCGCGTTCGGACGATCGCAACTCGAACAACAACAACAACCGTCCGGGCGCCAAGCGCGACGACGATGGTGGCAACCGCTTCGCCGGTCAGCTGCATCTGTCGGCTGCCGATCGTGCCCGCCGCGGCAACAACAGCAACTCGCGCGGTCGTCCGACCGGGCGCGTTCAGCACGGCAGCCGCCGTGACAGCAACCAGTCGCGCAGCGGCGGTGGTGCCCATGGGTTCGAACGTCCGGTCGCGCCGATCGTGCGTGACGTCACCATCGGCGACACCATCACCGTCGCCGATCTGGCCCAGAAGCTGGCCGTCAAGGGCGGCGATGTGGTCAAGGCGCTGTTCAAGATGGGCGTCATGGCGACCATCACCCAGACCATCGACCATGACACTGCTGCGCTGGTGACCGAAGAACTCGGCCACAACGTGATCCGTGCCAACACCAACGACGCCGAAGACGCGCTGCTGGCGCTGGCCGGTGGCAACCAGGGCGAGCCGGTGGCACGTCCGCCGGTGGTCACCATCATGGGCCACGTCGATCACGGCAAGACCTCGCTGCTGGATTACATCCGCCGCACCAAGGTCGCCACGGGCGAAGCCGGTGGCATCACCCAGCACATCGGTGCGTACCACGTTGAAACGCCGAAGGGCGTGATCAGCTTCCTGGATACCCCGGGCCACGCGGCGTTTACGTCCATGCGTGCCCGCGGTGCCAAGCTGACCGACATCGTGGTGCTGGTGGTGGCGGCCGATGACGGCGTCATGCCGCAGACCAAGGAAGCCATCCAGCACGCCCGTTCGGCGGGTGTGCCGCTGATCGTGGCGATCAACAAGATCGACAAGTCCGGCGCCGATCCGATGCGCGTCAAGAACGAACTGCTCACCGAGCAGGTCGTCTCCGAAGATTTCGGTGGTGACGTGCAGATGGTCGAGATCTCGGCCAAGGCCGGTCTGGGCATCGACGACCTGCTGGACGCGATCTCGATCCAGGCCGAACTGCTGGAACTGAAGGCCGTGGCCGACGGTCGCGCCAGCGGCGTGGTCATCGAGTCCTCGCTGGACAAGGGTCGTGGCCCGATCGCCACCGTGCTGGTGCAGCAGGGTTCGCTGAAGAAGGGCGATTACCTGGTCTGCGGTATCCAGTACGGCCGCGTGCGCGCGCTGTTCGATGAAACCGGCGCACAGCCCGACCAGGCTGGCCCGTCGATTCCGGTGCAGGTGCTGGGTCTGTCCGGCGTACCGGATGCCGGTGATGACTTCGTCGTGGTTGAAGACGAGCGTCTGGCCAAGGACGTCGCGCAGCAGCGCGAAACCAAGCGCCGTGAATCGCGCCTGGTGCAGTCCGCCGGCAGCCGCATGGAAGACATCATGGCGACCCTGGGCAAGGGCGATGGCCAGCAGGTGCTGAACCTGGTGATCAAGGCCGACGTGCAGGGTTCGGTGCAGGCGCTGAGCCAGGCACTGGTCGCGCTGTCCAACGACGACATCCGCATCAACGTGATCCACTCCGGCGTGGGCGGCATCACCGAATCGGACGCCAACTCGGCGGTTGCCTCCAAGGCCACCGTGATCGGCTTCAACGTGCGTGCGGATGCTTCGGCCCGTCGCATCATTGAATCCAACGGCGTTGACCTGCGTTACTTCTCGATCATCTATGACGTGATCGATCAGGTGAAGCAGGTGGCCTCCGGTCTGCTCGGCGTGGAAATCCGCGAAGAGATCATCGGTATCGCCCAGGTCCGCGATGTGTTCCGCAGCTCGAAGTTCGGTGCGGTCGCAGGCTGCATGATCATCGAAGGTACGGTGAAGCGCAGCAAGCCGATCCGCGTCCTGCGCGACAGCGTCGTGGTCTTCGAAGGCGAGCTGGAATCGCTGCGTCGCTTCAAGGAGAACGTCGAAGAAGTGCGCAACGGTACCGAATGCGGTATCGGCGTGAAGGCTTACAACGACGTCAAGCCGGGTGATCAGATCGAGTGCTTTGAGCGTATCGAAGTGCCGCGCACCCTGTAATGTCGCGGTGGCCCGACCAACGGTCGGGCCCTGCCATGATTTAGCGCCCGACCGGTGGGCGGGTCCCGTATACCTGTAGCGCCCGACCGTTGGTCGGGCGACCACCGAATCAAGAGTGCCTCGTGCCAAAGACCTTCCATCGAACCGACCGTGTTTCCGCCCAGATCCGCCGCGAACTGGGGACGCTCGTGCACAACGCCGTGCGTGTACACGGCCTGCCTTCGGTGAGCGTCTCCGACGTGGAAATCACCCGTGACATGGCGCATGCCAAGATCTTCGTCACCGCGCTGATGCCCGAACGTTCGGTAGAAGCCATGAAAGGCCTGAAGGAACTGGCCTGGGAGCTGCGGATGGAGCTGGCGCGTGCGATGAAGCTGCGCCACGTGCCCGAGCTGCACTTCCACTACGATGATTCGGTGGATCGCGGCGAGCGCATCGACAACATCCTGCGCGATCTGCCCGATACGCTGGCGGCAGAAAAAAGTCGGCAGGGCGATGACGGCGGCGAAGATGACGTCGACGAAGGCGAAGACGCCGACGAAGGCGACAAGAAAGCCTGATGGACCAACAGCCCGAAAGGGCTGTTGTCTTATGGGGCGGGGCCTGTCGCAGTGCGACCGCTCCGCCGGAGGCCGGATTGACCGGCAGCGCCACACGGCGCCGTTTTGAATTGAATGCATGGCACCCCGAATTTCATTCCGCCGCCTGGATGGCATCCTGCTGCTCGACAAGCCGACCGGCATGAGCTCCAACGCGGCCCTGCAGGTGGCTCGCCGCCTGTACCGCGCCGAGAAGGGCGGCCACACCGGCAGCCTGGATCCGCTGGCCACCGGGCTGCTGCCACTGTGCTTCGGTGAGGCCACCAAGATTGCCGGCCTGTTGCTCGGCTCCGCCAAGGCCTATGACGCCGAGGTGGTGCTGGGCCAGACCACCGATACCGATGATGCCGATGGCACCGTGCTGCGCGAGCGGCCGGTCCCTGCCATCAGTGCGGCCGAGCTGGAGGCGGCGCTGGCACCGCTGCGCGGTCGCATCCGCCAGCGCGCCCCGATCTACTCCGCGCTCAAGCAGGGCGGCGAGCCGCTGTACCTGAAGGCCCGCCGTGGCGAGGCGATCGAAGCGCCGGAGCGCGATGTGGAGGTCCACGCCCTGGAGGTGCTGGACCAGCAGCAGACCCGGCTGTCGCTGCGGGTGACCTGCGGTTCAGGCACGTACATCCGCAGCCTGGCCCGCGACCTTGGCGAGACGCTGGGCTGCGGCGCCCATATCGCCGGCCTGCGTCGGCTGTGGGTGGATCCCTTCCGAGAGGCGCCGATGGTCACCCTGGACACCCTGCGCGCCTTGGCCGAGCAGGGCGATGAGGCCGGCATGGAGGCCCTGTTGCTGCCGCTGGACGCGGGTCTGGCCCATTACCCGCGGGTCACGCTGGACGACGAGCAGACCCGTCGCTTCCGGGTGGGGCAGCGCATCCGCGACGCCAGCTGGCCGCAGGGTGGGGTGGTGGTCTTCGGCCCGGCCGAGGCGATCCAGGGCCTAGGCCAGGTCGACGAGACCGGTCTGCTGGCCCCGCAGCGCCTGTTCAACCTCTGAGCGAGCGGGCCGGACGCCACCCCGGTCCTTGTTCCGGACGCCCGCGGACGTTACAATTCCGCGGCCTTTTCAGGCTTCCCGCGTTCTGCGGGTTCATCCTTTCGTTAACGGCGAGTCGCGCGGTACGTCAATGGGACGTTTCTGCGGGCCACGCATCCAAGAGAAAACAGATATGTCGATCGACACCCAGAAAGTCATTGAAGACAACAAGCGCAGCGCGGCTGACACCGGCTCCCCGGAAGTCCAGGTCGCTCTGCTGACCGCCCGCATCGAACTGCTGACCGGCCACTTCAAGACCCACAAGAAGGATCACCACAGCCGTCGTGGCCTGCTGCAGATGGTCAACCGCCGCCGCAGCCTGCTCGACTACCTGAAGAAGAAAGACGCTCCGCGTTACAAGGCCCTGATCGAAAAGCTCGGCCTGCGTCGCTAAGCACGAACCCCCACCGCGGCGCAGGAATGCGCCGCGGTTTTGTTTTGGCAGTACCGCATCAAACGTATGGGCCGGACAACCGGTCACCCGTCGGCGGCAAGGGTCGCCTGCGGTCCATTGAAGAAAGCATCATCCAAGGAAACCCCCGTGGCAAAAATCACCAAAACCTTCCAGTACGGCAAGCACACCGTCACGCTTGAAACCGGCGAAATCGCCCGTCAGGCCGGCGGTGCCGTCATCGTCAAGTTCGACGACACCGTGCTGCTGGTCTCCGCCGTTGCCGCCAAGAGCGCGCGTGAGGGCCAGGACTTCTTCCCCCTGACCTGCGACTATCAGGAGAAGTTCTACGCAGGTGGCCGTATCCCGGGCGGTTTCTTCAAGCGCGAAGGCCGCGCGACCGAAAAAGAGACGCTGATTTCGCGCCTGATCGATCGCCCGATCCGTCCGCTGTTCCCGGAAGACTACAAGAACGAAGTTCAGATCATCGCTACCGTGATGTCGCTGAACCCGGACATCGACGGCGACATCGCCGCGCTGATCGGCGCCTCGGCTGCGCTGTCGCTGGCCGGTACCCCGTTCAAGGGTCCGATCGCCGCCGCCAAGGTGGGTTACAAGAACGGTGAGTACATCCTCAACCCGACCGTGACCGAACTGAAGGATTCGGAGCTGGAACTGGTTGTCGCCGGTACCGCCAACGCCGTGCTGATGGTGGAATCCGAAGCCGCGCTGCTGTCCGAAGACGTGATGCTGGGCGCTGTGACCTTCGGTCACCGCGAAATGCAGAAGGTCATCAACGCGATCAACGAGCTGACCGTGGAAGCCGGCACCAAGCCGTCGACCTGGGAAGCCCCGGCCAAGAACGACGTGCTGATCAGCGCCCTGCAGGAAGCCATCGGCCCGCGTCTGGGCGAAGCCTTCCAGGTGCGCGACAAGCTGCAGCGCCGTGACGCCATCTCGGCGATCAAGAAGGACGTGGTCGAGTCGCTGGCTGGCCGTGTGGCCGCCGAAGGCTGGAACCCGGCCGAGCTGTCGAAGGAATTCGGCGAGCTGGAATACAGCACCATGCGCAACTCGGTGCTCGACACCAAGGTCCGCATCGACGGCCGTGCGCTGGACACCGTCCGCCCGATCTCGGTGAAGACCGGCATCCTGCCGCGTACCCACGGCTCCTCGCTGTTCACCCGCGGTGAAACGCAGGCCATCGTGACCATCACCCTGGGCACCGCCCGTGATGGCCAGGTCATCGATGCCGTCGCCGGTGAGTACAAGGAAAACTTCCTCTTCCATTACAACTTCCCCCCCTACTCGGTGGGTGAGACCGGCCGCATGATGGGCCCGAAGCGTCGCGAAATCGGCCACGGCCGTCTCGCCAAGCGCGGCGTGCTGGCAGTGATGCCGTCGCTGGAAGCCTTCCCGTACACCATCCGCGTGGTCTCGGAAATCACCGAATCCAACGGCTCCTCGTCGATGGCCTCGGTCTGCGGTTCCTCGCTGGCCCTGATGGACGCCGGCGTGCCGGTGAAGTCGCCGGTGGCCGGTATCGCCATGGGTCTGGTCAAGGAAGGCGAGCGCTTCGTCGTCCTGTCCGACATCCTGGGTGACGAAGATCACCTGGGCGACATGGACTTCAAGGTCGCCGGTACCGCTGAGGGCATCTCCGCCCTGCAGATGGACATCAAGATCGAAGGCATCACCGAAGAGATCATGAAGCAGGCACTGCAGCAGGCCAAGGCTGGCCGTCTGCACATCCTGGGTGAAATGGCCCACGGCCTGACCGCCCCGCGCGAAGAGCTGTCGGACTACGCGCCGCGCCTGCTGACCATCAAGATCCACCCGGACAAGATCCGCGAAGTGATCGGCAAGGGTGGTTCCACCATCCAGGCCATCACCAAGGAAACCGGCACCCAGATCGACATCCAGGATGACGGCACCATCGTCATCGCGTCGGTCAACGCCATCGCTGCGCAGGCTGCCAAGGCCCGCATCGAGCAGATCACCTCGGACGTCGAGCCGGGCCGCATCTACGAAGGCAAGGTCGCCAAGATCATGGACTTCGGTGCGTTCGTCACGATCCTGCCGGGCAAGGACGGTCTGGTCCACGTGTCGCAGATCTCCAGCGATCGCGTCGAGAAGGTCGGCGATGTGCTGAAGGAAGGCGATGTGGTCAAGGTCAAGGTGCTGGAAGTCGACAAGCAGGGCCGTATCCGCCTGTCGATGAAGGCCGTCGAAGAAGGCGAGGGCGCCCCCGCCGCCGAGTAATCGGCCAACGCCGATCTCGCGGTAGGTGAGGAACGTTGGTCCTCACGCTTCCCGGTCGGTAGGTGAGGACCGTTGGTCCTCACGCTTCCGCAGACAAGAAAAAGCGGGCTTCGGCCCGCTTTTTTTGTGCCCGCATGTCCAACCAACGGCGCCGGTTCGCGGTGGAGTGCCATGCCATGCCACGCATGGCTGCCGTTGGGTGGGGGCGCATTACGCCAGATAGCGAGATACCTCGATCAGATTCCGGTCCGGATCGCGGAAATACACCGACAGGATCGGTCCGGTGGCACCCGTCCGCTGGACCGGTCCTTCTTCGACGGTCACGCCCTGCGCCTGCAGGTGCGCCAGGATCTCGTCCATCGTCGCGTAGGTGATCAGGCACAGGTCCGCCGAGCCGGGCGTGGGGCGCTCGGCCTTTGGCTCGAACTCGCGCCCGTGTGCATGCAGGTTGATCTTCTGCAGCCCGAAGCGCAGCGCCTTGCGCCCCTCGCCGAAGGTATCCACCTCCATGCCCAGCACGCGGTGGTAGAACTCACAGGTCGCGGCGACATCCGCCACGGTCAGGACCAGGTGGTCCAATCGGTCGATATGCAGGTCGGTCATCGGTGTCACGCAGCAGGCAGTCACTATCGCTGAACTGTAAAACCGATGACGCAAGGCGGGGGTGAACACCTGTCGCCGTCAGGCATGCAGGCATGCAGGCATACGTGCGGGCGGGCGGGCGGCAGAGCGGGACAGACCGCGCGGTCGTCCGCTGTGGGCGGCGACTTCGAGTGACGCGTCCGTGGCGTGTACCGGGTGTTGCCGTACGGCCTGTGGACAGCCGCCAGGCCTGCGTGGGTCAGCCGTCAGTGTCCGCTGGACGGATTCGCAGGACATCACCGCGCAAGGCGCCCACGCACCACAGCACGCTGCTAACGTGGCTTCGCCTTCGCCCCGGGAGATCCCATGTTCCGTCCAACCGTCGCTGTCCTGGCCGTTCTGATCGCCAGCGTGATGCCGCAGGCCGCCTCTGCCATGGAGTCGTTGCCCAAGGTGATCGGCGCGTACTACCCGGGGGGTTCGGCGGACCGCTACCCGGTGGAGACCATTCCGGCCGATACGCTCACCCATCTGTTCTATGCGTTCGCCACCATCGACCAAGGTCAATGCGCGGTCGCGCCGCAGGCCGATGCGCATTTCAGGGCACTGGCCGCGCTCAAGCGTGCGCATCCGACGCTGCACACCCTGATCTCGATCGGCGGCTGGAACGCGGGCGGGTTCTCCGATGCGGCGCTGACCGCGGAAAGCCGCGAACGCTTCGTGGCCTCCTGCGTGGCGATGTTCTTCGAGCGCCATCGCGGCAGCTTCGATGGCGTGGACATCGACTGGGAGTTCCCGGTATATGGCGGCCCGACCCAGATCGCCGACCGCCCGGAGGATCGCCGCAACATGACCCTGCTGGTGCGCGAGTTCCGCCGCCAGCTCGATTCGCTGGACAAGAAAGACGGCCAGCACCGGCTGGTCACCGCCGCGCTGCCTGCCGGCCGCGTGCAGACCGATGGCCCGTATGATCCGGCCCGCAGCTACGAACTCAAGGAGCTCGGCCGCGCGCTCGATTTCATCAACTTGATGAGCTACGACATGGGCACCGGCTTCTCGGCGGTGTCCACCTTCAACGCGCCGCTGCATGAGGTGCCGGAAGATCCGCTGGGGCCGGAATTGAAACGCTGGAACAGCGTGGCCGGGGCGGTGTCCTACTACGAGCAGCACGGTGTGCCGAAAGACAAGCTGGTGCTCGGCGTGCCGTTCTACGGCCGTGGCTTCCAGCTGGAGGGCGATGCCAACCAGGGCCTCTACCAGCACTACAGCGCGCCGCATCCGGCCGGCGACTGGCGGCAGATCCAGGCCAGCATGCTCGGCCAGCCCGGCTGGGAGCGGCACTGGCACCCGGTCGCGCAGACGCCGTGGTTGTACAACGCCACCGGGAAGGTCTTCGTCAGCTATGAGGATCCCACCTCGATCGGTCTGCGCGCCACCTTCGCCAAGGACAGCGGTCTGCGCGGCGTCTTCATGTGGGAGCTGACCGGTGACGACGCGCAGGGCAGCCTGCTCAAGGCCATGGTGGCGCCGTTCCGGGAACCTGCGAAGTAAGCGCGCCGAAGGCCGCCGCCACGCACGCGGCGTGCCCTATGCTTGCCGCCATGGAGACCGTCCGCCTGCTGGATCTGCACATCGACCGCCCTGCCCAGCAGGTGCGGCGAGGGGATCAGGTATTGCCGGTCGGCGGGTTGAGTTGGCGGCTGCTGGACTGCCTGCTGGCCCACGGCAACGCCGTCGTCGATTTCGACACGCTCGCCGATCAGGTCTGGGCACCGGCGGTGGTCGGCGAGGATGCGATCAGCCAGCGGGTGAAGCTGCTCCGGCAGGCGCTGGGCGATGACGGCCGTCGGCCGCGCTACATCCGCTCGGTTCGTGGCCGTGGCTACCAGTTGTGCGCCTCGCCGCAGCCGGTGATGCGTGATGCCGTTGCCAGCGCCGGCACGGAGGGCGCTCCCGTCGCACCTGGCGCGCGCGCACCCGCACGGTGGGTCTGGCTGGCTGGGGTAACGGTCGTCGCTGCTGCCGTCGTGTTCGCCTTGGTACGTCCCGCCAGCGCACCGGCGTCGCCAGCGGAGGCGGTGCTGCAGCGCGCCGCCTATTACGCGGGCATCGGCCAGGCCAGCAACAACGAACGGGCGATCGCGTTGTACCGCCAGGCGCTGCAGATCGACCCTGAATCGCTAAGCGCACGGCGTGGACTCGCCCGAGCGCTGGCGGCCGATGCCTGCTTGTTCAACGGCGCGCGCGAGCGTGCGCAGGAGGCGCTGGTGTTGAGCAGCCAGCTGGTGCTCAAGGCGCCGGAAGATGCCGCCGGCTGGGCCGCACGCGGCTATGCCCACGACTGCCTCGGCGCGATGTCGCACGCCATGGCGGACTACCGGCAGGCACTGCGGCGCGACCCGGGTGACGAGCGCACGCGCGCATCGCTGGCCTATCTGCAGCAGGAAAAAGGCGACCTCGCGCAGGCCTTGCAGGACAACCTGTCACTGCGCGCGCCCGAGCGGGTTCGCTTCCGCGACGTACAGGTCGCACGCGAACTGGAGCTGTTGGGGTTCACCGATGCGGCCGCTCGCCGGCACGCGCACAACTTCCAGCTCTATCCGGACAATGTGTTCGCCAACATCGCCTGGCCGCACAGCCTGTTGGCAATGGGGGAGTCGGCAAAAGCACAGCAGGCGCTGGATCAGGCACTGGCTCGCGGGACGCCACATCCGCAGTTGCTGCGCCTGCAGGGCGAGATGCTGCTGTTGCGCGGGAATCGGAAGGGCGCCGCCGAAGCCTTCGAGCAGAGCCGGGCATTGCGCCCGCAGCAGTCGATGGGGCAGACCCTGGCCGGCCTCTATGGCGATCCGGCGCCTGCCCCGACCTGGATCGCCGAGCGCCTGCAGATGCTGGAAGGGCAAGGCGATGATGGCTGGTCCGACACCGCACTGGAGCGTGCGATGGTGCTGCAGGCCCAGGGCGATGAGGCCGCTGCGCTGGTGGCCCTGCATCACGCGGTGAACGCCGGCTTCCGCGACGCGGCGTGGTTGCGCGCCACCCCTTTGTTTGCGCCGCTGCACGGTGCGGCCGGCTGGCAGGAACTGCTCGACACCATCGAGAAAGACGTATCTGCCCAGCGCGCCCGGGTGTTGGCCGCTCCATGGCGGCCAACAGACCTCGACGGCCTCAGCGCAGCGCGGGCAGCAGGAACTCGGTAAGGATGCGGCGCGACTGCGGGTGGGCGTAGCTGCGGTTGTAGGCCTGGCTGGTGATCACCGCGACCAGGTTCTTGCCGGGTATCACGAACACGTAGTTGCCGCCGTTGCCGGACATCGTCCACACGGTGCTGTCGTGCCCGTCGACCGGAAGCTTCAGCCCCCACCATTGATAGCCGTAGTCGCTGCCATCACCGGCGGTGGCCTGCGCGCTGAGCATCGCCCGCACATAGCGGGTCGGGATCAATTGTTTGCCTTGCCAGCGTCCCTCGGCCAGCACCAGTTCGCCCAACCGTGCCAGGTCCCGGCTGCGGTAACGCGTCCCACCGCCGCCCATGCCGATGCCTTCCGGTGAGCGGTTCCACGTGCTCGTGGTGATGCCCAGCGGGCGCTCCAGCACCTGCGCGGCGTAGTCGGCCAAGGGCCGCTTCGTGGCCTGTTCCAGTACTGCGCCGAGCACGAAGGAATTGGCCGTGCAGTAGGCATGCGCGCGGCCGTGCGGGCTGTCTTCCGGTCGCGTCATCCACGGTGCGAAACCCTTGACCGGCAGCGACAGCGCGAAGTCCAGCCAGTGCTCGGTCACGTACATGCGCTCTTCATTGCCGGCCGAGAACGCATTCTCGTCATCGCACTCCCACAGCGTGCTCATGGTGAGCAGGTCTTCCACCGTCATCGCGCGCAGCCGGGGATCGACGGGATGGCCAGCGGTGAACGCGGGGAAGTAGTCGTACACACGGGCCTGTACGCCGGGCAGGGACCCGTCGCCGATGGCCGCGCCGACCAGCATCGCGGTCACGCTCTTGCTGGCCGAGCGCACGTCATTGAGGGTGTCCGCCGAGCCGCCGTTGAAGTAGCCCTCGTACGCCACCTGGCCGTCCACCAGCAGCAGCACGCTGGTGACCTGTTTGATGTCCTGGCTGGCGATCGCCGACTCCAGTGCGGTGATCCGGGCGCTGTCCAGCACCGCGGGTGCGGCGGAAGCAACCAGTGGCAGGGCGGCCGCCAGGGCGAAGACCAGGGCGGCAAGTCGGTGTCGGTAGGGGTGCATGGGCAAGGCTCCTCGAGATGAGGGCCGACTACGCCATGACGCGGTCTGAAGTGCTGGAAAGGCGTCTGAAGAATTCTGAAAGCCCGCCGCAGCAGGCCCCCAGGGTCATCAGCGCGGTGCACTCCAGACGCTGTTCGGATCGCCATGCCTCGCCCGGCGCAGGCTCGCACGCGCCAGGGTGGCAAAACCAAAGGCCAGTGCCAGCGCCACCGCGTCCACCCAGAACAGCGGCCAGTAGCCCCGTGCCGCGCTCGCCCATGGCCAGTAGCCGGTCAGGCCGCCGTGCACCACCGCCACCAGTGCGGTGCTGATGGCGGCCGCCCAGAGCAGCTCACGGGCTGCCTGGTCGGGGCGACGCAGTGCCGCCCACAGCGCACACGCGGCCCAGGTGGCGAAACAGATCCAGCGGATGCCGTGATCCACGGCCTGCGGCGCGACCTGCTCCAGGATCTGGGCGCCCACGAAGCTCGCCGAGACTGCCACGCACAGCCCGATGCAGACCCCCACCGTGGCCCGGGCCATATTGATCTGCGCGCGCCCCTGTTCCACCTGGCGCCGCTTGCGACGCGATTCGATCCACAGCAGGTTGCCGGAGTAGAACAGGAAGGCGCCGCCCAGGCCGAGCAGGAAGTACAACCACACCACCACGCCATTGCCGAATTCACCGAAATGCAGCGCGTAGGCGGCACTCAGGGTGGCGTGGTTGGCATCGCGCTGGCCAGGCAGCTGGCTGCTCAGCAGGCGGCCGCTGGCCGCATCCAGGCCGACCGCGCCGAGCGGCCCCAGGGTGCCGCCGGATTCGCCGGTGATCTCGATCGTGGCGTTGGCATCGCCGGCATGGGCGAGCTTGAGGAAGGCCGGCTCGAAATCGGCCACGCCCTGCGCCCGGGCCACCTCGATGGCGCGGGCATGCAGCATGCGCAGGTTGGTTTCATCGCCTGGCTGGCCGCTGGGCTCGCGTACCGGCGCGGTGTCCATCGCTGCCGGCACCGCCTGCAGCAGCTTGCCGTCGAAGATCAGCGGATTCAGCGCCGCCATCTGCAGGAAGATCAGGCAGAGCAGCGCGCCGGTGACCGCGAACATCAGGTGGAAGGGCAGGCTGAGCACGCCGATCACGTTGTGCGCGTCCTGCCACATCTGCTTGAGATTGCGGCCCGGGCGCAGTGCGAACAGATCGCCCAGCAGTCTGGGCAGGTGGATGACCAGGCCGCTGAGCAGGGCCACGCCATACAGCAGGCTGACGATGCCCATCAGGTAGGTGCCCGCGACCGGCAGGCCCAGGCTGTAATGCAGCTCGTTGACCAGCTCGGCCAGTCCGGTCTGTGGCGGGGTCACGCTGCCGTCGTAATGGTCCAGCCAGGCGTACAGCCAGGTGCCCTTGGCATCCTGCCAATACGCGATCGGCTGTGGATGATCCGCCCCCGGGAAGGTCATGCCCACATGGGCGCGTGCGGCCGGATGGCGCTCGAGCACCCCCTCGAGCAGGCGCTGCGCGTCGTCCAGGCTCGCGGCCGGGGTATCCACCGCATGCGGCGTCTGCCACAGCGGCAGATCGTGGTGGAACAGGGTCAGCGCACCGGCGTAGAACGCCACGAACAGGGCGAAACCGGCGACCAGGCCGACCCACGTATGCAGCGTGGTGAAGGTGCGCAGGGTCTGGGAACTGAACTTCATCGTATCGCTCTCATTGCACCGCGCCGGTCAGGCGCAGCAGCCACAACAGGCCGAATCCGGCCAGGGCGGTCGCGCTCATCACGGCCCACGCCCGCAGCCCGGTGCGGAAGCTGAAGGCCCAGATCGCCGCCAGCATCCACAGCGGAATGAAGGCGATCAGGCTGGGCACCAGCGCGCTCTGCCACGGCCCCGGCGGCAGCCAGGCGACCAGGCCGGTGGCCGCGGCCGCGACGAAGAATCCCGCCAGGAGGCCGGCGCCCGCGCGGACCCACATCAGCGCATCACCTGTGCCGGACGATGCCACGCGGCCAGCAGCGGCAGCGCGATCGCCACCAGCATCCAGCTGCACAGCATCACCACCACGCCGGTGGCGATGCCCATGTTGGCGATCCACAGCCACAGCGCCGCCACCGCAGCCACCAGACTGATCTGCCGGCCAAGGCGGCCGGCACGGCGCAGGCGCGGCCAGCGGCAGTGCGGTGAGGCGGCATACAGCGCCAGCGCCGAGAACGCCGAGCCGGCCAGCGCCAGGCTGCAGAAGCCAAGCGAGGTCAGGGCGACGGTAATCATCGGGCGGCTGCCGGCATGGGCGACAGAGCGCGGCAGGCCGGGAAGGAAGCGGGGCAGGGCATGGGGGAATCCAATCGGCAATCCTGTCCTGGGCAGGACAGTAATCCGCGCATGGTAATCATTGCGGTTTGTGGGCGCCACACGGGCGCATTCAGGCGGTCCCGTTGCCTGGCCGCCGCCGGAGCGGCGCATTCATCGGCGGATTGGTTTAAGATCAGGGCATCTCTATCGAGGCAACAAGGTGGCCCGCGCCCTGCGCCGGTCTAGCGTGTGACATGAGCACTACCACCGCCCACCGCTGAACGCCCCCGACGGCCCCTGACGCAGGCGCCTTCGTGGCGCTTTTTTTATTGCCTCGCCCCCGGATTCTCCAGGCCCCCTGCGGGCCACCAGACCAAAGCACTCTCATGATCGCGATCACGCTCCCCGACGGCAGCCGCCGTGAATTCGAACATCCCGTCAGTGTCATGGACGTCGCCCAGTCGATCGGCGCCGGCCTGGCCAAGGCCACCATCGCCGGTTCGGTGGATGGCGTGCTGGTCGATGCCAGTGACGTCATCGACCACGATGCCAGCCTGCGCATCATCACCGCCAAGGACGATGAGGGCGTCGAGATCATCCGCCACTCCGCCGCCCATCTGGTCGGTCATGCGGTCAAGCAGCTGTACCCGGACGTCAAGATGGTGATCGGCCCGGTCATCGCCGAAGGCTTCTACTACGACATCTACTCCGAGCGTCCGTTCACGCCCGAGGACATGGCCGCCATCGAAAAGCGCATGGGCGAGCTGATCGCGCAGGACTACGACGTCATCAAGAAGGTCACCCCACGTGCGGAGGTCATCGAGATCTTCAAGGCGCGTGGCGAAGACTACAAGCTGCGCCTGATCGACGACATGTCGCCGGAGATCCAGGCGATGGGCATGTACTACCACCAGGAATACGTGGACATGTGCCGCGGCCCGCACGTGCCCAACACGCGCTTCCTGAAGGCCTTCAAGCTGACCCGCATTTCCGGCGCCTATTGGCGCGGCGACGCGCAGAACGAGCAGCTGCAGCGCGTCTACGGCACCGCCTGGGCCGACAAGAAGCAGCTCGATGCGTACATCAAGCGCATCGAAGAGGCGGAGATGCGCGACCACCGTCGCATCGGCAAGCAGCAGGACCTGTTCCACCTGCAGGAAGAGGCCCCGGGCCTGGTGTTCTGGCACCCCAAGGGCTGGGCGCTGTGGCAGGTGGTCGAGCAGTACATGCGCAAGGTGTACCGCAATACCGGCTACGGCGAAGTGCGCTGCCCGCAGATCCTGGACGTGTCGCTGTGGCAGAAGTCCGGCCATTGGGACAACTACCAGGACGCGATGTTCTTCACCGAGTCGGAGAAGCGTACCTACGCGCTCAAGCCGATGAACTGCCCGGGCCACGTGCAGGTGTTCAACCAGGGGCTGCACAGCTACCGCGATCTGCCGATCCGCTACGGTGAGTTTGGTGCCTGCCACCGCAACGAGCCCTCCGGCGCGCTGCACGGCATCCTGCGCGTGCGTGGCTTTACCCAGGACGACGGCCACGTGTTCTGCACCGAAGACCAGGTCGAGGCGGAAGTGACCGCGTTCCACCAGCAGGCGCTGGCGGTGTACCAGCACTTCGGCTTCGAGGAGATCCAGGTCAAGATCGCGCTGCGCCCCGAATCGCGCCTGGGCGATGACAGCACGTGGGACAAGGCGGAGGGCGCATTGCGCTCGGCCCTGTCCAGCTGCGGGGTGGAGTGGCAGGAGCTGCCGGGCGAGGGCGCCTTCTACGGCCCGAAGATCGAGTACCACCTCAAGGATGCCATCGGCCGTACCTGGCAGCTGGGCACGATGCAGGTCGACTTCATGATGCCTGGCCGCCTTGGCGCCGAGTATGTGGACGAAAACAGCCAGAAGAAGCATCCGGTCATGCTGCACCGCGCGATCGTCGGTTCCATGGAGCGTTTCCTGGGCATCCTGATCGAGCACCATGCCGGCCAGTTCCCGGCCTGGCTGGCTCCGACCCAGGTGGTGGTGGCCAATATCACCGATGCGCAGGCTGAATACGTCAGCGAAGTACGGAAAACCCTTGCAGATCAAGGCTTCCGCGTGAACGCCGATTTGCGCAACGAGAAGATCGGATATAAGATTCGCGAGCATACGCTGCAGCGGGTCCCGTACCTGCTGGTGGTTGGCGACCGTGAGAAGGAAAATGGCGCCGTGGCCGTGCGTACGCGCTCTGGCGAAGATCTGGGCAGCATGTCCGTCCAGGCCTTCATCGAGCGGTTGCAGGCAGAACAGTCCGTGTAAGAAAGTCCCGGCCCTGCGGATGCTCCGCGATGGGCCGGTTTGATTCCTCTGGGAGATTGCAATATCAGTACCCCTGACAACAAACAGAACCGCAAGAATCAGGAAATCCGGGTGCCGCGCGTCCGCGTGATCGGCAGCGACGGAGAAATGATTGGTGTGTTGACGCGTGACGAAGCGCTGTCGATGGCCGAAGACGAAGGTCTGGACCTGGTCGAGATTCAGCCGCAGGCTGATCCGCCGGTGTGCAAGATCATGGACTTCGGCAAGTTCAAGTTCGAAGCGCAGAAGAAGGCCAACGAGGCCAAGAAGAAGACCAAGCAGGTCGAGATCAAGGAAGTGAAGTTCCGCCCGGTCACCGATGAAGGTGATTACCAGATCAAGCTGCGCAAGATGCGCGGTTTCCTGGAAGAGGGCGACAAGATCAAGGTCAACATCCGCTTCCGTGGCCGTGAAATGAGCCATCAGGAACTGGGTCGCGAGATGGCCAGCCGGATCGAAGGTGATCTGGGCGAGGACATCGTGATCGAGTCCCGTCCGCGCCTTGAAGGCCGGCAGATGGTGATGATGATCGCGCCCAAGAAGAAGTAACCGCCCACCGGGGGGAGAGCCGACCGTTGGTCGGCTGCACACCCCACCGTGGCGATGGGTAGAGCCGACCGTTGGTCGGCTGCACCGAGCGCTCGCTCGGCTTCCCCGCTTCGCGCACCACACGGCGGGCGCCCACCGGCGCCTTCTGCCGTTTCCCGCGTGCGCGGCCTGGCATGACGCCGGCCCTCGCGGCCGTTCCGTTCAGGTTCGTCCGCCCCGCGGTAAACATTCGCCCAATCAACAGTTTGCAACCTCCCGTGTTCACGGGCATAATGGGCGGCCCCGTTTTGCGGGGGTGCTGTTTTGAACGGTTTCCCGCCCCATAAAGGCACGCTGTTTCAACGGCAAACAGGACCGGCCTGGTTCCCATAGGGGATCCCGGGCTTACAAGCAGGCAAGGGCACGGACGGAAAGTGTGGCAATGCCACCGCCCTGGTCAGTGACAAAACATCATCAAGGACATAGCAATGCCCAAGATCAAGACCAACCGGGCGGCGGCCAAGCGCTTCCGCAAGACCGCGTCCGGCAAGTTCAAGGCTGGCCACGCCAACCGTAGCCACATCCTCACGAAGAAGTCGACCAAGCGGAAGCGCAATCTGCGTCAGACGAACCATGTTCGTGCAGAAGACGCAGGCCGTTTGAACCGTATGCTTCCCTACCTCTGAGGACTGACCCATGGCACGAGTAAAGCGTGGCGTACAGGCGCGTCGCCGCCACAAGAAAATTCTGACCCTGGCGAAGGGTTACTACAACGCTCGCCGCAAGGTCTTCCGCGTTGCCAAGCAGGCCGTGATCAAGGCACAGCAGTACGCCTACATCGGTCGTAAGCAGAAGAAGCGTAATTTCCGTTCGCTGTGGATCACCCGCATCAACGCGGCTGCCCGCATCAACGGCCTGAGCTACAGCCGTTTCATGAACGGCCTGCTCAAGTCCGGCATCACCCTGGACCGTAAGGTTCTGGCTGACATCGCCGTGCACGACGCAGCTGGTTTTGCTGCACTGGCCGAAAAGGCCAAGGGCGCACTGGCGGCATAAGTCCATTCCCCTGCCGTTGCCGTTCACGCGCAACGGCTGTGGGTAAGGCAAATGCATGGGGAAGGGCGCAAGTCCTTCCCCATTCTTTTTTGTGTTGGCGGTGGCCCTCCCGGTGCCATCGATCGACAGCGGTGGCGACGGGGGTCGGCCCGACGCGCATCGCGATGGCATACCGACGCGAGGCTCCGGCTATCCATGAGTGACATCCAATCCCTGACCACGCAGGCACTGGCCGACGTGGCCGCTGCCCAGAGCCCCGATGCGCTGGAAGCCCTGCGCGTGGCCCTGCTGGGCAAGAACGGCAGCATCACCGCCCAGCTCAAGCAGCTCGGTGGCCTGCCGGCCGAAGAGCGCAAAGCCGCCGGCGAAGCCATCAACCGTGCCCGTGACGCGCTGACCAGCGCGCTGGGTGATCGCAAGACCGTGCTGGAAGACGCTGCGCTGGACGCGCGCCTGGCCGCTGAAGCGATCGACATCACCTTGCCGGGCCGTCGCGAAGAGCGCGGTGGCCTGCATCCGGTGACCCGTACCCTGGAGCGCATCACCGAGATCTTCGGCCGGCTCGGTTACGAGCTCTCCGAAGGTCCGGAAATCGAAGATGACTGGCACAACTTCGAAGCGCTGAACTTCCCGCCGCACCACCCGGCGCGCGCGATGCACGACACCTTCTATTTCGGCGACGGCCGCCTGCTGCGCACGCATACCTCCGGTGTGCAGGTGCGCTACATGGGCGAGCACGCACCGCCGCTGCGCATGATCGCCGCTGGCAAGGTGTACCGCAGCGACAGCGACCAGACCCATTCGCCGATGTTCCACCAGGTGGAAGGTCTGCTGGTCGATGAGCACTCCACGTTTGCCGATCTCAAGGGCACGCTGTCCGAGTTCGTGCGCGCGTTCTTCGAGCGCGATTTCGAGATGCGTTTCCGTCCCAGCTACTTCCCCTTCGTGGAACCGGGCGCGGAAGTGGACATTGCCTGGCAGCAGCCCGATGGCAGCACCCGCTGGCTGGAAGTGCTCGGCTGCGGCATGGTCCACCCGAACGTGCTGCGCAGCGTTGGCATCGATCCGGAGCGCTACACCGGCTTCGCCTTCGGTCTGGGCGTGGAGCGCTTTGCGATGCTGCGTTACGGCGTCAACGACCTGCGCGCATTCTTCGAAAACGACGTGCGGTTCCTGAAGCAGTTCGCGTAAGCGCGTCAGCGTAGCGCCGGGCCATGCCCGGCTGGACAGGATTGAAGACCATCACGGCCCAGGCGCCTGCGCCGGGCCCACCAGGGTGACACCATGAAATTCTCTGAAAACTGGCTGCGCAGCCACGTCCCGACCACCGTTTCGCGCGATGAACTCAGCGCGGTGCTGACCGCGATCGGTCTGGAAGTGGAAGAGGTCGATGCGCTGGGCGATGGCCTGCAGCATGTGGTCGTGGCGAAGATCATTTCCGCCGAACGCCATCCCGAAGCCGACCGCCTGCAGATCTGCCAGGTCGATGCGGGGCAGGGCGAGCACCTGCAGATCGTCTGTGGCGCGCCGAACGCGCGCCCGGGTCTGGTCGCGCCGCTGGCGATGGTCGGCGCGCAGATCGGCGATCTGAAGATCAAGCCGGCCAAGCTGCGTGGCGTGGACTCCAACGGCATGCTGTGCTCGGCCAAGGAGCTGGGCCTGGACACCGATGCCTCGGGCCTGTTCGAACTGCCGGACGATGCGCCGGTCGGCCAGACCCTGATCGAGTACCTCTGCCTGCCCGACGCCAGCATCGAGATCAAGCTGACCCCCAACCGCGCCGATTGCTTCAGCATCCGCGGCATCGCCTTCGACGTGGCCGCCGCGTGCGCCAGTGAAGTGGTGCCGTTCGATGCTGCGCCGGTCGCCGCCGTGGGCTCGCGTGAGCTGACGATCCAGCTGGACGCCGGCGCCGAGGCCCCGCGTTACGTGGGCCGCGTGATCGAAGGCGTCAACGCCCGCGCCGCCACCCCGTTGTGGATGGCCGAGCGCCTGCGCCGCAGTGGCGTGCGCCCGGTCTCGCTGCTGGTGGACGTCACCCAGTACGTGATGCTGGAACTCGGCCAGCCGATGCATGCCTTCGATCTGGGCACCCTGCAGGGCCGCATCGGCGTGCGCCGTTCGCGTACGGGTGAAACCCTGAAACTGCTCGACGGCCGCGACGCCGCGCTGGACGACAGCTTCCTGCTCGTCACCGATGCCGACCGCCCGATCGCGCTGGCCGGCCTGATGGGCGGCTTCGATACGCGCGTCACCGACGACACCACGAACGTCTTCCTGGAGGCCGCGCACTTCGCGCCCGCCGCGATCATGGGCCGTGGCCGCAAGCTGGGCCTGCACACCGATGCCGGCCACCGCTTCGAGCGCGGCGTCGACCCGGTGCTGCCGCGCACGGCGATCGAGTACGCCACCCGCCTGATCCTGGATCTGGCCGGCGGCGCCCCGGCGCCGGTCACCGAGGCGCGCGCCGCGCAGGACAGCGCCAGTGCCGCGGGAGGCAGGATGCCGGGAGCGGCTGAGACTGACCTGCCCGCGACCGCCACCATCGGCCTGCGCCGCGCCCGTATCGCGCGCGTGCTGGGCATCCAGATCGCCGATGCCGATGTGGAGCGCATCCTGCGCGCGCTGGGCATGGAGGTGGCCGCGACCGCCGATGGTTGGCAGGTCACCGCGCCGAGCCGCCGCTTCGACATCGCCATCGAAGAAGACCTGATCGAAGAGCTGGCCCGCATCCACGGGTACGAGCAGATTCCAACCACGCTGCCGGGCGGTGCCTCGCGCGTGGCGATGCCGACCGAGACCCGTCTGGACGATCTGAGCGTCCGTCGCCAGCTGGTCGCTCGTGACCTGCAGGAAACCATCAACTACGCCTTCGTCGATGCCGCGCTGCTTGCACAGTGGCAGCTGGGCGAGGGTCTGGTCGCGCTGGCCAACCCGCTCTCCGCAGAACTGGCGGTGATGCGCCCGTCGCTGCTGCCGGGTCTGGTCGCCACCCTGGGCCGCAACGCCGCGCGCCAGTTGGGCCGCGTGCGCCTGTTCGAACTGGGCCGCGTATTCCATCAGCAGGCCGGCGAAGGCCAGCCCGCGCCGCTGGAAACCCAGCGCGTGGCCGCCGCGATCTGTGGCGATGCCGACACCCAGCAGTGGGGTCTGCCGACCCGCAAGGTCGATTTCCACGACCTCAAGGGCGACCTGGAATCGCTGGCCGCGGCCAGTGGCGCCGAGCTGGTGTTCACGCCGTCGCAGCGTCCGTATGGCCACCCCGCACGGTCGGCCGAGGTCTCCCGTGACGGCGTCAGCCTGGGCTGGATCGGCCAGATCCACCCGCGCCTGGCCAAGGCCATGGAGATCGACGTGGACGTGTTCGCCTTCGAGCTGGACCTGGCGCCGCTGGCTGCCCGCGCGCTGCCGCGCGCGACCGAGCTGTCGCGCTTCCCGTCGATGCGCCGCGATCTGGCGTTCCTGGTGCCCGAGGCCGCGGCCTGGGCCGACCTGGAAGCGACCCTGCGCCGCGCCGTCGGCCCGCTGCTGCGGGAGGTCACCCTGTTCGACCGGTACGTCGGCCAGGGGGTCGAGCCGGGGTTCAAGAGTCTCGCTATGGGCTTGATTTTGCAGGACAAGTCGCGCACTCTGACGGACCGCGACGTGGATGCGGTGGTGGCCGAGGCGGTCTCTGCCATGGAGCGTGAACATCACGCCCGGATCCGCGGTTGAGCGGGAAGCATGGGGGATAGCAGGCAATGGCATTGACCAAGGCGGAGATGGCCGAGAAGCTGTTCGACGAAGTCGGTCTGAACAAGCGCGAAGCCAAGGAATTTGTCGACGCGTTCTTCGATGTGCTGCGTGAAGCATTGGAACAGGGACGTCAGGTGAAGCTGTCCGGCTTCGGGAATTTCGACCTGCGGCGCAAGAACCAGCGCCCGGGTCGCAACCCCAAGACCGGTGAGGAAATTCCGATTTCCGCCCGTACGGTGGTCACCTTCCGTCCGGGCCAGAAGCTCAAGGAAAGGGTAGAGGCATATGCTGGATCCGGGCAGTAACCGAGAACTTCCGCCGATACCGGCCAAGCGCTACTTCACCATCGGTGAGGTCAGCGAACTGTGCGACGTCAAGCCGCACGTGCTGCGTTACTGGGAAACCGAGTTCCCCAGTCTCGAGCCGGCCAAGCGCCGCGGCAACCGCCGCTACTACCAGCGCCACGACGTGCTGATGGTCCGCCAGATCCGCGGCCTGCTCTATGAGCAGGGCTACACCATCGGCGGCGCGCGTCTGCGCCTGGAAGGTGCCGATGCGCGCGAGGAATCGGCGCTGAGCAACCAGATCATCAAGCAGACGCGGATGGAACTGGAAGAAGTGCTGCAATTGCTGCGCCGCTGAACCATTTTTCACGCAAACCCGTTATACTCGTCGGCCCGCTGAGAGGCGGGGACATTGCCAGCATCATCGGGGCGTAGCGCAGCCTGGTAGCGCATCTGCCTGGGGGGCAGAGGGTCGTCGGTTCAAATCCGGCCGTCCCGACCAATGTTGGTGATTCGATCAAAGGCTTGTGCATCGATGCGCAGGCCTTTTTTCTTTTTGGGCTGCTGTGGGTTGCCCGTCATACCACCGCTCGATCAACGTGGCGATCACCTTGGCGTTGTCCGGTTGTCCGGTTGCCGCCGGTGCGTAGTACGTCGGTCGCACATCTCTTCCGGCAGGTCACTCACCGTTGGATGCAGGCCGCGGTCGGAAGGTATGACGCCGTTGCGTCAATGCCCGTGCAACGGCAGCGGCCGGTCGATCACCACATCTTTCATCACCAGGGTCGATGTGAGCCGCTGCACACCCGGCAGGGCAGAGAGGTGTTCGTCGTAGAGCTGCCGGAACGCGGCCAGGTCGCGGGTGATGACGTGCAGCAGGTAGTCCGGATCGCCGAACAGGCGCTGCGCCTGCAGCACCTGGGGCACGTCGGCGACGGCGTGCTCGAAGGCATCCACCGCCTGTCGGTCGCCGTCGCGCAGGGTGACGAATACCAGCGCCGAGAACTTCAGGCCCAAGGCGGCCGGATCGAGCTCGGCGCGGTAACCGCGGATCGCACCGGATTGCTCCAGGGCGCGCACGCGGCGGTGGCAGGGCGAGACGCTCAGGCCGATGCGCTCGGCCAGGTCGGTCACGGTGAGGCGGCCGTCCTTCTGCAGCTCGGCAAGAATCCGCTGGTCAGTGGCATCCATGCGCAAGAGTTTCCTCCTGCAGGCCGGCGCAGGGCAAGTCTTTGGAAGCACATTCCAGCGTCGCGGGAATATTCTTCTGTCTGGCACGCAGATCGCGGCAAGACCGCCCATTGGACCCCATGCAACCCAGCGTCATCGTCGCCTTCTGGGCGGTCTCGATCCTCTTCGTGCTCACCCCCGGTGCGGATTGGGCGCATGCGATCGCCGCCGGCCTGCGCGGGCGGGCGGTGGTGCCGGCGGTGGCCGGATTGCTGTCTGGCCATCTGCTGGCGATCGGGCTGGTCGCCGCGGGCGTTGGCGCGATGTTCGCCCGTGCGCCGGTCGCGCTGCACGTGCTGACCGTGCTTGGCGCGCTGTATCTGCTGTGGCTGGGCATCGGCCTGCTGCGCCATCCGCCGGTGGCCGCAGCGGAAGATGCGGGAGCGATGACGGGATGGCGCCACTGGGCAGTCAAGGGCGCCTGCGTCAGCGGCCTCAATCCCAAGGTGCTGTTGTTGTTTCTGGCGCTGCTGCCCCAGTTCATTTCCGCCAGCGCGGCATGGGCGATGCCGGTGCAGATCATCGCACTGGGCATGGTGCACCTGGTCAGCTGCGGGGCGGTCTATCTGGCCGTCGGCTATGGCGCCGGTGCCGTGCTGCGCACCCGCCCACGTGCATCACGCATGGTCGGCCGCATCTCGGGCGCCGCCATGATCCTGATCGCCGTGCTGTTGCTGAGCGGAACCGGCACACTCTGACCCCACGTTATCCCCCACGAGGATCCTTGGCATGACCGAACAGCTCCATCCCTACGCGACGCCGGGCAGCGCCCCGGTCCCGGCACCGCGCGTGCGCATTCCGCATCTGCAGCAGATGAAGGAGCGCGGCGAGAAGTGGGCCATGCTCACCGCCTACGACATGTACACCGCGGCGATCTTCGAAGACGCCGGCATTCCGGTGCTGCTGATCGGCGATTCGGCCTCCAACAACGTGTTCGGCAACGACTCCCTGCTGCCGGTCACGGTTGATGAGCTGATGCCGCTGGTGCGCGCGGTGAGCCGCTGCACGCGGCGACCGCTGGTGATCGCCGATCTGCCGTTCGGTTCCTATCAGGCCTCGCCGGAGCAGTGCTTCCACACGGCGGTGCGCTTCATGAAGGAAGGTGGGGCCCATGCGGTCAAGCTGGAGGGCGGCATCGAGATGGTGCCGCAGGTCCGCAAGCTGGTCAGCTGCGGCATCCCGGTGATGGCGCACATCGGCTTCACCCCGCAATCGGAGCACCAGCTCGGTGGTTTCCGTGTGCAGGGGCGGGGCGAGGATGGCGCACGGCTGATCGAGGAAGCGCGCGCGCTGGAAGCCGCAGGTGCGTTCGCGGTGCTGATGGAGATGGTGCCCGGCGCGGTCGCCGCACAGATCACCGCCGCGCTGAAGATTCCGACGGTAGGCATCGGGGCCGGCAGCGATTGCGATGCACAGGTGCTGGTCTGGCAGGACATGGCCGGGCTGCGCACCGGCAAGCTGCCGCGCTTCGTAAAGCAGTACGCGGATATGCATGGCGTGTTGCAGAAGGCCGCGCGTGAGTTCGCGGAAGAGGTTGGGGCAGGCACGTTCCCCGGTCCGGAACACACGTTCTGATCGACGCACGTACCACCTGAGGCGCGTGTCCACGGTATCGCCGCGCGGCGGTACCGTGTCGCCTGCGTCATCGAATCGTCATGCAGGCCACGTACCTTCGCCGCACCTGGGGGCGAGGTGGGATCGTGGCCGAACACGCAAAACGGCGTTTGGCGCGCATGTTTCTGGAGCAGGGGCCGGTGCTGCGGGGATTCTTCACCCGCCGCGGCGCGCGCCAGGATGCCGAGGACATGGTGCAGGAGACCTATCTGCGCTTGCTGCGCGCACATGAGGATCAAGGCGAGGCAATCGCCAATCCCGAGGCCTACCTGTTTACCGTCGCGCAGAATCTCGCACGCGAGCAGGCCGCGCGGCGGCGCTGGTCGATGCTGCCCATCGACGATCTTGAACACCTCACCACGCTGCTGACCGGCGAAGAAACCGTCGAGGATGCCGCCGAACGCGCGCAGCGCCGCACGCATCTGCAGACGCTGCTGGGCACCTTGCCCGAGCACACCCGCGCGGTGCTGGTGATGCAGTACCGTGACGGCCTCAGTTACAAGGAAATCGCCGAGCGGCTGGGCGTGTCCTCGCACATGGTCAAGAAGCACGTGGTACGCGGACTCTCCGTGTGCCGCCGTGCATTGGCCGGCCACGCGGAGGCGTGGTGAGCGAGTTTCCCGCACCGCGTCCTTCCCTCGCCAGCGAGGCCGCGCACTGGCATGCGCTGCAGCGCCAGGGCGGGCTGACCGCCGAACAACAACGCCAGTTCATGACGTGGCTGGTGACCTCACCGGCGCACCTGCGCGAGTACATCACTGTCAGCCGCGTCGCCACCGAACTCGGCGATGCGCTGCGTGACATGGCAGTGGATCTGGATGCACTGATCGCCGCCGGGCCACCGCCCGCCGACGACAACGTGGTGGCCTTGCCGGTACGGCGACGCCCTCCACCGCCCGCGGCCTCCCGTGCGCCGCGCCGGCACCTGCCGGGCATCGCCGCGGCGGCCGCGTTGCTGCTGGGCGTTGCGTTCGCCGGGCACATGGCGTGGCCACAGACCCGCCACTATGTGGCGGCACACGGCGCACCGCAGCGATTTGCGCTGCCGGACCACACCGTCGTGCATCTGAACGCGGAAAGTGAACTGTCGATCCGCTTCACCTTGTTGAGCCGCCGCGTGGAGCTCTCGCGCGGGCAGGCGAGCTTTGTGGTGGCCGAGGAGCGCCGTCCCTTCGCGGTGCATGCGGCCGGGCTGGAGGTGCGCGATATCGGCACGACGTTCGACGTGTCGCTGCGGCGCGAGCAGGCGCGCATCGAGGTAGCCGAAGGCAGCGTACAGGTGCGCGGCGATTCCGGTCAGGGACGCCTGCTGGCCGACCTGCATGCCGGGCAGAGCGCCCACATCGACTACCGCGATCAGACCGTCAGCCTCCGCCAGCAGCACACCGACACGATGACCGCGTGGTGGCGACGACGCGTCGTGTTCCAGGACGAACCGCTGCGCGAGGTGGTCGAGCAGTTCAATCGACTCAACAACGTGCGTCTGCAGGTGGACGACGATGTCGCCGGGGCACTGCGACTGACCGGCAACCTGCGCGGCGACGATCTTGCATCGCTTCGTACCTTCCTCGATCAGCAGCGATCGCTGCGCACGCGCGTGGTCGGCAATCAGATCCACGTGAGCAGCCCATCGGCGGCGGAAATCAACACGAAACAGCCGTAATTGCGCTATCCGCGCGTCATCGCGCGGCGCACGCCGAGCGGCTGTCAAAAAAAATTCATCGAAATACCGGTGCCCGATCCTCGCCCTGCGCCCTCGTAGTCCAGGCAAGCGCGAACGATTCCGTCTCGCGACGCTCATACCACCCCACTGGACTTCTACGATGCGCCGCATTCTTTTCCTTTCGATCGCTCTTGCCCTGCAGAGCGCCGCCGTCACCGCCACCGCGCAGGACACCCGCGTGGCCAGCGAGGCGATTCCCGCCCAGCCGCTGGACCGTGCACTCAACGATCTGTCGCGCCAGACGGGCCTGCAGTTTGTCTACAACGCGCAGCAGGCCGGCAACCCGCGTACCCGCGCGATGCCGGCGGGTCTTGCTCCGCAGCAGGCACTGGAGCAGCTGCTGGACGGCACCGGCCTGCGCTATCGCTATCTCAACGACACCACGGTGACCATCGAAGCGCGCAGTGATAGCGCACCGTCGGGCACGTCTGCCGTGCCCGTCGCCACATCGGCCGTGGCATCTGAGGCGGCCCCCGCAGCGGAAGGCGCCGGCCTGCAGCAGCTGGAGCGCATCGACGTGGTGGGCAGCTACAGCCGCAGCCTGGAGCAGGCAGTGGACATCAAGCGCGCCACCATCGGTTTCTCCGACTCGATCGTGGCCACCGACGTGGCCGATTTTCCCGAGCAGAACCTGGCCGAAGCCCTGCAGCGCATGCCGGGCGTGACCATCGAACGTGACAAGGGTCTGGGCAGCCGCGTCAACGTGCGTGGCCTGCCGTCGGAGTACACCCATGTCTCGATCAACAACCTGGCCACGGCATCGGGCAGCGGCGGGCGTGACATCGAGTTTGACATCTTCGCCTCGGAGATCATCCAGCAGGTGACGGTGTTGAAATCGCCGACCGCCGCGGACGAAGAGGGCGGCATCGCCGGCTCGGTGCAGATTTCCACCGCGCGCCCGTTCGACTACACCGGCCGCAAGCTGGTCGCGTCGGTGGAAGGGGCGCACAACTCGATTTCCGAAGAAGTGGACCCGAAGTTCTCCTTCCTGGCCAGTGACACCTGGGGCGACTGGGGCGGCCTGGTGTCCTTTGCCACCGCCAAGCGCAGCAACCGCACGGATGCGACCTCGGGCATCAACTTCCGCCCGATGTCGCGCTTCCTTGGCGCCTCGGGCACACGCGGCACGCAGGCCGCCGCGGTGCTGGCACGCGATGCGGGCGTGGTGGTGAAGAATCGCAACAACACCGATGAAAGCAACCTGATCGTGTTCCAGGACAAGGTAGGCGACCGCGTCTTCGTCAACGACCAGGACAAATGGGGCGCCACCGCCTCGCTGCAGTACAAGCCGAGCAGCCGCTTCAGCCTGACCTTCGATGCGATGCGCGGCGGCTACGACACCACCGAAGACGAGTACGACGCGGCTGCATATTCGGCGTCCAGCCGCAGCACGCTGGAGACCATCCACGATTACGACGCCAGCACGTTGTCGCAGTACGGCATCGTGGTGCTGCGCGATGTGTCCTACACCGCCACCCAGCACGAGATGCTGAGCAAGGAGCGGATCAACAAGACCGACTTCAGCCAGTACAGCGCGGCGATGGATTGGCAGGGCGACACCTGGGGCGTGGATGCGATGGTCGGTTACTCCGGCGCCGACAAGACGCTGGATGCCAGCAACCTCAAGCATGTGGCCTACGCGCCTTCGCGAACCCGCTGGACCGGCAAGAGTGGCGAGACGATACCCAGCGCCAACCCGGCCAGCATCGACATGTACAACGCCTCGGACAAGTATCTGTTCGAAGCGTATGAGACGACGTTGGAGAAGGTCAGCGATGACAAGTATGCCGCCCAGGTGGATGTGACCAAGGCGCTGGAACTGGCCTTCCTGCCGGCGCTGCGCAGCGTGCAGTTCGGCGCGCGCTACACCGACAAGTCCAAGCAGCGCGAATACGGAGAGGCCAAGATCTACGGGCCGGGCCCGGGCAACAACAGCTGGGTGAACACGCGCACCCTGGCCGACAGTCCGTTGCAGTCGATCGCCGATATCGTGCCCGGCGGTGGTTACTCGGTGAAGGACCTGGACTGGAAGATGGTCTCCAACGACTACGCACGCAGTGCGTTCCGCTATCCGGGCTTCGCAACGCCATTTGATCCGGGCCAGTACTACCGGGTCGACGAGAACGTGACCAGTCTGTACGCGATGACCGACATCGGCTTCGATGTGGGCCACGTGCCGGTCTCGATCAACGCGGGCGTGCGCTATGTGGATACCTCGGTGCAGTCCTCCGGCTTCCACCCGATCCAGCGGGCAGACGGTAGCACCGGCTATACCGACACGCCCGTCTTGCGCAAAGGCAGCTACAACGATCTGCTGCCGAGCCTGAATGCGACCGCCGAACTGGCCGAGGGACTGGTGCTGCGGGGTGCCGCCTCCAAGACCTTCATCCGCCCGGCATTGACCGACATCGCCTACAAGCGCACCGCCAGCTGGAGCTCGTTCCGTTTCACCGATGGCAACCCGGACCTGCAGCCGACCTATGCCAAGCAATGGGAGCTGGGTCTGGAGAAGTACCTGGACAACGGCGGCCTGCTGGCGGCCTCGTACTTTCACAAGAAGATTGACGGCGTGGTGATCAATGCGCTGACCGGCGTGGTGCCGGATGTGGCGGTGTACAACGCCAACGGCTCGCTCAACGGCACCTATGATTTCGACGTGTACCAGCCGATCAATGCCGATGGCACCTACGTTGTGAAAGGCGTCGAGCTGATCGCGCAGCTGCCGCTGAGCATGCTGCACGGTTCGCTGGAAGGCTTCGGGATCAATGCCAACTACACGATGCTGGACAGTTCGCTGGCCGGTGAATCCGATCTGGGCGTGAGCACGCCGATGCCGGGGCTCTCGGAGAAGTCGTACAACATGACCGTCTACTACGAGAACGAGCGCTTCGACGCGCGCGTGTCGTACAACCACAAGGGTGAGTACGTTGAATCGATCGGCTACAACATGTACCCGATCTGGCGCGATGACTACGGACAGGTGGATGTGTCGATCGGCTACCGCCTGACCGACAGCATCAAGCTCAGCCTGAAGGGCATCAACCTGACCAACCAGGCGACCACCGGCTACACGATGGATCCCGCGTTCCCGACGATGTACGAGCGCTCCGGTCGCCGCATCAGCCTCGGCCTGCGCGCGGATTTCTGAGCCACCTTCGCGGTGCATCCGGAGGCACGTGCGCGTGCCCCGGATGCGGCTGCCCGTTTGTGAGGAACATCCGATGCGACATGTTTTCTTCCTGCCGCTTGTGGCCGTGCTGGCGTGGCCAATGGTCTCCGAGGCGGCCGATCACGATGCCGGCCGCAGCTGGCAGGCGGGCGACCACCACGTCCACAGCGAGTGGAGCGTGGACTGGGATCGCAGGACCACGCCGCCCACGCCGATCCGTGGCGGCGACTCGTCCTACACCCGCACCCATAACGCCCGGCAGGCGCTCGCCAATGGGTTGACCTGGGTGGTGCATACCGATCATGGCGGGCCGGGGCATTCGGCGGTCACCCGGGACCATGCGTGGCCGGCGCTGCTGGATGCCCGCCGCGAGGTGCCCGGACTGATCCAGTTCAACGGCATGGAATTCGATGTACCGGCCGGCGAGCACGCCTCGCTGATCATCGCCCCCGGCCCGGATGAGCGCGAGCAGCTGGTCGCGATCGAACGCGATTACGGCCGCAGCGAGCCGCTGCAGGGAAGCCGCGACGACGGGCAGACGATGCTCGATGCACTGGTCCACATGCGGTCGCTGCCGGCACCGCCGTTGATGTTCATCAATCACCCCGCGCGCACTGCCACCGCCATGGGCCGGTGGGGCGACGTCGCGCCCGATGAACTGCGTGCCTGGCATGCGGCCGCACCGCAGGTGCTGGTTGGCATGGAAGGCGCGCCGGGCCATCAGGCCACCCGTGTCCATCGCGGCCTGTATCGCAATGCGGATGCACCGACCCTGGGCGGTTTCGACCAGATGACAGCGACGGTCGGCGGCATCTGGGACACGCTGTTGTCCGAGGGGCATCGCTTCTGGATCACGGCCAGCTCCGATTCGCACGTCAACCAGCGTGATGGCGGCAGTGACTTCGATCCGGGCCAGTACAGCAAGACCCATGTCTGTGCGCGGCGGGACGCCGAGGACATCCTCGATGGCCTTCGACACGGACGGATGTTCGCGGTCACCGGTGATCTGATCGATGCACTGGAGCTGCGTGCGACTGCGAACGACGACGAGGCACGTAGTGCCACGATGGGCGGCACGCTGTCGATGTCGCCTGGCGCCTCCATGCGCGTGGAACTGCGGGTGCGTGTACCGGCCTCAGCCAATCACGCTGGGCGGCACCCGGTGCTGGATCACGTGGAGTTGATCGTGGGCGGCCCCGGCGGTGGCAATGGGCCTGTGATGCAAACGCGTGTGTTCGGCGCCAGCGACTGGCAGGTGGACGGCGCATGGCGCTCGGTGTCCTGGGTGTTGCCGGTCCCCACCCGGGGCGGTTTCGTCCGTGCCCGCGGCAGCAGTACTGCGGAGGTGACGCCGCTGCCCGATGTGCCCGGTGAAGATCACTGGCAGGACCTGTGGTTCTACTCCAATCCCGTCTTTGTCGAGGCCGTGCGCTGAGCGGGTGTCGATCCGCTGGCGCGGCGTGCGCGGGGTGGGGCCAGCGGGGTAGAGTGATCGCTGACTTCATGGACGTGGAAGGAGATGCAGATGGCGGTAAGACCCTTGGTGGCAGCGGATCTCGAACAGGCCAGCCGTGTATGCATGGCGGCCTTCATGGGATCGGTGGCGGAATCATTGCCTGCACTGGGTGTCGAGACCTTCAGCCGTATCGCCTCGGTGGAAGGGTTCCGTGCGCGCATGGCGCAGGACACTCTGATGTTCGCCTACGCGCAGGAGGAACGGATCATCGGGATCGCCGAGCTCAAGGAAGGGCGCCATGTCGCCATGCTGTTCGTCGACCCGGCGGCCCAGCAGCAGGGCATCGGCAAGGCACTGATGGCGGCCATGATCGAGCAGGCGCGTGTGGAGGTCCTGACCGTCAGCGCATCGCTCTCGTCGGTGCCTGCGTATGAGCGTTACGGCTTTGCCTGCAGCGCCGATGCCGCGGAATCCTCCGGGCTGCGCTACCAGCCGATGGAAATGCGCCTGGCGCCGCGCGCCTGACTTCACGCCGTTCAGTCGGCGCGTTCACGAAGGTGAGACAGCCGGCTGGCTACCGTGGAGTCCTGTCATTCAACCCGATTCGGGGAAAGGATCATCATGATCAAGTGGGCCATCATTTTTGCTGTCATCGGCCTGATTGCCGGCGCCCTCGGTTTCGCGGGCATCGGTGGCGCCGCGATCGGCATCGCCAAGTTCCTGTTCTGGGCGGGCATCATCATCGCTGTGGTGCTGTTCGTGCTGGGCATGACCATCGCCAAGAAAGTGACCTGACCGGCCGCGTAAAGACACTGCAGTCCCAGACAAAGGCCTGCGCGGTTTCGCGCAGGCCTTTTCGTTGGTGAGGCTGCACGAGCCTCGCAAGGCTCACTCGAAATACAGCGATACCCCCATCCCGGCCTGTGTGTCCGGGCTGTCGTCATCCAGCCCCACATCGAATGAGGCATCCAGCTGCACCGTCGGGGTCACCATCCAGGTGACGCCTGCGCCGGCCATCCCGGTCGAGGGCTCGCCGTGGGTGTCGGTGAAGCCGGCTTCCAGATAGGTGCTGACGGTATCGGTGGCAGCGAAGCTCAGGCTCGGCGCCCAGGTGACGCTGTCCTCGCTGCCACCGCGGGCCACATTGGCGTACAGGGCCCCGGTCCAGCGATCATTGAAGCTGTACTCATAGCTCGCACCCAGCGCGTACTGCGTGGCGCCCTCGCTGAAGTCGCGCGAGCCGGTAGCGAACGTGGTGCTGGCCAGCAGCGCCACGGCGTGCTTTTCCGAGGACAAGGGCAGGGCGAACTTCAGTCCGACGCCCAGGTCACCCGCACCGCTGCTGCGCTCGGCCGGTGCATCGCGCGGCGCCACCCGCAGGTGGTTCCAGGGCGAGGTGAAGGCCTGCAGTTCGAGATGCTCGACCAAGCCGATCCGGAGCGTGATGTCGGCACTGTACTGCGTGCTCAGCACGCCCGCGCTGTCGCGGTCGCGGCTGAAGCTGGGCAGTCCCGCCTCCAGCGCGACGCTACCGCGGGGCAGTGTCGAGGCGGCGAAGCCGATGCCGGGGCGGTCGAAGGCGAGGTCCGGCGGCGCGTCCTGTTGGGCATGCGCCGCACCGCAGAACAGCAGGGACAGCAGCAGGGCCGAACACCGCATGGGCACGCTCCGGGCCGGCCGATACCGGCATCAAGAAGCAGTCAGCCTGCCCCTTGGCCGGAATGTAGCACGGTGATTCCGGCGGTCATGTGCACGTAGCGGCGGCGTTCCCTCACTCAGTGCGGCGGCCGGGTCATGGCAATGAGGGCATCGCGTACGCGCTCGGTCGCGGCCTCCGGTGTGGCGTCACAGCCGAGCACGCAGGCGCGGAGCAGGAACCCATCGGCGGCGTGCCGTGCAGCGGTCAGTTGCGCATCGCGACGGTCCAACGGATGCTCGCCCAGCACCGTATCCAGCCAGGAACGTCGGGCGGTGATCCATTCACTGTCGACCTGGTGCGGCCGACATGCCGGACTGATGGTGCGCCCGATGTCGAACAGCTCGGCGATGTAAGCCCGTGAGAAACGGCCGTGGGCCTGGCTGTCGCGGTCCATGCGGTGCTGGATCGCGCGGTGGAGATTGGCCACGATCGCGTGCGCGGCGAGGTCATCGTTGGCTGCTTGCAGCAGCGGGGTATCGGTTGCGTTGTTCATTCGCGCCTCCAGGACACCGGTGGGGGGAAAACGAGGAATCAGCCGCGCGGCAGGATCGGATCACCCTGCCGCAGCAGGGTGTCCAGCAGCGCGACGACGCGTTCACCCTGGCCCTCGCAGGCCAGTTCGAACGTGGTCTGCCCGTCGAGCGCGGGCAGTGGGGAATGCAGAATCCATTCAAGAACGGCGGCGCGGTCCGGTTCGATCTGCAAGGCCAGATCCGCGACACGACGTACGATTCCCTGACGCATGATCAGAATCCGTAACTGAGGGAGAGTGCGGCGGTATCCATGTGGTCGCCACGGGTCATCGGGCTGTCGCGCACGGCATCGGCCAGCGAGGTGCGGCGGATCGACGCAGTCGCGGTCCAGCGCGGCCCCAGCGGCATCACGGCGGCGATGTCCATGTAGGGCGACACACCGCTGCCGGCCGAGTAGTGCGCCAGGCCGCTGCGTGCCGCTTCGCGTTCACTGACGCCGAAGTAATAGTCGTTGAGATCGGCGCTGGTGTAGGTCACGCCCAGCGCAGGCATGAAGGTCACGCGGCCGGCCGGGATCGGGTACGCGTACCGGGCATCGGCCGAAAAGCCGCCGCCATGTCCGGTGACTTCCGCCTGCGCATTGGCCTGCAGCACGCCCCATTCGGCCTGGTGCCGCCAGGAGACGCCCAGCATGCCGGACAGGCTGCGGTTGTCGAGCTGGCGCAGCTGCGGGTCGTGGCTGTCGCGGCGCTTGAAGCGCATCACGTATGGTGAGGCGGTCAGGGCAAGCTCGGACTGCGCGGTCTGGTGCAGGCGATAGCCCACGCTGCCACCGCGGAAGAAGAACGAACGGCCTTCCCAGCTGACGATCGGGGCGGCCAGACGATCGGTGTCATAGCCGGCGTAGGGGGCCTTGAGTGCGACGACGGCGATGCCGATGCTGCTTTTCCTGGCGCCCTCGGGGGCATCAGCCGCCTGCGCAGTGGCGGCGGTGAACGCACTGGCCAGGGCCAGGCCAAACAGCGGAAGGGAAGGGCGCGGAGAACGGAAACGGACGTGCATGGACCTGCCGAGGGGGAACAACCGGAGTGTCATGGTGGGCGCCCTACATTGTCGGAACGTTACGTCCGGCTGCGCGGTACCATCGCCTCCTTCGTACCCCGCAAGGCACCGCCCCATGCGCCTTCTTCTCCTGGAAGATGACCCGGAAATGGCCAGCGCGATCCAGGTCAGCCTGGCGCGCCACGGCATGGTGATCGACGTGGTCGGCACGATGGCGCAGGCCGATGAAGCCCTCAAGGCCGGCGTCCATCAGATCCTGCTGCTGGACCGGCAGCTGCCCGACGGCGACGGTGCCAGCTTCGTCCGGATCGCGCGTGAGCGCGTGCCCAACCTGCCGGTGATCATGTTGACCGCGCGCGATTCGGTGGCCGATCGGGTCACCGGCCTGGACGTGGGTGCGGATGATTACCTGACCAAGCCGTTCGCGGTCGAAGAGCTGCTCGCGCGCATCCGCGCGATCTCGCGGCGGCCCTCGCAGATCACCCTGCCGGTGTTGTCGCTGGGCCGGCTGCAGTTCGATTTCGTGGCGCGCGAAGCCCGCGTGTCCGAGGTGCTGCTGGCGCTGCCGCGGCGGCAGCTGCTGGTGCTCGAGGCACTGGCACTGCGGCAAGGGCGCACGGTGGGCCGCGCCTCGTTGCTGGAAGCCGTGTACGGCTTTGACGATGCGATCCAATCCAATGCGCTGGATGCGCACGTCTCCAAGCTGCGCAAAGCGCTGCTGGAAGCCGACGCGGGCGTGGAGATCCACGTCATGCGCGGCATCGGATATCTGCTCAAGGACACGCCGTGAGATTGCTCAAACCCGATTCCCTGGCGTTCAACCTGGTGTGGAAGGTCTGCCTGATCCAGGCGGCCACGATCGCCCTGGCCTTGAGTGCGATGGTGTTGACCTACGGCGACCGCCGTTCGGCCTATATCGACTGGAAGACCAGCGACCAGATCGCATCGGCCATCACCTTCGGTGCCCAGGGACTGGAGGCGGATCTGCCGAAGGTAGCGCTGGCCGTGCCACGGCCGCCGGCGACGTTCTGGTTCGCCGCGGCCGATGAGCGTGGCCGACGCCTGGTACATGGCGATGTTCCCGTGCAGTACCGTCAGTTGGTGGCACGGCTGGATCAGATCGAGCAGACCGACATCCGTACCCGCATCAATGCCGATGCGCTTGCCGTGCGCGTGGTGGTCGTTGTTCGGCCGGAAGGGCGGTTGCACGTGGCGGTAGGCGGCATTCCCGAACGCAGCATCGTGCGGCAGCTGCTGTTGATCTTCCGCTATCTGGGCGGCTGGATCGCGTTGCCGGTGCTGGTGATCACGCTGGTGGTGGCGCCATGGGTGATCCATCGCGCGCTGCGCGGGGTCAACCGCGTGGCGGCGCAGGCCGCAGCGATCCAGGTCAACGAGCGCGGCAGCGGCCTGGATACGCGTGCGGTGCCGCTGGAGATCTATCCGCTGGTGGACGCCTTCAACGCGGCCGTGCGCCGCATCGGCGAAAGCTACGATGCGCAGGATCGCTTCCTCGCCGGTGCAGCGCATGAACTGCGCATGCCGATCGCGATCCTCGCCACCCGCCTGGCCGATCTGCCGCCCGGTGATGCGCGTTCGCGCCTGCAGCTGGACCTGAGCCGGCTGAGCAACATCGCCGAGCAGCTGCTGGATCTGCAGCGGCTGGACCGGCACGGCAGCCAGTCCCAGCGTATCGATCTTTCCGCGTTGACCCGCGACGTGGCCGCCGATGTCGCGCCACTGGTGGTGGATGCCGGCTACGGCTTTTCGGTGGATGCTCCGGATCAGCCGATCTGGGTCCGCGGGGATCCGCATGCGCTGCACCGGGTCATCGCCAGCCTGCTGCAGAACGCCATCGCCCACGGTGGCGGCCGCGGCATGATCGCCGTGGCGCTGCATGACGATGGGGGCCTGTCGGTCAGTGATGAAGGCCCGGGCGTGCCGGAGGCCGAACGGCTGTCCGTGTTCGAGCCGTTCCACCGGTTGCGGCCCAGCGGCAGTGGCAGTGGGTTGGGCCTGCACCTGGCGCGCGAAATCGTACTGCGCCATGCCGGCACCATCGCGGTGGACAGCGCCCCGGGCGGCGGCGCGCGGTTCCTGGTGGTGTTGCCGGTGGACCCGCGGCCGTTCCCGGGGGTGTCCCCGGCATGACCAATGGCAGGTGATCGGGCCGGGGCATCGTGGGACAACGGACCCGTCCCCCTTTCTGGTGCCGGTTCGATGCGCAGACGTTCGCTGTTCGGTGTGATCGTGGTATCCGGCTTGGCCCTGTCCGGCCTGTCCGCTTGCGCCACCTATGACGATGTCGCCTCGCGCCCGCAGTGCGAGGATTCGCCGCAGGTGAAGGACCTGCCGACGCAGGTCGCCCGCCGCGAAAGCCGCTGCAATGAGTTGAACATCCGGTTCAATGACGATCGCGGCGGCGACAGCAAGCCGCTCGATTTCGGCGGCAAGAACAAGGACGGTTGATCCCGCGTGGGATCAGCGTTTCGCCGGCCCGGCCGGCGGCGCAGCGCAGTAGGCGGTGATGATCTCGGCTGTGTTCTCCAGCCCCTTGGCCTTGGCCAGCTCCCATGGGCGTTCGCACTGCTGGGTGCGTTGGCACCAACGGTAGCCTGCCGAGCCGATGCACCCATGCGCATCGCGGTCCGCGCCGGGTACGCCTGCAGTGGTCGAGGAGGGTGACGGCGCAGGATGGGCGCAGGCGGTGAGGGCGGCGAGCAGGGCAAGCAGGGCGGCTCGAATGGACATGCAGGCTCCGTAGGCGCTTGAGGTCGCGGGCAGTCTCGCGCCGGGTCTGTCGATGCCACGTGCAGGATGCAGGGTTCACTCCTCCATCACCGCGCGTGGGCTGATATGACGCTGGGCGATTCTGCCGATGCTGCGTTGCAGTCTGTGACGAGCACTGCGGAACGCGATGATGCGTTGAAGCAGGATGCGTGCGACCTGCCTGGATGGACGTCGCCGGTATCAGGTTTGACGCGAGGTTGTCAGCACCACTGCCAGGAGGCACCTCATGAAAACACTGTTTTCGATGCGTCACATCGCACTCGCTGCGGCGCTCACCTGTGTCTCGGCCCAGGCCGATGCCTGCACCCGCGTGGTGTACCTGGGCGACAACCAGGATGTGATCACGGCCCGCTCGATGGATTGGAAGAGCGATGTGGCCACCAACCTGTGGGTGCTGCCCAAAGGCATCGACCGTGATGGCCAGGCCGGCCCTCGCTCGATCCGCTGGACCTCGCGCTACGGCAGCGTGGTCGCCACCGGGTATGACATCTCCACCACCGATGGACTCAACGAAGCAGGGTTGTCAGCCAATCTGTTGTGGCTGGCAGAATCGCAGTACCCGCAGCAACGGGGCAGCAAACCGGGATTGGCGATCTCGTTGTGGGCGCAATACGTGCTCGACAACTTCGCCAGCGTTGCCGAGGCCGTCGCCGCCCTTGAGCGCGAGCCGTTTTCGATCGTGACGGACAAGGTGCCGGGCGAGTCCCGGCTGGCCACGCTGCACCTGTCCCTGTCCGACGCCAGCGGCGACAGCGCCATCGTGGAATACATCAACGGCAAGCAGGTGATCCATCACGATCGCGCCTATCAGGTGATGACCAACTCGCCTGTGTTCGATCAGCAACTGGCGCTCAATGCGTACTGGCAGGAGATCGGTGGCACCGTGATGCTGCCCGGCACCAACCGCTCGGCCGATCGCTTCGCCCGCGCGAAGTTCTACATCAACGCGATTCCCAAAAGCGAGGATCCCGTGGTCGCGTTGGCCAGCGTGTTCAGTGTGATCCGCAATGTATCCGTGCCCTACGGAATCACCACGCCGGGCGAGCCGAACATCTCCTCCACGCGCTGGCGGACGGTGGCCGACCACAAGCGCAAGCTGTATTTCTTTGAATCGGCGATGACGCCCAATACCTTCTGGGTGGATCTCAACAAGGCCGATTTCTCGCGCGGCGCCCCGGTGTTGAAACTCGACCTCGGGCCGGATCAGCGCAATGTATTCGCCGGCGACGCGCTGCCCCGGTTCCAGCCGGCCGAACCGTTCCGGTTCCTGGGCACCGACGGCTGAGCAAAATCAGACTAATCCGATAACAACGGGCTTCAACCTGCTCTATCGTTCCTGCTGAGGGATGGACCCCTCCCGTCGTGAGCTTTTCGCCCAGGCATGCCGCAAAGGAACGATCCGCATGGTGATCAAACTGCAACACATCGAACGCCGCTGGCACGTCGTGCATCCAGCCAAATCCGCGCCGATTGCGTTCCGAAGCGGGGCCACCGCCTTCGATTTCGCCGATGCCCTGGCACGCGAGCACTATGCCGAGACCGGCGACAGCAGCGCCGTCCGGGTGCAGGTGCTGGAGACCTACGTGGACGCCGTCCGCTACGGCTGAGCCGGCCATCCAAGGCTGTCCGTGCGGATGTGACCGCCTGCCGTCCGTCCAGTCAGCCTCGCGTCGGGTACCTAAATAGGGGATGAAATCAGCGACTTCTGGCCTATGTCGCGCCGCCGGACGATCACCGATCCTGTGCGCCTCCCCCAACACGCAACGAGGATCCCATGTCGAACACGAGCCCTTCCCAGGCCGCCAGACGATTGCGCTGGGCCGTGGTGCCGGCGCTGATGGCGCTGGCTGGCGGCGCCCAGGCGCAGAACTACGACCGCTATTACGACGACGGTTACAACGGCGGTCCGGTGCGCTGCGAATCGATCAAGAACCGGACGCAGCAGTGCGCCTTGCCGGGACGCGCGCGCCTGGTGCGGCAGATTTCCGGCTCGCCCTGCGTTGAAGGCCAGACCTGGGGCCAGGCACGCAACGGCGTGTGGGTGACGCAGGGCTGCCGGGCCGAGTTCATCGCCGAGGGCGGCCGCGGCGGCCGCTGGAATGGCGGTGGGGGTGGCTGGGGCCACAACGGCGGCGGCAACAACGGCCGGGGCCAGATCCTGACCTGCGATTCCAACGACCATCGCCGTCAGCGCTGCGTGGCCAATGTCCGCCGCGAGGCGCGACTGATCCGCCAGACCTCGCGTAACGCCTGTATCGAAGGGCGGACCTGGGGCTGGGATCGCACCGGCGTCTGGGTGGATGGCGGCTGCCGCGCCCAGTTCCAGATCTACTGATGGCCGGTGCACCGCGTTTGAGCGCCCCCTGAGCGCTCAAACGAACGAGGCCGCGTCGATGGGACGCGGCCTCGCTGCTTTTCCTGAGCGCTCACCCAGTGGGGGCGCGCCGTGGTTCAGCCGGCGGCGCTGAGCGTCTGGCCGCTCTTGACCAGCATCGGCCAGCGCTTGAGCACGGCCTGGCGGATGCCGGCGGCATCGATGCCGGCGTCGGCCAGCAGGTCTTCGCGGCTGGCATGGTGCTGGAAGCTGTCCGGCAGGCCCAGGTGCAGGAACGGCTTGAGCACGTTCTCGGCATTGAGCAGCTCGGCCACGCCGGAGCCGGCACCGCCGGCAACTACGTTGTCTTCGATGGTGACGAAGCCTTCATGGCGCTGCGCAAGTTCCAGCAGCAGGGCCCGGTCCAGTGGTTTGATGAAACGCATGTTGACCACGGTCAGGCCCAGTTCGCGGCCGACCTGTTCGGCGGCCGTCACGGTGCTGCCGAACGCGAGCAGGGCGATCCGGCTGCCCTGCAGGCGCAGCTCGGCCTTGCCGATCTCCAGCGTGGCCAGATCCGTACCGGCGGCGATGCCGGTCCCGCTGCCGCGCGGGTAGCGCACCGCAGCGGGGCCGGCGTAGCGCAGGCCGGTGGTCAGCATCTGGCGGCATTCGGCCTCATCGGACGGTGCCATGACCACCATGTGCGGCACGCAGCGCAGGAAGCTCAGGTCCAGGTTGCCGGCATGGGTCGCCCCGTCCGGGCCGACCACGCCGGCGCGGTCGATGGCGAACAGCACGTCCAGTTCCTGCACGGCCACGTCGTGCACCAGCTGGTCATACGCGCGCTGCAGGAAGGTCGAGTAGATCGCCACCACCGGCTTGGCGCCCTGGGTGGCCATGCCGGCCGCCAGGGTCACCGCGTGCTGCTCGGCGATGGCCACATCGAAGTAGCGCTCCGGGTATTCCTTGCTGAAGCGCACCAGGCCCGAGCCTTCGCGCATCGCCGGGGTGATGCCCATCAGCTTCGGCTCCGCCGCGGCGGCATCGCACAGCCAGTCACTGAAGACGTCGGTATAGGTCGGCTTCTTGGCCCCGCCCTTGGAGACCAGGCCCTTGTCCGGATCGAACGGGCCGACCGCGTGATACCCGATCTGGTCACCCTCGGCGCGCTCGTAGCCCTTGCCCTTGGTGGTCATCACGTGCAGCAGCTTCAGGCCCTTCAGGCTCTTGAGCGTCTTCAGCGTGGCGACCAGCGCCGGCACGTCATGGCCGTCGATCGGCCCGGTGTAATGGAAGCCCATTTCCTCGAAGAACGTGGACGGCACGAACATGCCCTTCCAGTGCTCTTCCCAGCGCTTGACGAAGCGCGCGGTCGGGTTGTGCTTCTTGTCGCCGAGGATCTTCTTGCCACCTTCGCGCAGCGCATTGAGCGTGCGGCTGCCGGTGGCGCGGCCGAGCATCTTGGTCAGCCCGCCCACGGCCTCGGAGATCGACATGTTGTTGTCGTTGAGGATCACCAGCAGGTTCGGTTCCTGCTCCATGCCGCCGGCGTGGTTGAGCGCCTCGTAAGCCATGCCGGCGGTCATCGCGCCATCGCCGATCACGGCCACGACCTTGCGGTCATCGCCTTCGGCCTGGCGTGCGATCGCCATGCCCAGCGCCGCCGAGATGGAGGTGGAGGAATGGCCGACACCGAAGGTGTCGTACTCGCTTTCCTCGCGCTTGGGGAACGGCGCGACGCCGTCCTTCTGCTTGACCGTGTGGATCTCGTCGCGGCGGCCGGTCAGGATCTTGTGCGGATAGGTCTGATGACCCACATCCCACACCAGCTGATCGACGGGCGTCTGATACAGGTAGTGCAGGGCGACGGTCAGTTCGATCACGCCCAGGCCGGCGCCGAAATGGCCGCCGCTCTTGCCGACCGACTCAATCAGGTAGGCACGCAGTTCATCCGCGATCGCGGGCAGTTCGGATTCTTCGAACCTGCGCAGGTCATCCGGTGACTGGATGCGCGCAAGGCGGGGATAGCGGGCGGAATCGATCATGTTTATCGCGCTTCTTCTGAGCGCCTATTTTCCCCCCCAAATGAGGGTGGGGCAAGCAAACCGCCTTTTCAGTGAGTAAACGGTGACGGAGGCTGCGACAGAACGTCGCAGCGCGCTCAGGCGCAGAGCTTGGAACGCTTGGGCAACTGCGCCTTCAGGAATGCCATCTGATCGGCCAGGATGTTGCGGTTGGACAGGATCATGTGCTCGATCCAGCTCGGCCGATAGGGCACGGCGAGCAGCGGCATGCTGGCCTGCTGCGGGGTCCGGTTGCTCTTGCGCGAGTTGCAGTGGAAGCAGGCGCTGACCACGTTCTCCCACACGTCCAGGCCGCCCTTGGAGAGCGGCATGACGTGGTCGCGGGTCAGTTGCGGGCGGTTGAACTGTTGCCCGCAGTACAGGCACAGGTGCGAATCGCGCGCGAACAGCGCGGGATTGGACAGATTCGGGGTGGGGTCGATCGCGCGGGAGCGCGCATGCCCGCGGGCGGCGATGATCGGGTGCAGGTCCAAGCCGCTTTGCAGGCCGGTGGTGCGGCAGATGCCGCCGTGGATGTGCAGGCAGGGGTCGCCCAGGGTCCAGGCCACCGCGCCACGCGCGTAGAGGCAGGAGGCGTCCTGCCAATTGATCCAGTCGAGTACGCGCCCATGGGCGTCCAGGGCCAATAACCTCACCGAGCCGGGCCGATGCAGCGTAACGATCGGCGACACCTCGGCGACCGGGGCGGACGAGGCTCCGGTATCGATCAGACCCAAGCGTGTAGTGTCTGTCTCCATCGGGAAAACAGCTTATACCCGAATCGTTACGAATTGGGTATAGGGGCTTGCGCCCCTACCCGATTCGTAACGATTCGGACAGGCATTCCACCTTAACCCCGCGCCGTTGGCGCGCCCCCTTGAACATCAAGGGGGCTTTTCTCCAGAAGGTGTATCGGGGTGGCGCCCAACGGTCGGCACCAACCGACGAGCCGGCGTCGGTATTCCGGCGCGCGGTCGGCACCTGCGCGGCAATCAGGTAGCCACCGACCGTTGGTCGGTGGTCTGGCAGCCGATCAGCCTTCGCCGAAATGCGCGTCGGTCATCGCCATCAACGGTTCGGCGCCGGACTGGATCGCGGCGGCGTGGCTGAGGGTGCGCGGCAGCACGCGGGCGAAGTAGAAGCGGGCCGTCTCGCGCTTGGCCTGCTTGAACGCGTCGCTCTGCGCGGAGGCCTCGGCGGCAGCGACGCTGCGGGCCCACCAGTAGGCCAGCACCACATAGCCCGAGTAGAACAGGTAATCGAAGCTGGCTGCGCCGAGTTCATCGGGGTTGGTGGCCGCGCGCTGCAGGGTCGCCATGGTCAGCTTGGCCCACTCGTCGGCCTTGGCGCGCAGCGGGGCAATGAATTCGGCCAGCGCTTCGTTGCCTTCATTGGCCTTGGCGAAGGCCTCGATCTCGGCCAGCATCAGCTTCAGCCCCGCGCCCTGGCTGGAGGCGGTCTTGCGGCCGATCAGGTCCAGCGCCTGGATGCCGGTGGTGCCTTCATACAGCGTGGTGATGCGCGCATCGCGGGCCAGCTGCTCCATGCCGTGCTCGCGGATGTAGCCGTGGCCACCGAAGCACTGCAGCGCGTTGTAGGTGTTCTCGATACCCCATTCGGTCTGGCAGGCCTTGGAGATCGGGGTCAGGAAGCTCACCAGCGTGTCCGCGCGTTCGCGCTCGCCGGCATCCTCGGCGTGGTGGGCGACGTCGATCAGGGTGGCCGCGTGCAGGGCCAGCAGGCGGCTGCCTTCGACCAGCGATTTGATGGTCAGCAGCATGCGCCGCACATCCGGGTGGACCAGGATCGGGTCGGCCGGCTTTTCCGGGTTCTTCGCACCGCTCAGCGAACGCGACTGCAGGCGCTCGCGGGCGTACTTCAGTGCGTTCTGGTAGGCCCGCTCGGACAGGCCGATGCCCTGCAGGCCGACGCCCAGGCGCGCGGTGTTCATCATGGTGAACATTGCCTGCAGGCCCTTGTGCGGCTGACCCACCAGGTAGCCTTCGGCACCGTCGAAGTTCATCACGCAGGTGACCGAGCCCTTGATGCCCATCTTGTGTTCGATCGAGCCGCAGCGCAGCGCATTGCGCTCGCCCACCTTGCCCTCGCGATCGACCTTGAACTTCGGGGTGACGAACAGCGAAATGCCCTTGGCCCCGGCCGGTGCGTCGGGCAGCTTGGCCAGCACCAGGTGCACGATGTTGTCGGTAAGGTCGTGCTCGCCGGCGGTGATGAAGATCTTGGTGCCGGTGATCGCATAGCTGCCATCCGCGTTCGGCTCGGCCTTGGTCTTGAGCAGGCCAAGATCGGTGCCGCAATGCGGTTCGGTCAGGCACATGGTGCCGGTCCAGCGGCCGTCGATCAGCGGCTTGAGGAAGGCGTCCTGCTGCCAGGCCTCGCCATGCTGCTTGAGCGCTTCAATCGCACCGTGCGAGAGCAGCGGGAAGTTGCCCCACGCCAGGTTGGCGGCATTGATCATTTCATTGAGCGGCACGCCCAACGTATGCGGCAGGCCTTGGCCACCCAGTTCCGGTGCAGCGGTCAGACCGGTCCAGCCGCCGTCCACGAACTGGGCGTAGGCCTGCTTGAAGCCCGGCGGGGTGGTGACCTCGCCGGTCGCCTGGTCGAGGACGCAGCCGATCTCATCGCCCACGCTGTTCAACGGCGCCAGCACGCTGGCACTGAAACGGCCGGCTTCTTCCAGCACGGCATCCACCACATCGGCGGTGGCATCGGTCAGGCCAAGGCGCGCGAACAGCGGCTCGACCTTGAGCACGTCATGCAGGGCGAAACGGATATCGGAAAGCGGGGCGGTGTAGCTGCTCATCGGGGACAGTCTCGATCAGTGGCGAAGGGTGGCGGAAAGCCCGCCGGTCAGCGCAGGACGCCGGGCAGGCCAGGGGCCTGGTTGAGCGTGCTGCGGCTTTCAATCTCGAAGGTGCGTTGCTTCTTTTCCTGCGGGGTGGCGCTTACCGTGCCCTTGAGCGAATAGCCCAGGGTGCGGTTGCCGGCCAGTGCATCGGCCATCACCAGGCGGGCGCCCGAGCTCGGCTTGATGTCCACGTTGACCACATCGGCCGAGACCCCGCCAATGGACAGTGCGGGCTTCAGCTGCAGCTGGCCGGCATCCTCATCGCTCACCTTCAACTGCAGCGCGACGTTGTCGAAGGTCATGGGCATGGAGCTGAAGTTCTGCAGGCGCAGCGCAACCGTCCAGCTGCCATCGGCACGCACCGTCAACTCCTGCACGCTGGCGGCCGGCTCGGAAACGCGTTTGACCGTCTTGTTGCAGGCGGTCAGGGCCAGCGAGGCGATGACGATCAGGGCAAAGGCGAGGCGGGGACGGAAGCGGTGGGACATGGCGCAATCCTCAGGCGGGTGTTGCATGGGTGTGAGCATACTACGGCGTATGGTGTTCGCGCTGCCTGCGGCAGCGAGATGCAAGGGTAGGGCACCGGGATGACGGGGCCACGTGCTTTTAGTCGTGGGGGCAGGCCGGCCCGGCGCGTGGGGTGAGGCCGGGCCGGGTCAGTCCAGCGGCGCCATCACCCGCAGCGGGGCGAGGTCATAGCCCATTGCTTCGGCACGGGCTTTGAGCTGCTCGAACAGGGCGGTATCCATGCTCGGTGAGCGCGACAGGATCCACAGGTACTTGCGGTCCGGCTCGCCGACCACTGCCCACTGGTAGCCGGGGTCCAGCGCGATCACCCAGTAATCGGCCCACACCAGCGGCACCCAGGACAGCCAGTCCGGCACGAAACGTACCTGCAGGCGGCCGGGATGGCCCTCGACCGGGCGCGCCACGCCATCTGCTGCCACGCGGTCGCCATCGGCTTCGCGGCAGGCGTTGTGCACGCTGATCCGTCCATCGGCACGCAGGCTGTAGGTGGCGGTGATGTCGCCCACGCATTTCTTCTGGAACGACACCGGCAGGTGCGCGATCTCATGCCACTGGCCGGCATAGCGGCCCATGTCCAGCGCCTCCACCGAGGTCACCGGCGCGGCCGCCCAGGCCGACCCGGTGGCGGCAAGGGCGAGCAGGGCACTGATCAGATAGCGGCTGCGCATTGTCGACACTCCACACAAGACGCAGCGAGCTTAGGCATAGGCTGAGCGGAAATTGTGAATATTCCGTCATGCAGTGGCCGTCCCACGTCGCTGACGTGCGCGTGGCAGCGTGCGGCACCCGCGCTACCGACTGTCAGCGGAGAGTTCCCGCGTGGCGTTGCCGCTCTCGTCCAGGAAGCGCACCTTGGCATCTCCCGAGGGCGTGACCACCAACTCAAGCCGCGGCTTTCCTTGACCATCGCGCAGGGTCAGCATGGCATCGCGCGCATCAGACTTGCCAAGGAACACGCGCTCGGTGATCGCAGGAATGCCCTTCCGATGAAGTGCTTCGTCCCGCTCGGAGAAGAACGGGCGGGACAGGCCATCGGCAACGTCATTGAAGGTCAGCCCTGCGTAGTGTGTCCCGGCATCATCCACGCCCAGCAGTTGCATCTGCTGATCCTGCTGATAGCGATCAAAGGTCAGGCTCATGCCGCTGGAGGGTTTGCCGTTCTTGTCGAGCGAACCGTTGTAGATCAGCCCGCCGTTTTCCGTGCCTTCATCGTTGAAGAACAGCATGCCTGCCATCGGGCGCGGATGAGCTTGCTCCTTGTTGTGAATGACCACCCCAGGAAACAGCGTGCGATTGGAGATCGCCAGCCGCAACGTTCCGTCAGGTTCCTTGATGTTGATGCGCTGCGCATCAATGACATCAAAGCTGGCGCTGCGCTGTGACGTTGCACCCATCATCAAGGCGGCCATGGTGAGCAGGCCGGCTGCTGCGCAGCCCAGCGTCAGTCGCCGTTGGTTTCGCTGCAGATGCGCGATCTGCGCCTGCAGCACTTCGATGCTTTCGGACATCACCTCTCCCTGTGTGTGCGGCCATGGGGACGAACAAGCGCGGCCGCAGACGATCCTGTCCGCCGGGTGAGCATGCCAGCGCGTGGCGATGGACGGCAAGGCGCGCAACGGCCCGCCCGCGGAAATCATCCCTGAGCGGTGTGCCCGCTTTGCAGCGCGCGATGGATCTCCGCCTCGATCATCGCTTCATCGTCGCGTGCGGCCCAGCGGCTGATCGTGACGATCACCAGCACCGCGCCGGCCATGAAGTAGGCAGCAGGCACCACCGCCAGACTGGCCAACAGGGCAGGCGCGAGGTCGTGTGTGTGTTGCCAGTGCTTCACCACCGCCACCAGCGGAACGATGAGCAGACTGACGAACATGCCGATCATCAGGGTGCGGATGAAGGGATGCATCTGGAACGCACCTTCAAGCCGCGTGCCGCGTTCGGTGGGGATGCACTGGCCGATGAAATACGGCTTGAAAGAATTGGACACGAACGGGCGCGTCCAGCACAGGCGGATCCGTTGAGCGGAGGCCTTCCCGCGCATTCCGGCGACAGAGAGGCGCGGGCCATGCTGGATCGACTGCTTGAGGCGCAGCACGGTCACATCGATCGGGGATGTACTGTGGAAGGCAACAGGACGTTTGCCGAACAGCGCGGCGAACAAAGCACGAACCATGTGCGGAACCTCCTTCCTTGAACGCTGCGCGATGTAGCGACGCCGAACAACAGACAAAAAAAATGACCTGCATTTCTGCAGGTCATCTGAAATTGTGGTGGCCGGGGACGGAATCGAACCGCCGACACGGGGATTTTCAATCCCCTGCTCTACCAACTGAGCTACCCGGCCACTTCATCGCTGCGTTGCCGCTGGCGAGGACGCGAATAATACGGAGGTATGAGGGGTTCGGCAAGCGTTTCGGGAAAAAAATTTCACATTTGTTTCCAAACCCGTGTCCGCCCACATCCAAGTGCTTGATCCAGCGGGCCCGAACACATCACCCAAGCGCATGAACGTCGGTTCAGGCGGATGCTTTCCGCCGGTGCAGTTGATCAGCCCGTGGTGGATCGGGCGTCGTCGGGCATGCACCACAACAGCACGATGCCGATCACCATCATGATCGCCGCCAGCACCAATGCGCCCTGGTAGCTGCCGCTGTCGCGCGCCAGCGTGCCGGCGATCGCGGGGGCGATGATCTGGGCGACGCCATAACTCAGCGTCAGCGTCGCCATCGCCTTGGCAGGATTGTGCGGGTAGTGGCGACCGACCACGGTCAGGGTCAGGCTGACGATGCCGGCGAAGGTCAGGCCGAACAGCACGGCGCTGGCTGCGCCGGCCCACAGCCCGCCATCCAGCAAGGGCAATACGAAGGACGTAGCCTGCAACGCATAGGCGAGCATCAATGCACGGATCAGTCCAAGCCGGTTCGAGAGCCGATCCCAGGCAAACGTCGAGGGGATGGCGGTGAGGCCGACCAGGACCCACACCCAACTGCCGTGGCCGGCGAAGGCAGGGGTCTGCACCAGGATGGCGACGATGAAGGTCGCGCTGACCACGAAGCCGACCCCCGCGCAGAAGTACGAGGCGATCAGCAGCCAGCGCCAGCGCCGCCCGGGTGGCGGGGGAGCGTTGGCCCCAGTGGCACTGGAGATCGCTGCCGGCGGCGGCATCCATGCCCAGGCCGGGATCAGGAACACCACCGCGAGGGTGCCCAGCGCGATCCACTGCCGGGAGGACGCCAGTTGATCGGCCATCGCCGCAGCCGCCAGGCCCGAGACCGCGATCCCTACCCCGAGGCCGGCGAAGTGCAGGCCGAGCTGTGGGCGGCGCTGATGGGCGAGCAGCCAGTTGAGCACCAGCCCGGAGGCGAGCAGCAGGCCGGCGGTGCTGGACAGGCCGGCCACGAAGCGCAGCACGCCCCAGGTGGCCATGTCCGTGGTGGTGCCCATCAGGCCGGTGGATACCACTGCCAGGACCAGTCCGATGCGGTAGAAGCGGAATTTCAGCTGCATGTCGCCGACCCGGGCGACCAGCACAGTGCCGGCCAGGTAGCCCAGATAGTTGAACGTTGCCAGCCAGCCGCCGCCGGCTGCCGTGAGCCCGGCGTCGAGCCGCATCACCGGCAGCAGCGGGGTGTAGGCAAAGCGCGCCAGGCCGACCGTGAGTACCAGCGCGCAGATGCCGGCCGTGATGACCTGCCAGGCGCGGCGGGGAGGCGGGATCGAGAGTGACATGGGTGGGGGGGCAGCGGGGAGGGCCCATGGTCCGTGGACAGAGGTGACCGCGTCTTTCGATAGAATGACCCATCCTGTCGATGAGGCGTCACATGGCCACGGCGGAACCCACTGCGCCGGGTTGGCGCGAAGTCCCGGTGCCGCCGCTGCGGCGTCTGCCCTGGCCGGTGGTGGCGCGCAGCCAGCGACTGGAGGCGGGCGAGCGCTTCCCGCCGCACGTGCACGGCTGGAACCAGCTGGTCCACGCCAGCACGGGTGTGCTGCAGGCCAGCGCCGGGCAGGCACGTCACGTGATCACCCCGCAGCAGGCGCTGTGGGTGCCGACGGGCACGTCCCATCACACGGGCGCGTTGAATACCTCGGCGTTCCGCAATCTTTACGTGGCGGATGGGCCGGCACTGGGTATGCCCACGCATTGCGTGGTACTCGATGTGTCACCGCTGTTGCGCGAACTGATCATTGAACTCGATCGCACCGTGCCCGATCACGACCGCACCTACTACGCCACCTTGTGCACCCTGATCACTGCGCAGTTGCCGCGCCAGCGGCAGCACACCCGGCACCTGCCGTGGCCGCAGGATGCGCGCCTGCAGCGCTGGTGCCAGGCACTGTACGAGCAACCTGCCGATACCCGCAGCGTGGAGGACTGGGCGCCCTTGCTGGGGGCATCGCCGCGTACCCTGGCGCGCCACTTTGAACGCGAGACCGGCATGCGGCTGCGCGAGTGGCGGTTGCGGCTGCGCCTGCTGCGCGCCATCGAGTGGCTGGCGCAGGGGCGTTCGCCCACGGTAATCGCGCACGAGCTGGGCTATGCCTCGGCGTCGGCGTTCAACTACATGTTCCGGATCGAGATGGGCATGAGCCCGCTGCAATGGAAGCGCGCACGCCCTACGGCGTGACCGGGCAGGCCAGGCTGACCAGCCGCTCATCCTCGAAGCGTGCACGGATCGAGCCGTTGTCGGCCTTGCCTTCGGGCCACTCCGCTTCGGCGCCCGCACCAGGCAGGGGATTGCCCAGGTGGAAGTACACGCGGCCACGGCTGTCGCCGACCTGCACTTTGTTGCATGCCACGATAGGTGACGCCATCTCGCCGCAGTCGCCCTGCAGCAGGCACAGGCGCGTGTGGCACTTGCCTGCACCGGACGACCAATGGCCTTGCGCGGCCAGGCAACCGGGCTCGGTCGCCAGAATCGCCCAGCATGTCAGGCCGAACACCGTGGTGGCGGACATCAACACGGGCAGCAGGTAGCGGCGTCGGCTGGAGGAGGGAACGTTCATGACGCGATCATGCGCCCTGGCCGGCGGCGCGGGCAACGCATGCGCGGTGCAGCGTACGGATGGAATGCTGTGACGCCATCGGGATGATCGGTCCCTGTCGCACAAGGTGATTGCACAGCCGCGTCGTCCTGCACCGATGGAACGCTGTTTTACCCCCCGCCCGGACGTGCCTGGACGGCGTACTGTCGGGATTCCTTTTTCGTCTCCCCGGAGCGATCCTCTGATGACCGCGCTCACCAACACCCGCATCGTCCTCGCCTCGCGCCCGAACGGTGCTCCCGTCTCGTCCAACTTCCGTATCGAACACGTGCCGGTTCCCGCGCCTGGCCCGGGCGAGGTGCTGCTGCGCAATCGCTATCTGTCGCTGGATCCCTACATGCGCGGTCGCATGGAGGAGGGGCCGTCCTACGCCGCACCGGTTGCGCTGGATGCGGTGATGGAAGGGCGCACCGTTGCTGAAGTGCTCGCCTCCAACCATCCCGGTTTCGCCATCGGCGAGCATGTGCTGGCTCAGGGCAACTGGCAGACGCATGCCGTCATCGACGGCGATCAGCTCAGCCGCAAGCTGGAAGACAACGGCCTGCCGATCAGCACTGCACTGGGCGTGTACGGCATGCCCGGATTCACGGCGTACGTGGGCCTGCAGGAAATCGGCAAGCCGCAGCCGGGCGAAACGCTCGTGGTGGCGGCTGCCAGCGGCCCGGTGGGCGCGACGGTGGGTCAGATCGCCAAGCTGCAGGGTGCGCGCACGGTGGGCATTGCCGGTGGCGAGCAGAAGCGCGCGTATCTGGAAACGCTGGGCTTCGATGTAGCGCTGGATCACCGCGCCGACGATTTCGCCGCGCAGTTGCGTGCGGCGGTGCCCGACGGCATCGATGTCTACTTCGAGAACGTCGGGGGACACGTCTTCGATGCGGTCGCGCCATTGCTCAACGACTTCGCGCGCATTCCGGTCTGCGGCACGATCGCCACCTACAACGCGCGCGGTGCGGTGTTGCCCGGGCCGGACCGGCTGCCGGGTTTCATGAGCCAGGTGCTGCGCCAGCGCCTGACCGTGCGCGGCTTCATCCAGTCGGATCTGCACGCCTTCTTCCCTGCGTTCCTGCGCGACATGGGGCAGTGGCTGAAGGACGGCCGCGTGCAGTATCGCGAGGACATCGTGCAGGGACTGGAACGCGCGCCGGAGGCCTTCTTCGGACTGCTCAAGGGCCACAACTTCGGCAAGCTGGTGGTCAAGCTGGATTGAGCGGCGCGGGGCGTGTGAGTGCGACGTGTGCAAGGCCGTGCCGATCGTGATTCGTGCATCACGATCGGCCGGTTAGCCTGCGGATGAAGGCCCCGTACCGGGAACCGCACAAGTGAGTAGACCCATGGCAGACACCAAGCCCAGCGAACACGGCAAGCAGGAAGGCATCGAAGAGAGCCAGCAGGACCGCAAGCAGGATGAAACCGCCAAGCAGCGGCCGGGGCAGACCGATCAAGCGATCCACGATGCAGGCACGCGCCGGCCGGAGCGCAAGGACACTCCCGAGGGCGCGTGAGCAACTGCGCGAAGGCTGTGAAAACAAGAGCGCCCCGGGAAGCTGATTCCCGGGGCGTTCTGTTGAATAGTGGTGGAGCCAAGGAGGATCGAACTCCTGACCTCGTCGATGCGAACGACGCGCTCTCCCAGCTGAGCTATGGCCCCACGGATGCTGCTGCTGCGTGGCGTCACCGGCCTCGGCCGTACCCCGCAATGCGCCTAGTCTAGCGCCGACCGGCGGCGCCTGCCAAGTGGGGCCTGCGTTCGGCTCAGTGCCTGCCGCGCGCCTCGGCGGGCGCGCGTTCCACCTGCTGCAGCAGGGATTTGTCCAGTTTGGCGGCCACGCCGACGCTGCGCCCGGCCAGGTTGGCCACCACGAAGCTGACCGAACTCCCCAGCACCTGGGCCGTCTCGGACAGGCTCAACCCGTAGTCCTGTTCCAGCCACTGCGCCATCCCGGCGGTCGCCGCGCGCAGGGCCTCATCCAGCGAGCCGGCCTGGCCCAGGACCATCAACTGCGTGGCCGATTCCACCCGCGGCGCTGACTGCGCCCGGGACTTGATCACCTCCACGCTGAAGTCCACGTCCATCGAGGTCTCCAGCGCGTACTGCGAGGTTTCGCCATCGCCCTGCAGTGCGTGCGCATCACCCAGGTAGAGCAGGGCGCCGGGCTGGGATACCGGCAGATACACGGTCGCGCCCTCGCGGATTTCGTTGAAGTCCATGTTGCCGCCGAAGCGGCCGGTGTCGCCGGTGGAGATCGGCGCGTTGCCGAACCCAGGTGCCACCGCCAGCCCGCCGAGCATCGGCCTGACCGGCACCCAGAAGTCCTTGAGCTTGCCGGTGGCCGCCTCTGGACGGGCACGGCCGCGTTCGCGGTCCAGGGTCCAGCGCACCGGTTTGTCCAGCGCGGTGGCCTTCGCCGCCAGGGCCGGTGTCAGCGCGCGTCCCACGATGCTGTCCAGGCTGTCGGCGTAGTCACGGTTTAAGCGCAGGCGTTTGATGTGGATCGCCAGCACATCGCCGGGCTCGGCCTCCATCACATAGAACGGCCCCGTCTGCGGATTGCCGAACAGCGCCCGGGTCTGGCCCTTGGCGTCCACGCCGCCGGAATCCAGCGTCGTGGTGCGCACGCTGTCGCCCGGCCAGATCGTCAGCACGGGTGCGCGGTGGGGTGAGAACTCGTTCGAATAGGAGGTGGGCACGAAGTCATGCTGGCGGGGGCCGTCGGCCGGCCGCTCGGGCAGACGGCGCGCGCTGAAGGGGTGCATCGCGCGTCGCTCGCTGGCGTTGGTGTCGGGATAATCGGCCGTACCGCGCAGGGTCGTGCCGGTCTGCTCGCCGCGGAAGCGGTAGGTCGCGCCATCGCTGCCGGTGACGACAAACGCCAGCGCGTTGCCCTGGCGGCTGCCCTGCAGGGTGTCCCCATCGAAGCGCCCCTCCACCGGACCCTGCTGGTCGGGCAGGGTGAGCAGCTGGTAGGCCGGGTTTCCCCACAGGTCGGTGGTGACCAGCCACTGTGCGGGCGATTCGGCGGCGTGGGCGGCCGAGGCGGACAACAACAGGAGCAGGCAGGCCAGTTGGCGAGAGGACATGCGGAGATCTCGTGGATGACCGGTTCAGTGTTCGCCGCCGCTGCCAGGGCGACAAGTGCCGGGCGACACGTGACCGATGGCCCGGAAAGCGTCACACGCGAATCCCGCCCTTCCGGCGCGCGCCTTGGCCGGGCATAATCCGCGCCAGAAAACGCGGCCGCATAGCCAGTGGACCAGGGGGGCCGGACAGCCGTCGCCCACAACGCCCTGACACCAATCTGCAACATCCAGCCAATACCGTGCCGCATCGCTGTCTCCACAGCGATGTCGATTTCCTATGGTGCCCGGCCATCGCGCCGGCTGCCCCGATCTGTACTACCCGAGACCTCTGCATGCCCGCTCTACGCCACGCCCCTGTGTCGACGCGTCTTCTCTCCCGTTCCCTCTCCACCACCGCCGTGCTGCCGCGCCGCCGCGCGCTGGCGCTGGCCTGCGCGTCCGCTGCGCTGATGCTGTCCGCTGCCGCCTCGGCGCAGGACGCGCAGTCCGCCAGCGCCACCTCGCTGGACACCATCACCGTCACCGCCGACCACCGCGAGCGCAACCTGCAGGACGTGCCGGTCTCGGTCGGCGTGGTGCAGGGCGAGAAGATCCGCGACTACACCGCTGGCGGCGATGACACCCTGCTGGCGCTGTCGGGCAAGGTGCCCAGCTTCTACGCTGAAACCACCACCGGCCGCATCTTCCCGCGCTTCTACATCCGTGGCCTGGGCAACATCGATTTCTACCTGGGTGCCTCGCAGCCGGTGTCGATCATCCAGGACGACGTGGTGCTTGAGCACGTGGTGCTGAAGTCCAACCCGGTCTACGACGTGGACCAGATCGAAGTGCTGCGCGGCCCGCAGGGCACGCTGTTCGGCCGCAACACCACCGCCGGCATCGTCAAGTTCGACACAATCAAGCCGAGCCAGGACTACAGCGGCCGCGTGCAGGCCAGCTATGGCTCGTACGGCAGCGTGGCCATCGATGGCGGCTTCGGCGGCCCGATCAACGACATCGCCTCGTTCCGCGTGTCGGCGCTGTACCAGCACCGCGATGATTACGTCGACAACACCTACCGCGGCCCGAGCGCCGATGGCACGGTCTCGCCGAAGAAGAACGCGATGGGCGGCTTCGACGACCGCAACGTGCGCGCGCAGCTGCTGCTGCAGCCGAGCGACAACTTCTCGCTGCTGGCCTCGGCCCACGCACGCGATTACGACGGCACCTCGACCCTGTTCCTGCGCAGCGCGCTGACCAAGGGCTCCAACAAGACCGACGTGCCGCGCGACCAGGTCGCCTACGACGAAGCCGACAACAACCCGCAGGCCTACAAGACCTACGGCGGGTCGGTGAAGGCGATCTACGACTTCGGCAACGTCTCGCTGACCTCGATCACCGCCTACGAAACCACCTCCGGCTACAGCCGCGGTGACACCGACGGCGGCGCCGCCGTGAACTATCCGGTCAACGGCGTGCCGAACGGCTACGGCCAGTCGATGGGCCAGATCCGCGATCTGGACCAGTGGACCCAGGAGTTCCGTCTGGCCAACGCCGATGACAACCGCCTGAAGTGGCAGGTCGGCGCGTTCTACTTCGACGGCCGCGACACCACCGATTTCTACCAGCGCGCCTGGTTCCTGCAGGGCAATGCCCGCAATCCGAACAACTGGGTGCGCCTGCGCAACGTCAACACCTCCTGGGCTGGTTTCGGCCAGGTCAGCTATGACGTGACCGACAAGTTCACCCTGACCGCCGGCTTGCGCCAGACCAAGGACGAGAAGAAGACCCGTCTGCTCAAGACCGCCGATACCGCCGCCGGTGCCGTGACCTACAAGGGCCGCACCTACGTGGAGATGTCCGACACCACGCCGAGCTGGGACCTGAGCGCGATGTACGCGTTCAACCCGCAGCTGAGCGTGTATGCGCGCGTGGCCCGCGGCTTCCGTGGCCCGACCATCCAGGGCCGTTCGGCCGTGTTCAATGCCGATTTCACCACGGCGAACTCGGAAACCATCCTGTCCTGGGAAGCCGGCATCAAGAGCAGCCTGTGGGACAACCGCCTGCGCGTGAACGCCGCCGCGTTCACCTACGTGGTCAATGACATCCAGCTCAACGGCAACGATTCGGACGGCAACGGCGTGCTGTTCAACGCCGACAAGGCCAAGGCCTACGGTCTGGAAGCGGACATGGAGCTGCGCCCGATCCCGAACCTGGCCCTGAGCGCCGGTGTCAGCCTGCTGCACAGCAAGATCCAGGACGACCGCGTGTACGCGCAGGTCTGTGCCCTGAACGGCGCCGTGGTGTGCACCGTGAATGACCCGACCATCAAGGTCGGTGCCAACACCTTCGCGCAGATCAACGGCAACCCGTTGCCGAACGCACCGAAGTACAACATCAACCTGGCCGCGCGTTACGACATGCCGGTCAATGACAGCGATGTGTTCTTCGTCTCCACCGATTGGAACAAGCAGGGCTATACCAGCTTCGTGCTGTACGACTCGGCCGAGTTCAACTCCAAGGGCAGCTTCGAAGGCGGCCTGAAGCTGGGCTACTCTGCCAACTACGGTGCCTGGGAAGTGGCGCTGTTCGCGCGCAACATCACCAATGAGAAGAACCTCAAGGGTGTGATCGAGAACTACATGGCCGCGGTCTACAACGAACCGCGCACCGTGGGTGTGTCGCTCAACATGAACTGGTAAGACACGCGATCGCCGGTGCCGCAGGGCACCGGTGAGCGTGATGCGTGTTCCGACAACGCCCCGCACCTGCGGGGCGTTGTCGTTTCTGCTACTTGGCGGGCGCCCCGGCTGCAGCGGGCGCCAGCTCGGCGAACAGTCCGCCCAGCACGCCCATGGTGGCCTGGTCGGCGCCCATGTCTTCGGCGGCATTTGCGATGGCGATAACGCCGTTGTTCTGGCCAGGGAACAGCACCACCCAGGCCAGCCAGTTGCCGTCCGAGCCGCCGTGCACCAGCACCGGCCCCTGGCGACCGGCGATCGACGGCTGCACGCCCCAGTCCAGCCCGGAGCCACTGCCCGGCTGAACGGTCTGCATCAGCGCGTAGGACGCCGCTGTCAGCAACCTGCCTTTGCCCTGGCTGCCCGCGAGCTGATCGATGGCGAACAGCGCCAGATCGTGCAGTCGCATATGCAGGTTGCCGGCGGCAGTGTAGAGCGGCGGCACCCCGTCATCGGCCTTCTGCGGCGCGGTGGTCACCGGCTTGCCGCCGCGATGGCCCACCGGTTGCCCGGCCGGAGTGGGGCCGAACCCGGCACCGGTCATGCCCAGCGGCTGGAACACTTCGCGCTGCATCAGCGTTTCCACGTCCTTGCCCGTGGCACGTTCGGCGATCACCGCCGCGATCAGGAAGCCGCTGTTGCTGTAGGCGAATTCGGTGCCGGGCGGATGCACCGGCGCTTCGGCCAGGGCTGCCTTGACGTAAGCCTCGCGCTGCACGGGCAGGGCCCGGCTATCGACGAAGAACGCGTCCAGCGCGGCGGCGTCGGTGAGGTTTTCCGGCAGGCCGGCGCGGTGCGAGAGCAACTGCACGAGGGTGACGCTGCGGTAGGCCGGCTGCATCTGTGCGGCGACGTCGGGCAACAATGTCGACAGCGGCGCATCCCAGCCCAACACGCCCTGTTCGACCAATCGCGCGATCATGGCCACGGTGATCGGTTTGCCGGTGGAGCCGATCATCCATTGATCCTCCGTGGTGACCGGCGTGGACGCATCGTTGCGGCGGACGCCCCGCACGGCATGTTCAGCGACCTTGCCATCGCGGATGACCAGCACGCCCATGGCCGGTGTGGCGGTGCCCTGCAGGGCCTGCGCGAGCCGTGCGTTCAGATCATCGGCAGCGCTGGCCGTGGTGGCCGGCAGCAGCAGGGTCATGCCGAGCCAGCGGTGCAGGCGGCGCGTGGTGCGGCGAGGGGTGGGGGCGTTCCTTCGAGTCGCGATCAGATGCATGGGAGTCCTTTGCGCAGCCGCGTGGGCAGAACCTGCGCCGGCGGCACGGTCCTGCGGGATGCCGTGTCCGGACCGCGCCTGGAGCAGGCGGGGAACGGTGCGTGCGATTCACTCTTGCATGCGTTTCAGACCCGCGTATGTGTCTGCAGTCATGCCGATGGCGGCAGGTCAAAAGGGTGACGCGATCCGTTCAGGAATCGACGGCGTTGCGCCGTCGTCAGTGCACTGAAACGCTGGGCGAGGCGGTGCATCGGTGCGGTGAGATACGCACCCATGCACCACCGTCCGGCCCCCCGCCGCCACACCCGCCCGAGGATAGGCGCCAGCTGCGCCTGGCGCCAGCCCGCGAGCGCGGCCGGCCATTGGCGGCTTTCCAGATAGCTTTCCAGATGCTTGCGCGAGGCGAGCACCCCATCAGGCAGGCCGAGTTCGGCGCTGCGCGCGCTGACGGCATCCTGCAGCCGCTTGAGCGCCTGCTTGTTGGCATCGTTGGCCGGCAGCGCCAGCGGTGCCTCGGCTTCGTCGGCCAGTGGGGTGGACAGCGCCTGCCACACCTGGGCGGCCAGTTTGCGCGGGGCCTTGGGGAAGCCTTCCATCAGCTTGGACAACGCCTCCACATCGGCCGGCGGGGTGCGTGCGAGCACGGCAGCCAGTTCGTTGTCGAGTACCCAGCTGCGCGGCTTGTCACTGGCGCGCGCCTGCACGTCGCGCCAGCGCAGCAGCCGCAGCAGGCGCAGCTGCGCGGGGGTATCCATGAACTGTGCCGAGCGCATCGCCACGTGCGGCCAGCGCTCTTCATCGTGTTCGACACTGGCGAGCAGGCGCTCGGCGTCGTCCTGCAGCCATTGGCGGCGGCCCAGTTCTTCCAGGCGGGCCTCGATGGTGTCGTGGATCTGGAACAGGTATTCCACGTCGTCGGCGGCGTACTCCAGCTGCGCCTCCGAGAGCGGGCGGCGCATCCAGTCCGAGCGGGTTTCGCCCTTGGCCAAGGTGACGCCGGTGACTGCCGTGACCAGTTTCTGGTAGCCCATGCCGCCGCCGATGCCGGCCAGCGACGCACCGATCTGGGTATCGAACAGCGGCCGCGGCAGCACGCCGCAGGCGACCTTGAAGGTGACCAGGTCTTCGCTGGCGCTATGCATGATCTTGAGGATCGAGGTGTCGGCCAGCCACGGGGCCAGGGCCGCGTTCATGCCGGGGATCAGCGGGTCGATCAGCAGGATTTCATCACCGACCGCCATCTGCACCAGCGCCAGTTGCGGCCAGTAGGTGCGTTCGCGGATGAATTCGGTGTCCAGGCCGATGCGGGTGGGGCGCTGGCGGTAGCGCTCGTCCAGTTCCGCCGGGGTTTTGATCCAGTAAGCCACGTGGGATTCCATGTACTGCAAAGGGGTGCTCAGGTCGGGGAGGATAGCCTAACGCCATGCGATGCCATGCCATGTCCGGCATCCCGCCGTGCGGTGATGAACGCCCGGGCCGGGGACGGTCGCCCCCCGCGACGGTGGCGATTATGATGATCCCCTGCCTGCGCCTGCGGCATGCCCCCTGGATCGCCATCGCGCCCCGGGCGGCGGCTTGCGACGTGGCGTGGGCACCAGCAAGACGATGACACGCCCCAAGGACCCCCATTTGCGACCGTCAGGCCCATTGCCGCTGCTGTTCACTGCTCTGTTGGGCATGCTGGCCGCATGTTCTCCCGCGCCCGCGCCGGCACCGTCGGCAGCGCCGGCGGCCAAGCCGGCTGCCGCACCGGCCAAAGCGAGCGCGCCGGTGGCGCAGGTCACCATCGGAGGCGAGGACGCTGCCGAGACGGTGGAGCGCTGGCAGCCACCTGCCGTCACCCTCGTTGACGACGACGTTGTCCAGGCTCGCCGCGACGCCGCACGCGCCTTCGAGGAAGACCGGCTGTACCGCACCGCCGAGGACGCGATCCCGATCTGGCTTGCCCTGCTGCAGCACGACCCCAAGGACCGCGTGGCCGAGGCCGGGCTGAAACGCGCGCGGCAACGCCTGCTGCAGGAGGCGTCCGCCTTGTTGCAGCGGCCGCTCAAGCAGCGCGAGGCCTTGGCCCAGGCCAGCGAGATGGCCCTGGTACTGCTGACCCTGGCGCCGGACGATCCCAAGGTGCGCGAGCTGCAGTCGCGGGTGGAAATTGCCCAGCGCGTGGTGGCGTACAACCGCGCCGGCGAAGACGATCTGCGCGCGGACCGCATCGGCGAAGACGGCGATGGCGCCATTCCCAATTTCCGTGAAGCACTCGCACTGGACGCGGACAACCCCCGCGCCCGGCAAGGACTGGCAGCGGCCGAGAGCGCGCTGATCCGGCGTGCCGAGACGGCGGCGCTGGCGGCCGATTTCGCGACGGCCGGTACCTGGCTGGCCGAAGCGGCCAAGGTCCGGGACTCCTCCATCACCATTGCCGACGCCTTCGAACGTATCGAGAAGATCCGCTCCGACACCCTGGTGCGGCTGCGTAACGAGGGTCTGCGCGATCTGGCCACGCCACAGGGACTCAAGCCGGCCCGGCAGAAGCTGGAAGATGCCCTGCGCATCGCGCTGCCCGGTGATCCTGTCGTGGGGCAGCTGCGCGAGCGCATCGAACTGGTCACCCATTACGGCAGCTTCCGGCCGCGGCAGGTGTTCAGCGACGCGCTGCGCGATGGCGGCCGCGGGCCGCAGATGATCGTGGTGCCGCACGGCGGGTTCCAGATGGGCGCGGCCGAGAACGAGCTCGGCGCGACCGATGCCGAGAAGCCCGCGCACTACGTGCGCTTCGAGCGCGGCTTCGCGATGTCGATCACCGAAGTGACGGTCGCCGATTTCCGCCGCTATGTGCAGGCTACCAAGGCCCGCCCCCGGGCCACGCGGCGCGGCCATTCGATCGTGTATGACGAGCGCAGCGGCAACTTCGTCCGGCGCAGCGGGGTGGACTGGCAGTCCGATTACAACGGGGCCGAGGCGATCGCCAACCTGCCGGTGATGCACGTCAGCGTGCGCGATGCCGAGAATTACGCGACCTGGCTGTCCGAACAGACCGGGCGCTCCTACCGGTTGCCCAGCGAGGCCGAATTCGAGTACGCGCTCCGCGCCGGCAGCAGCGGCCGGTATCCATGGGGTGATGCGGGCACGCCGCCCGCGCGCGCGGGCAATTTCACCGGGGCCGAGGATGTCTCGCCCTCCGGACGGCACTGGTACAACGCCTTCGTCGGCTATGGCGATGGGTATTGGGGGCCGGCCCCGGTGGCCAGCTTCGATCCCAATCCGTGGGGTCTGCACGACATTGCCGGCAACCTCAGCGAATGGGTGGCCGACTGCTGGCATGCCAGCTACCGGCGGGCGCCGTCCGATGGCGTCGCGTGGTTCAACCCGGGCTGCCGGCAGCGCGTGATCCGCGGTGGCAACTGGGCCAATGCGCCGGCACAGACCCGCGCGGCGTGGCGGCAATCGCAGGATTCGGACACCACCAGCGCACGGATCGGCTTCCGGCTGGTCCGTGGCATCTGAGGATGTCCCCGATGTGAGGTGACGGGATTTCACCCGGCCCCCCGGCGCGCGCTCTAGGATTGGCACAGTGTCGGGCAGGGTGCCGCGGCCATCTCAGGAACCACGCGCATGCGCAACGATCCATTCGGCGGTCAGCAGCAGGGCCGCGCCCGGCGGCCAGGCCTGTTCGGCAACATCCGCTGGTGGGTGCTGCTGGCGTTTGCCGGCTATGCCGCGTTCTACTGGTTCTCCAACCGTGCGGTGGATCCGTATACCGGCGAAAGCGTGTTGATCGACAGCTCGCTTGATGCGACCCAGGAAAAGGCGCTGGGCCTGCAGGCCTACAAGGAGATCCTGGCGCAGGAGCGACCGCTGGATCCCAGTGCGCCACAGTCACGCGAAATCCAGGCGATCGCCCAGCGCCTGATCGCCAAGGTGGACGTCGTGGAAACCGCGCTCGCCGAAGAGCATGGCCTGAAGCCTGCGCACTTCGCGCGGGAGTTCGAATGGGAGGTCAACGTGATCCCGTCCGACCAGGCCAATGCGTTCTGCCTGCCGGGCGGCAAGATGGCGGTCTACACGGGGCTGATCCCGGTGGCGCGGACGGTGGACGCGATGGCGGTGGTGATGGGGCATGAAATCGCGCATGCGTTGCTGCGCCATGGCGCCCAGCGGATGGCCCAGCAGAAGATGACGCAGATCGGACAGATGGCCGGTGCCGCCAGTGGCATGGACCCGCAACAGCAGCAGATGATGATGTCGGCGATGGGCTACGGCTACCTGCTGCCGTACGCGCGCAGCCATGAGACCCAGGCCGATGAAGTGGGCCTGATGCTGGCCGCGGCCGCGTGTTTCGATCCGCAGGAAGCCATTCCGCTGTGGGAGCGGATGGGGCAGGTCAGTGGGGGGCAGTCAACGTCGGAATTCGCGTCCACGCATCCCAACCCGGGCACGCGCATCCAGAACCTGCAGGCGTTGATGCCCAAGGCGATGGAGTACCGGCAGAAATTCTGCGAAAGCGCAGGGCGTTGAAGGCGAACTGCGCAGCAGTGTAGGCGTGGCGGATCAGCGCGCCGGTTCGTTGACCGTTACGTCGATCACGCCGTCCTGCACGCGTGCCTTGAGCGTGTCGCCCGGGCGCACCTGCAACGGCGAACGCACCAGACTGCCATCGTCCTCGCGGGTCAGGATCGCGTAGCCACGCGCGACGGTGGCCAGCGGGCTGACCGCCTCCATCGAACGGGCGAGCGCACGCAGGCGCAGGGCGTCGCGCTGCAGCTGGCGGCCGATCGCACTGTCCGCACGCGGCTGCAGGCGTTGCAGGCGCTCACGCAGGGCATCCAGCCGGCGCTGCGGATGACCGCTGCGCAGCACGGCCGCTGCGTGGCGCAGCTGGGCCAGACGGCCCTGATGCTGTGTCGTCCACGCCGCGTGCAGACGGCGCGCGACGTCCTGCTGGCGGCGCTGCAACAGCTGCAGGCGTGATTGCGGGCTCTGCGCGTTGAGGCGGAGCAGGGCACGGTCCGCGCGCTGCATGGCCTGTCCCAGGCTGTGCCGCTGCAGCTGCGCCAGACGCGCGTCGAGGCGACGCACACGCAGCAGCAGGTCACGCTGATCAGGCACCAGCAGTTCGGCCGCGACCGACGGCGTCGGCGCGCGCAGATCGGCGGCGAAGTCGGCCAGGCTGAAGTCGGTTTCGTGACCCACGGCAGACACCACCGGGGTCTGGCTGGCCGCGATCGCGCGGGTCAGCTGCTCATCGTTGAAGGCCCAGAGATCTTCCATCGAGCCGCCACCGCGGGTCAGCAGGATCACGTCATAGCGGCCGCTGGCATCGGCGCCACGCAGCAGCGAGGTGATCTGCGCGGCAGCGCTGTCGCCCTGCACCAGGCTGGGCAGCAGATCGACCTCGAGCATCGGGAAACGCCGTTCAAGGACGCTCAGCACGTCGCGTACCGCCGCGCCGGTGGGCGAGGTGATCACCGCTAGGCGACGCACATGCGCCGGCAGCGGGCGTTTGCGCTCCGGCGCGAACAGGCCCTCGGCCTCCAGGCGCGCCTTGAGCTGCTCGAAGGCGCGGCGCAGGGCGCCTTCGCCGGCTTCTTCCATGTGGTCGAGCACCATCTGGTACTCGCCGCGGGCTTCGTACAGGGTCAGCCGGCCACGCGCGAGCACGCGCATGCCTTCGCGCGGCACGAACTTCAGCCACTGGCTCTTGGGCTTGAACAACGCCGCGCGGATCTGCGACCGCGCGTCCTTCAGCGTGAAGTACATATGGCCCGAGGCCGGGCGCGTCACGCTGCCCAGCTCGGCCTCCACCCAGATCAACGGGAATGCGCCCTCCAGCAGGTCGCGGGCCAGGATGTTGAGCTGGCTGGGCGTGAGAATCTGCGCGCTGCGGTCCATGGAGGAATCAGGCCAAACGGTACGAACGGGGGGCCATGGTCGCACGTCGGCGGCAATGCTTCATCCCGCGGCGGCGCGGTCGGCGTGCTGCTGCAGCGCCCAGGCCACATGCTCGCGCACGATCGCCGAAGGATGCTCGCGTCGTGCCTGCAGCGCGGCCAGCGTCTCGGCATGGGCAGGTGCATTGCCCAGCGCCACGGCGATGTTGCGCAGCCAGCGTTCATGCCCGCTGCGGCGGATCGGGCTGCCCTCGGTGCGGCGCAGGAACTCGTCTTCTTCCCAGGCGAACAGCTGGGCGAGCGAGGCGGTGTCCAGATCGTTGCGCGCGCGGAAATCCGGCTCGTCGGTGCGCTTGGCGAACTTGTTCCAGGGGCAGACCAGCTGGCAGTCGTCGCAGCCGTAGATGCGGTTGCCCATCGCCGTGCGCATTTCCTCGGGAATCGCGCCGTCGTGTTCGATGGTGAGGTAGGAGATGCAGCGGCGTGCATCCAGGCGGTGCGGGGCGATGATCGCCTGGGTCGGGCAGACATCGATGCAGCGCGTGCAGGTGCCGCAGTGTGCGGTGGCCGGTGTATCCACCGGCAGCGGCAGGTCGACGTAGATCTCGCCGATGAAGAACCACGAGCCGCCCTGTTTGTCGATCAGGCAGGTGTGCTTGCCGATCCAGCCCAGCCCGGCATTGCGGGCGAGCGCGCGCTCCAGCACCGGGGCCGAATCAACGAACACGCGGTAGCCGAACGGCCCGATCTCGGCGGCGATGCTGTCGGCGAACTTCTGCAGCCGGTTGCGCATCAGCTTGTGGTAATCGCGGCCCAGCGCGTATCGCGCCACGTAGGCGCGGTCACCATCGTGCAGGGTGGCCCAGGCTTCAGCGTCGTCCTTGTGGCCGTAATCCATGCCGACCGAGATCACCCGCACCGTGCCCGGCAGCAGTTCGTCCGGCCGGGCGCGCAGCGTGCCGTGGCGCGCCATCCACTCCATCGTGCCGTACAGGCCCTTGCCCAGCCAATCGGCCAGGTGCGCCTCGTCTTCGCGCAGATCGATGCCGGATACCCCGCAGCGCTGGAAGCCGTGCACGCCCGCGATCGCACGGATGCGTTCGGCGGCACGGGCCAGATGGACGGGGGCGGGCAGGGGAACGGCGGACATGGCCTGGGCGGAAACGGAGCCTGGGGAGGGCGCGACAAGGCTGCGCCTGGGCGACAAGTATAGAATCCCGGCATGCCCGAGCTTGCTGAACTGTTCGATATCGCCGCTGCGCGCCGCCTGGATGCGCAGGCCAGTGCCTTGCTGGGCGATGGGGGTGCCTCGCTGATGGAGCAGGCCGGCCAGGCCGCCTGGCACTGCCTGCTGGAGCGCTGGCCGCAGGCGCAGCGCATTGGTGTGGTGGTGGGGGCCGGCAACAACGGCGGCGATGGCTACGTGCTGGCCCGTCTGGCCCGTGAAGCCGGCCGCCTGGTAACGGCGCTGCGGCTGGACGCCGATGCGCCAGCCACGACGTTGGCGCAGCGGGCCGAGCAGGCGTTCATCGCCACCGGCGGTGCGGTGGCGCGCTTCGATGGGGCGCTCCCGCCGGTAGACCTGCTGGTGGACGCGCTGTTCGGCATCGGCCTGAACCGCGCGCCGGCCGGTGCCGCGGTGGATCTGATCATGGCCATCAACGGCGCTGGCGTGCCGGTGCTGTCGCTGGACGTGCCCAGCGGCGTGGATGCGCGCACCGGTCACGTGCCGGGCATTGCCATCCGCGCCACGGTCACCCTGCAGTTCATCGTGCGCCACCAGGGGCTGTATACCGGCGCAGCGCTGGAGCATGTCGGCGGTCGCCGCCTGGCCGCGCTGGACCTGCCCGCGGACGCTGGCGAAGGCGTGCAGTACAGCGCCGAGTGCTGGCAGCAACCGCGCCTGCGCGCGCAGCTGCCGGCGCGACGCGCCAACACCCACAAGGGCGAATCCGGCCACGTGCTGTGCGTGGGCGGCAACCTCGGCAGCGGCGGCGCGGTGATGCTGGCCAGTGAATCGGCGTTGCGCGCGGGCGCAGGGCTGGTGAGTGTGGCGACGCAGCCACCGCATGTGGCACCGCTGCTGGCGCGCCTGCCCGAAGCGATGGTGCATGCCGTCCAGGACGCGCAGGAACTGCAGGCCCTGCTGCCCCGCGCGGGGGTGATCGCGATCGGGCCTGGCCTGGGCCAGGACGACTGGGCGCACGAACTCTGGCGCCAGGTGCTGGCCAGCGGCAAGCCGCTGGTGGTCGATGCCGACGCCCTGAACCTGCTGGCCAAGGCGCCGCAGCCGCTCCATGACGCGATCCTGACCCCGCACCCGGGCGAGGCCGCGCGCCTGCTCGGGCTGAGCACCGCGCAGGTGCAGGCCGACCGCTTCACGGCGGCCAAAGCGCTGGCCGAGCGTTTCCACGCGGTGGTGGTGCTCAAGGGCGCCGGCACCGTGGTCGCCGCGCCCGATGCGCCGCCGCGGGTGATGGCCGCCGGCAATCCCGGCATGGCCGTGGGTGGCATGGGCGACCTGCTCACCGGCATCATTGCCGCCCTGCGCGCGCAGGGGCTGGGCGCCTTCGATGCCGCCAGCACCGGCGCATTGCTGCACAGCCTGGCCGGCGATGCCGCCGCCAGTGACGGCCAGCGGGGCCTGCTTCCCACCGATCTGCTGGCGCCGCTGCGCCGGCTGGTCAATCCGGACGTTTGAACATGATCGAGTTTTTCCTCGCGCAGACCGAAGACACCGACCTGCTCGGGCAATGGCTGGCCGCGACCCGGCCGCCGCAGGCGGTGATGCAGCTGCAGGGCGACCTGGGGGCCGGTAAATCCACCCTGGCCCGCGCACTGCTGCGCGCGCTGGGCGTGCAGGGGGCGATCCGCAGCCCGACCTACACCCTGGTGGAGCGCTACCCGCTGGCCGACGGCCACGAGGCCTGGCACCTGGATCTGTACCGGATCGGCAACGCACAGGAGCTGGATTTCCTCGGGCTGGACGAGGGCAGCGCCTCGCTGTGGCTGGTCGAGTGGCCCGAGCGCGGTGCCGGTGCCTTGCCGCCGACCGACCTCGAAGTGGCCCTGGATATCCAGGGACAGGGGCGTCGCGCCCGGCTCACCGCCACCAGTCCGGCCGGTCGTGAATGGCTCGCTCGGCTGCCCCAAGGGGGTGACTTGCAGGCCCTTTCTGTCGGCTGACACTAGGAAACACCGGCAGGTTACGGATTATTAAGGGAAAAGGAGTTGCATTTCATTCAGCGCGGTGATTGAATCCAGACCCATGCCAATGGGGAAATCACTCGCCGCCCTCTGCACTGCCGTCGGACTCTGTCTGGCGAGCGCGCTGTCGTGGGCGGGCGAAGTCCGCCAGGTGGCCGTGGAGACCGGTGCGACCGGTACCCGTGCGGAGATTTCGCTGGCCGGCAGCGGGGGCTACAAGACCCTGTCGCTGGCCGGTCCGAACCGCCTGGTGGTGGATTTCCCGGACTCCAGCGCGATCCGCAACCTCAAACTGCCTGCGCCCAAGGGCGTGGTCACCGCTGTCCGCACCGGGCAGCCGGTGCCAGGTACGTTCCGCGTGGTGTTCGATCTGGCCGAGTCGGTCGCGCCGTTCCGCCCGCAGATGATCAAGCAGGGCAATGAGTCGCGCTTGGTGATCGAGTGGCCGGGCGATGCGCCGGCCGCGCCCCCCGTTGCCAGTGCGCCCGCGCCCACCGCGGCCGCAGCGCCTTCGCCCACGCCAGCGGCGTCGATGCCGGCCGCCGCGCCGGCACCGACCCCCGCACCGACCGCCGCCCAGACTGCACAGGCACGCAGCGATGCCGCGCGCGCCACCGCCTTGCTGACCGCGTCGGTACGCCAGCAGGCCAGCGCCACGGTCGCCACCTCGGCGCCGGGCCCGGCTGCCGCGACGGCCACCACCGTCAACGTCGCTGCGGCTGGGACCGCCAACGCGGCCAGCAACAGCGCGTCGCCGGCCGCGATCCTGGCTGGTCAGTCGACCCCGGCGGTCGTGGCCAGTGCGCCGGTTCCCGCGCCCGCGCCGACCCCGGCGCTGCAGGACAACCCGCGTCCGGCCATGCCCAGCGACGCTTCGCGCGTGAAGATGCGCGCCGGTATGCGCCCACTGGTGATCGCGATCGATCCCGGCCATGGCGGCCAGGATCCCGGCGCCGTCGGCCCGACCGGCAAGCGCGAAAAAGACATTACCCTGGCGGTGGCACGTGAACTGGCCCGCCAGGTCAATGCGACGCCCGGGCTGAAGGCCTACCTGACCCGCGACAGCGACGTGTTCATTCCGCTGCCGATGCGCGCGCAGAAGGCGCGTGCGGCCAAGGCCGACATGTTCATCTCGATCCACGCCGATGCCGCCGAGAACCGGGCCGCGACCGGCTCCTCGGTGTACGTGCTCTCCACCAAGGGCGCCTCCTCGCAGCGTGCGCGCTGGCTGGCCGACAAGGAAAACGCCGCCGATCTGGTCGGTGGCGTGCGCCTGCAGCAGACCGAAGGCACCCTGGCCAACGTGCTGCTGGATCTGGCCCAGAGCGGTTACATGAAGGCCTCCGAAGACGCGGCCGGGCATGTGCTGGGCGGCCTGAAGCGGATCGGCAAGAACCACAAGCCCAATATCGAGCGTGCGAACTTCGCGGTACTGCGCACCTCGGACATGCCGGCGATGCTGGTCGAAACCGCCTTCATCTCCAACCCGGATGAAGAGCGCCGCCTGATCGATCCGGCGTACCAGCGCCAGATCGCCGGCGCGGTGCTGGACGGTGTGCACACCTTCTTCAGCCGTCAGCCGCCGCCGGGCACGCTGTACGCCGCGCGCGCCCAGGCGGAAATCGATGCCGCCGGCACCGTGGCGGGCGGCAGCAAGTAACCCCTCCGGGCTGCACTGCCCGGCGCACGCTATCATCACGGGATGACGTCCGTTTCCCGAATTCCCAGCGCCACCACGCCCGCCACCTCCACTGCCCGGAGGTGCGCATGAGCATCCGCCAACTCCCTGAGATCCTGATCAACCAGATCGCCGCCGGCGAGGTGGTCGAACGCCCGGCGTCGGTGGTCAAGGAACTGGTCGAAAACGCGTTGGACGCCGGCGCCACCCGCGTGGATATCGACCTGGAAGAGGGCGGTGTGCGGCTGATCCGCATCCGCGACGACGGCGGCGGCATCGCCCCGGAAGAGCTGCCGCTGGCAGTGTCGCGGCATGCAACCAGCAAGATCGCCAGCCTGGATGATCTGGAGTCGGTGGCGACGCTCGGCTTCCGCGGCGAAGCGCTGCCGTCGATCGCCTCGGTCAGCCGCTTCACCCTGAGCTCGCGCCGCGCCATCGACGAGCACGGTTCGGCCCTGCAGATCGAAGGCGGTCGGCTGGGCGAAGTCACGCCGCGTGCGCATGCGCCCGGCACCACGGTGGAAGTGCGCGAGCTGTTCTACAACGTACCGGCGCGCCGCAAGTTCCTGCGCGCCGAGCGCACCGAGCTGGGCCATATCGAAGAGTGGCTGCGCTCGCTCGCGCTGGCGCGCCCGGATGTCGAGCTGCGCGTGTCGCACAACGGCAAACCCTCGCGCCGCTACAAGCCCGGCGACCTGTACTCGGATGCGCGCCTGGGCGAAACACTGGGCGAAGACTTCGCCAACCAGGCGCTGCGGGTGGATCACAGCGGGGCCGGTCTGCGCCTGCACGGCTGGATCGCGCAGCCGCACTATTCGCGGGCCAGCACCGATCAGCAGTACCTGTACGTCAACGGCCGTTCGGTGCGCGATCGCAGTGTCGCCCATGCGGTGAAGATGGCCTACGGCGACGTGCTGTTCCATGGCCGTCAGCCGGCGTACGTGCTGTTCCTGGAACTCGATCCGACCCGCGTGGACGTCAACGTGCACCCGGCCAAGCATGAGGTTCGCTTCCGCGACTCGCGCCTGATCCACGATTTCGTCTACCGCACGCTCAAGGAAGCGCTGGCCGACACCCGTGCCGGCATGACCGCGGCCGGTCCCCAGGTGCATGCCACCGAGAGTGCCGCTACCGCGGCGCCGGCCTACGGCCTGCCGTCCGCCGGCAGCACCGGCTATGCGCTCGCCGGCAACGGAGCAGGCGGCGGCATGGGCGGCGACTGGCGCCCGCAGCAATCCCCCTTGGGGCTGCGCGTGGCCGATGCGCCGTCCGCCTATGCAGCGCTGTATGGCGCGCCGGGCGGTACCGCAGCGACCGGCAGCCTGCCGCCCATGCCGACCGAAAACGGCCTGCCGATGACCGCAGCCGACAGTGGCGTGCCGCCGCTGGGTTATGCGATCGCGCAGTTGCATGGCATCTACATCCTGGCCGAGAACGCCGAAGGCCTGATCGTGGTGGACATGCACGCGGCGCACGAACGCATCGGCTACGAACGCCTGAAAACCGCACACGATGGCATGGGCCTGCATGCGCAGCCGCTGCTGGTGCCGATCACCCTGGCGGTGGGCGAACGCGATGCCGACACCGCCGAGCGCGAGGCCGAAACCTTGACCTCGCTGGGCTTTGAGATCACCCGCGCCGGCCCCGGTTCACTGCACGTACGCAGCATTCCGGCGTTGCTGGCCAATGCCGAACCCGAAGCGCTGCTGCGCGACGTGCTCACCGACCTGCGCGAGCATGGGCAGAGCCGACGCATTGCCAGTGCCCGCGACGAACTGCTGTCCACCATGGCCTGCCACGGCGCGGTGCGCGCCAACCGGCGGCTGACCGTGCCGGAAATGAACGGCCTGCTGCGCGACATGGAAATTACCGAACGCTCGGGTCAGTGCAATCACGGCCGACCGACCTGGGCGCGTTTTTCGCTGGCGGAAATCGACCGCTGGTTCCTGCGCGGACGTTGAGAGGAAGGTCATGAAGCACTGGGGAGTGTGGGCCGCCGCGTTGCTGCTGGCAGTGAGCGTGTCGGGATGCGGCGAAAAGAATGAGGCGACACCGGCGAACGTGGCGGTCGATCCGGCCTTCGAGGCCGAACAGCAGCAGTGGCGCCAACAGCGCTATGAAGCGCTGCACGCCGCCGATGGCTGGACCAGCCTGGTTGGCCTGCACTGGCTGGAGTACAAGGCGCACTACATCGGGCGTGGGCCGGGCAGCGGCATCCGTTTGGCGGTCGGCCCCGACAAGCTCGGCATGGTCGCGCGCGAGGGCAGCACCGTCTGGTTCACGCCGGAGCGTGGCGTGCCGATGCGCGTGGAGGGCAAGCCGGTCACCGGCCGCATCCGCTTCTTCAGTGATCGCGATCCAACGCCGACAGTCATCGCCTTCGATGACGACAAGGGCCGGCTCAGCCTGATCCATCGCGGTGAGCGCTTCGCGCTGCGGGTCAAGCACGCCGATGCCCCCTCGCGAACGAACTTCACCGGCCTGACGTACTGGCCGGGGGGGCCGTCCTGGCGCATCACTGCGCGCTTCGTGCCACATCCGGCCGGCAAGACGCTGCCGATCGTGGACATCACCGGACTGACCACGAACCTGCCCAATGCCGGCACGCTGGAATTCGAGCGCGCTGGCCGCACCTGGCGGCTGGAGGCGATCGGCGAGCCTGGCCGCGAGTTGTTCGTGATCTTTGGCGATCGCACCAGCGGCCACGGCAGCTATCCGGCCGGCCGCTATCTGGATCTGCCCGCGCCCGACGCGCAGGGCCGGGTGGTGATCGATTTCAATCACGCCTACAACCCGCCGTGCGCGTTCACCCCGTTCGCGACCTGTCCGCTGACCCCCCCTGAAAACCGCCTGGACCTGCGTGTGGACGCCGGTGAGCAGGCGTACCACGCCCCTGAAGGAGAGGCTTGATGATCTTGATGTTGTCGCGTGTCGTGTCCCCGTTGCTGATCGCGGCGAGCCTGTTGGTCGGTACGGGCGGCGCCGAAGCGCGCCCCGCGCCGCCGAGCGCGCCGGCAGCGGCGAAAGCCACCCCGCCGGTCCCGCTGTTGTGGAAGGTGACCGGCCCGGGCGACAGCCGCCTGTATCTGCTGGGGTCGTTCCATCTGCTGCAGCCGAGCGATTACCCGCTCTCTGCCGATGTCGATCAGGCGTTCACGGCGTCCCAGCGGGTGGTGTTCGAGCTGTCGCCGCAGGACATGGAATCGCCGCAGCTGGCACAGAAAATGGTGCAGGCCGCGATGCGCACCGATGGCTCGGAGCTGAAACGCGATCTGGACGCCGCGACCTGGACCAGGCTGCAGGCCTATGCGCAGGAGAACAAGCTGCCGCTGGCCCAGCTGCAGGGCATGAAGCCGTGGTTCGTCGGCCTGACGATCACCCTGAGTCAGTTCACCAAAATGGGGCTGGACCCCGCGCTCGGCCTGGATCGACATTTCATGACCCGCGCCGCGAGTGCCGGCAAGGCGACCGCCGGGCTGGAAGACATCGATACCCAGATCGCGGTGCTGTCGGGGATGTCGGCCAAGGAGCAGCAGCAGATGGTGGCCGAAGCGCTGGAGCAGGCCGGCAAGGGCGACGAGATGGGGCGCAAGCTGCATGACGCCTGGCGCCGCGGCGACGACAAGCTGCTGTGGACCTCGATGGCCACCGAAATGCGCGGCCAGTACCCGCAGCTGTACAAGCGCATCAACACCGACCGCAACGATGCCTGGGTGCCCAAGCTGCAGCAGCATCTGCAGGCCGGGCAGGGCGGCACGATGGTGGTGGTGGGCACGTTGCACCTGCTCGGCAACGACGGTGTGGTCGAAAAGCTGCACGCCAAGGGCTACAAGGTGGAGCGCGTCTGCACCGGCTGCGCCAAGCCCAAGCGCTGATGCGCGCGGCTGGACGGCGATAGGGCCGACCGCACGGCGTCGATGACGTCGCCGGACCCTGAAACGAGAAAAGGCGCGGCCCGAGGGCAGCGCCTTTTTCTTTATTGCGCCGAGCGTGGGCTCAGCGGCGGGTCTTGCCTGCGCCCGGTGGCGGCGTTTCCGGCTTCTTGCCGGTACCCGTGCCCGTGCCCGTGCCGGTACCCGTCCCGGTGCCACCCGGGCGGCCGCCGAAGCCGGCGCCCATGTTGCGCTGGAAGTCCTGCCACATCTCCATGTTGCGCTCGGTCAGCTGGTTCATCATCGCCCAGGGGGTCTGGCCGAGCAGATTGCCCATCTGCTGGCGGAACTGCTGCTGCTGGTCCAGGAAGACCTGCATGCTGCGCTCCAGATAGTTGCCCATGAAGCCCTGCAGCGAGTCGCCATAGAAGCGGATCAGCTGGCTGAGCAGCTGGGTGGACAGCATCGGTTCGCCGTCCTGCTCCTGGTCGGCGATGATCTGCAGCAGCACCGAGCGGGTCAGGTCATCGCCGCTCTTGGCGTCACGCACCTCGAAGTCCTCACCGTCCAGGATCAGCTGGCGCACATCCTCTATGGTGATGTAGCTGGAGATTTCCGTGTCGTAGAGCCGGCGGTTCGGGTACTTCTTGATAATGCGGGTCGCAGCCATGAAGCAGTCACTCATCACAGTAGGCGCGCAGCATGGCGCAGTGCAGCAGCCTATGCAACCGCCATAGGTAGCAAGGGGCCGCATTTATGTTGCGCAACATGGAGTGCAGCATTTTCGGCGCTTACCACCCCATGTGGTGGCCGCCGTTGATGTCCAGGTTGGAGCCGGTGATCCAGGACGCTTCCTCGTTGACCAGGAAGGCCACTGCGTAGGCGATCTCTTCCGGCTTGCCGAGGCGGCCGGTGGGGATGTCGGCGATGATCTTGGCGCGCACTTCGTCCGGCACGGCCATCACCATGTCGGTGGCCACATAGCCCGGCGAAATCGTGTTCACGGTGATGCCGAAGCCGGCATTCTCACGGGCCAGCGAAATGGTGAAGCCGTGCATGCCGGCCTTGGCGGCGGCGTAGTTGGCCTGGCCGTACTGGCCCTTCAGGCCGTTGATCGAGCTGATCTGGATGACCCGGCCCCAGCCGCGGCGGCGCATGCCCTCGATGACCGGGCGGGTGACGTTGAACACCGAATTGAGGTTGGTGTTGATCACGTCGTGCCACTGGTCCGCACGCATGCGGTGGAAGGTGGTGTCGCGGGTGATGCCGGCGTTGTTGATCAGGATCTCGACCGGGCCCAGCGCCGCTTCGACAGCCTGCACCATGCTTTCGGCGGTGCCGGGGTCGGACACATCGCCCGGGAAGATCGCCACATCGCAGCCGCGCGCCAGCATCTTCTCGCGCCAGGCCTTGGCTTTGGCTTCGTCACGGTAGTTGGTGGCGACCCGATGGCCCTGGTCGGCCAGGCGTTGGCAGATGGCAGTACCGATACCGCCGGTACCACCGGTGACCAGTGCGACGCGAGATGTCATGAGCAGCTACTCCGAAAGGCAGGGCGAACAAGGGGGAACAGGATTCTGCAACATCAGCGGGCAAAAGGGGCGCCCGCGCCGGCACCGTGCGGCAGCGGAATGTCGCCCGGTGGCAATCTCGCCGGATCGAAGCCATCGGCCGCCTGCTGAAGCCACCCGCCCACCTCATCGGCCCCTGCACCGACCGCCGGATCCTGGCCCAGCTGCGCCCACGCCCGCCGCAGCGCTGGCAGCGGCTGGGCGGGATCCACCGGCAGCGCCGCCTCGGACTTGGAGAGCTTGCGCCCCTCCGGACCGAGCAGCAGCGGCAGATGCAGGTAGCGCGGTGTCGGCAAATCCAGGGCCTGCTGCAGCAGGATCTGGCGCGGCGTGGAATCGAGCAGGTCCGCCCCGCGCACTACGTCGGTCACATGCTGCGCGCCATCGTCGACCACCACTGCCAGCTGATACGCCCAGTAACCGTCGGCCCGGCGCAGCACGAAGTCGCCGACCTCGGCGTGCACGTCCTGCACGATCCGGCCCTGCAAGCCGTCGTCGAACCGCACCACGCTGCCCGGCGCTACCCGCAGCCGCACCGCCGGTTGCGCACGCGCGGCGCGGGCCACGCAGTGGTGATGGATGCCGCCCTGCGCAGCCAGCTCGCTGCGGCTGCAATGGCAGGCAAATGCCTTGCCCTCGCGCAGCAGGCGGTCCAGCGCGCCCTGGTACAGCGCATCGCGCTGGCTCTGATGGACGATCGGCCCGTCACTGCGCAACCCGAAGGCGGCCAGTGCGGCCAGTTGGCCGCTCACCGCGCCAGGCACCGTTCGAGGAGGATCGACGTCCTCCACCCGCACCAGCCACTGGCCGCCGGCGTGGCGGGCGAGCAGCCAGCTGCCGAGCGCCGCCAGCAGCGAGCCGGGGTGCAGGGGGCCGGTAGGGGAGGGCGCAAAGCGCCCGTAATAGGAGGAATCAGACATGGACTATGAATCGTCGGTCAGTTTGCGACTTGAATTCAAGCTGAAGTCCCCGCAGATTTGCACTCATCAACCTCCCATGAGCGTCCTTTTCCCATGTTCAGTCGCATTGCTCTCTTCCTGCTGACCAACTTTGCGGTGCTGATCCTGGCCGGCATCGTGATGTCGGTAGTGGGCGTCGATCCCAACAAGATGAGCGGCCTGCTGGTCTTCGCGGCCATCTTTGGTTTCGGCGGCTCGTTCATTTCCCTGCTGCTCTCCAAGTTCATGGCCAAGCGCTCCACCGGCGCCGTCGTGATTACCGAGCCGCGCAACCCGACCGAGCGCTGGCTGCTGGCCACCGTGGAGCGCCAGGCCCGTGAAGCCGGCATCGGCATGCCCGAAGTGGCCGTGTACGAAGGCCCGGAGATCAACGCCTTCGCCACCGGCGCCAACCGCAACAAGGCCCTGGTCGCGGTGTCCACCGGCCTGCTGCACAACATGAGCGAAGACGAAGCCGAAGCCGTGCTCGGCCATGAAATCGCCCACGTCGCCAACGGTGACATGATCACCATGGCCCTACTGCAGGGCGTACTCAACACCTTCGTGATCGTCCTGGCCCGCATCGTCGGCGGCTTCATCGACAGCGCCCTGTCCGGCAACCGCGAAGGCGGCGGCCGCGGCTTTGCGTACTACATCATCGTGTTCGTCCTGGAAATGGTGTTCGGCCTGTTCGCCACCATGATCTCCATGTGGTTCTCCCGTCACCGCGAATTCCGCGCCGACGCCGGTGGCGCCCACCTGGCTGGCCGCCAGAAAATGATCGCCGCCCTGGAACGCCTCAAGGTCAACCACGGCCAGAGCACCCTGCCGACCCAGATCGCCGCCTTCGGCATCGCCGGCGGCGCTGCCAAGAAGCTGTTCATGAGCCACCCCCCGCTGGACGAGCGCATCGCCGCCCTGCGCGCCGCCAACAACACCGTGGTGTAACCCACCGCAGTGCGCTGACCAGAACGCCCGGCTTCCGCCGGGCGTTTTTGTTGGGCGAGCAGGTGCCCCGAGTGGACTCAGCAGCACGAGCGCTTCCATCCGCCACATCAAGATCTGTCGAGAGTCCGGTGGGTAGCCTGGGCCAAGACCGTCAGGGCGCCATGGAGGGCGCCCACGAGCCCCCAGGGATGGGTTTACGGCGCGTCTTGGCCCAGGCTACCCACCGGCCTCTCGCCCTCAGCAATGGAAGCGCTGCCGTTGCTGTTGCTGTTGCCGCTGCTGTTGGCAGCAATTCAACAGCAGCCGACCAACGGTCGGCACTACCGTGGCACGCCGAGCAGGGTGCACGACGACGTGTCCAGCAGGGCGCACGATGACGGCCCACAAACAACAACGGCGCCCGAAGGCGCCGTCATCATGCAGATCAGATCCAGCCCGATCAGAACTTCGCGTCGAACTCCGCCGCGTAGCCCGTATTGACCAGCACCTTCTGCAGCGCATCGCTGATTTTCACATTGCCAGCCACGATCTGCTGCGTCTCCGGACCACGGCTGTCCATACGGGCCGGCGTAGCGCCCTTGAAATCACAGACGCGGCCACCGGCCTCGCGGACCAGCAGCACACCGGCGGCGATGTCCCAGGCCTTCACACCGGCCTCGAAGTACGCATCGGCACGGCCACAGGCCACATAGGCCAGGTCCAGTGCCGCCGAACCGGTGCGGCGCACGTCTTCGGCCTGCACCAGCAGCGCGTCCACCGCCTTCAGCTGCGCGCTCGTGCGCTGACGCTCACGCGGGGCAAAACCGGTATGGATCATCGCGCCGCCCAGATCCTTGCGCTCGGCAATCCGGATACGGCGGTCATTGAACACCGCGCCCGCACCACGGCTGGCGGTGAACAGCTCATTGCGAAGCGGATCGAAGATCACCGCGTCGATCGGCTCACCGTTCTCGACCAGGGCGATGGACACGCAGTAATGGGGGAAGCCGCGCAGGTAGTTGCTGGTGCCGTCCAGCGGATCGATGACCCACATGTAACGGTTGACCGACTGCACGCCACCTTCTTCACCCATGATCCCGTACTCGGGATAGGCGCGCTTGAGTTCCTTGACGATGACCTTTTCCGCATCTGCATCGACTTCACTGGCATAGTCCATGCGGCCCTTCTGCACGACGTTCAACGCCTCGAGCTTGTTGATGTTGCGCAACAGGACGTTGCCGGCGAGGCGGGCGGCCTTGACCATGACGGTGACGGCGGGTTTCTGCATGGCGAAAAGCTCCCGTAAAGGCAGAGTAGGGGTTTGGCGGGGGAAAAGAGCGGTCCCGGCGCAGAGGCCGGTCGCACAGTTTACCATTTGTCGCTGTCCTGCTCGCATTTGGCCTGTTCATGTCCGTAGAAACCGCTCCCGCCCGCATCCGCTTCGTCCTGGTCGGCACCCAGCACCCCGGAAACATGGGGGCGGCCGCACGCGCCATGAAAACCATGGGCCTGGGCCGCCTGGTCCTGGTCGCCCCTGAAAAACCGCTGGATGAAGAGGCCTTCCGCCGCTCGGCCGGTGCCGAAGACGTCCTGGGCGACGCGCCGGTGGTGGCGACCCTGGCCGAGGCCGTGGCCGACTGCCGCTTCGTGCTGGGCTGTACCGCCCGCTCGCGCCGGGTCCAGCTGGAAGAGCTGCTGCCGGCCGTGGCTGCCCAGCGCGTCCTGGCCAAGGCCGCCGAGCCGGCCGAAGTGGCCTTCGTGTTCGGCCGTGAACGCACCGGCCTGACCAACGAAGAGCTGCAGCTCTGCCACGCCGCCGTGCATATTCCGTCCAACCCGGACTTCAGTTCATTGAACCTGGCCGCCGCTGTCCAGGTGCTGGCCTATGAAGTGCGCATGGCCATTCTCGGCGCGGCCGATGCCCCGGTCGCCGTCCCGGCCGACCCCGGCTTCGGCGAAGCGCCGGCCAGTCATGCCCAGGTGGAAGGCCTGTTCGGCCAGCTGGGTGACACCTTGGATGAGATCGATTTCCACAAGGGCCGTGCCCCCGAATCGGCGATGCGCAAGCTGCGCCGTCTGTTCCTGCGCACCGAATTGAGCGAACAGGAAGTGCGCCTGCTGCGCGGCATCCTCTCCGACGCACAGCGCATGGCGCGATTGGCGACGAATAAGCCCCTGTAAGCTGACGCAGTTCTCATTTTTTCGGGTAGTCTGTCTCGATTCCTTGGGGGGAGTGATGGGCTTGTCGGGACTGCGAAGGCTGCTGCAGAGCGTAGTGCTGTGTCTGGCGATCGCCGCGATGACCGGCCCGGTGTGGGCCGGCCCCGCGCAGGTGCTGGTGCTGGGCCGGATCAGCGACGACCCCAGGTCACACTATGCGCAACTGCAGCCCCTGCTCGATTACGTGATTCCGCGCATGCACGATGTTGGTATCACCGAAGGCCGCATCCTGATGGCGCGCGACACCCAGCAGATGGGCAGTTACCTGCGCCGCGGCCGGGTCGACTGGGTGACCGAGACCTCCGGTACTGCCGTCGCGCTGGGGTTGCGCAGCGGCGCCAGGCCGCTGCTGCTGACCGAGCGCAGCGGCGTTCGCGACTACCACACCGTGTTTTTCGTGCGCCGCGACAGCGCCATCCAGACACTGGAAGACCTGCGTGGGCACACCCTGGCGTTGCAGAACGTGGCCTCCACCAGCGCGTATCTGGTGCCGGTGATGACCCTGCTGCAGCACGGCGAGACGCCGGAAATCCTGGCCTCGATCGGCGATGTCGCCGCACCGGATACGGTGGGTTACGTGTTCGCGCGGTCGGAATCGAACATCGCCACGTTCGTCCACAAGGGGCTGGTCGATGCCGGTGCGGTGAGCAGCGTGGACTGGTCCGATGCCAAACGCATTCCGGCCAATTTCCTGCGCGATTTCCGCATCATCCATCGCACCGAACCGTATCCGCGTGCGGTCGAAATGGTGCGTGACGACCTGGATCCGAAGGTGCGCGACCGGTTGCAGCAGGTTCTGCTGGATGCCGCATCGGATCCGCAGGCGCAGCCGGCATTGAAAATATTTTTTGGTACGTCCGGGTTCCACCGGGTGGATGCGCAGATGCAGCACCGGCTGGATGAATTGAAACAAGGCTTGACGCGCGTGCGGATGGAAGTGGAATGAGTCGCTTGGGTTCTGGAATGCAGGCCCGCTTCGTGCTGGCGATGGGCGGCGCGATGCTGGTCGTGGTGGCGATCGTGGCCGTGGTGCTGGGGCGCCAGGCGACGATGCAGGATGAGGTGCAGCACCTCAGCGGGACGGTCATCCATGACCTGTTCGATCGCAGTGTGCGCAGCCGGGGCGAAGCGCTGGCGCGGGAGCTGTCCGATGCGCTGGCCAATCCGCTCTATTACAACGACCTGGAGCAGGTCGGTGCGCTGGTGCGCAATACCTCGCGGCAGCAGGTGGTGCGCTATGTGCTGGTGTTCGATGACAACGGCAGGCTGATCCACGACGGCACGCTGGACGTGCTCGAGTTTGGCCAGCCGATGACCGATCCGCTCGCGGCGGGCGCGGCCGGCGCGCGCGGGCTGGTGGTGCAGCAGTCGCCCAAGGTGCTCGACAACGCGATGCCGATCATGATCGGCAACCAGCGGATCGGCGGCGTGCGCGTGGGCATGGCGCTGGACGATGTGCAGGCCATGGAGCAGCAGGCCAACCAGACCCTGGGCGACCGCCTGCAGCAGGTCGGCAAGCGGCACCTGGGCTGGCTGCTGCTGATGCTCGGCCTGCTGGTCGGAATCGGCTCCGTGGTGATCATCTACGTGCAGCGCACCCTGGTCACGCCGATCCGCTGGCTGGCCGGCGCCGCCCGCCAGATCGAGGCCGGCGATTACACCCTGCAGATGCCGGAGATCCGGCGCGAGGATGAGGTGGGGGAGCTGATGCGCGCGTTCGGTCGCATGAGCCAGGCGATTGCCCGGCACGACCGTGAGGTGCGGCACATGGCCTATACCGACGCCCTGACCGGGCTGACCAACCGGCTGGCCTTCCGCGAGGCGCTGGATCATCGCTTGATGGCGGCACGGGCCTCCGGGCATCGGCTGGGGCTGTTGTTCGCTGACATGGACGATTTCAAGCGCGTCAACGACACGCTGGGCCACGAGGCCGGTGACGAGGCCTTGCTGCAGTTCGCGCAGCGGATCAGCGCGGCGGTGGCCCAGGCCGGTGGCGATGAAGCGCTGCTGGCGCGTTTCGGTGGCGATGAGTTCGTGATCCTGATCGGTGACGGCGATGTTCCTGCCGGCGCCCGTGAGCTGGCCGAGATTCTCGTGCGTGAACTGGGCAAGCCGCTGGTGGTGCAGGGCCGTGAGCTGTTCCTGGGCGCCTCGATCGGCGTGACCCTGTTTCCCGATGATGCCGCCGATGCCACTACGCTGCTCAAGAACGGCGACATCGCCATGTACCAGGCCAAGATGGCGGGCAAGAACTGCTACCGGTACTACAGCCGGGCCATGGATCACGCGGTCGAGCGCCGCGTGCACATGGAACAGGAGCTGCGCGGCGCCTGGGAGCGCGGCGAGCTGCGGCTGGCCTATCAGCCGATCTACCGGACCCGCGACCGCCGCATGGTCGGCGTGGAGGTGCTGCTGCGCTGGCAACACCCCACCCTGGGCACGATTCCGCCCTCGGTGTTCATCGAAGTGGCCGAGCAGAGTGGCCTGATCGAAGTGATCGGCCCCAAGGTGCTGCGCGCGGCCTGTACCGAGGCGGTGCAGTGGCCGCCGGGTGCCGATGGCGAAGGCCTGTTCGTCTCGGTCAACGTGTCACCGCGCCAGCTGCGCGGTGGCGAGCTGCCGACGCTGGTCGCCGACTGCCTGCGCGACACCGGCCTTCCGGCCTCGCGCCTGCACCTGGAGCTGACCGAAACCGCCGTGATCGGCGATGAAATGCTGGCTGCCGCGCTGCTGGACAAGCTGCACCGGACGGGCGTCAAAGTCTGGCTGGACGACTTCGGCACCGGCTTCTCCGGCCTGAGCCACCTGCGCCAGGTGCCGGTGGACGGGGTCAAGATCGACAAGAGCTTCGTGGCCGACATGCAGCGTGACCCGGACGATCTGGCCTTGACCACGGCGATCATCGCCATGGCCCATGCACTGGGGATCACCGTGGTGGCCGAAGGCATCGAGCAGGAAGTGCAGTTCGATCTGCTGGCCCAGCGCGGCTGCGACCTGGCCCAGGGCTACTGGTTGAGCCACCCGGTCAGTGCCACGGACGTGGTGCAGCTGCTCGAGGCCGGCAGCTGATCAGACCGGGCGCTTGCTGCTGTCGCCGGAGATCTCGCGGACCAGCTTGGGAACCAGGTAGCCGGACAGGCGCGCGGTCAGCTGCGCATGCAGGTCCTTGGCGGTGTCGTCGGCCACTTCGAAATGGGCCACGCCTTCGACCCGGTCCACCTGATACAGGTAATAGGGCAGCACGCCCGCCGCGAAACTGCGCTCGCTCAGCGCCTGCAGCGCCTCGATCGAATCGTTGACCCCGCGCAGCAGCACCGCCTGGTTGAGCAGGGTGGCACCGGCCTCACGCAGGCGCGCCATCGCGGCGTCCACCGATGCGTCGAACTCATTGGCGTGGTTGGCATGGATCACGAACGCCACCGGCCACGGCAGCGAGCCGATCCACTGCACCAGCGCGTCGTCCACGCGCTCGGGCAGCACCACCGGCAGGCGGCTGTGGATGCGCAGGCGGCGCAGGTGCGGAATCTGCGTCAGGGCCTGGGTCAGCTCCACCAGCTTGTGGGTGGCCAGCGAGAGCGGGTCGCCGCCGGACAGGATCACCTCGTCGATGTCCGGGTCCTGCGCGATCGCATCCACGGCATCGCGCCAGCCCTCGCGGGCCGCGTTCTCGGTGCCGTAGTCGAAATGGCGGCGGAAACAGTACCGGCAGTTGATCGCGCAGCTGCCGGTGGTGACCAGCAGGGCGCGGCCGCGGTACTTCTGGATGACCCCGGTGGCCTTCTTGGCCGCCCCGTCGCCCACCGCATCCAGGCTGAAGCCGGGCACGACCTTCAGTTCGTCGGTGATCGGCAGGACCTGGCGGAGCAGGGGGTCATGCCGGTCGCCATGACGCATCCGGGCTGCAAAGCCTTGCGGCACACGCACCGCGAACTGGCCGGCCGCCTCGTCCGAAACGCCCAGTTCCGCCGGATCCAGCCCCAACTGGCGCAGCAGCTCGCGCGGGTCGCGGATCGCCTCGCGCCACCGTTGCTGCCAGCGGACGGGGGCGGCCAGGGGCGTGGCGGAAAGCTGCATGGAATGGGGGCCTGCGGTTATCATGTGGGTCAGAAATATCGAGTCACCCCACCGGTGTCGGTGGGATTTCCCATTCTATCCGGCTCGCCGCGCCTGCGCGGCGTTTGCCCATTCAGGAGTTTCAGCATGGCCACTGTTGGCATGAACGACGTCAAGAACGGGATGAAGATCCTGGTCAACAATGAACCAGCGGTCATCACCGAGACCGAATACGTCAAGCCGGGCAAGGGCCAGGCCTTCACCCGCATGAAGTACCGCTTCATCAAGTCGGGCCGCGTGGTCGAAATGACCATGAAGGCCACCGATGACGTGGAGAAGGCCGACGTTGTGGATACCAACATGGACTTCATGTACAGCGACGGCGAGTTCTGGCACTTCATGGACCCCGAATCCTTCGAGCAGGTCCAGGCCACCAAGGCCGGCATGGGCGGCGCCGAGAAGTGGCTGAAGGGCGAAGAGTCCTGCATCGTCACCCTGTGGAACGGCGAGCCGATCTTCGTCCAGCCGCCGAACTTCGTGGAACTGAAGATCACCGAAACCGATCCGGGCGTCCGTGGCGACACCTCGGGCGGCGGCGGCAAGCCGGCCACCCTGGAAACCGGCGCCGTGGTCCGCGTGCCGCTGTTCGTCAACCAGGATGAAATCATCAAGGTCGACACCCGCTCGGGCGAATACTCCGCACGCGCAGGCAAGTAATCCGGCAAAGCCGGATTACGGTAGAGCCGACCGTTGGTCGGCTGCGGCACCGGCCGACACCGCACCCGGTAGAGCCGACCGTTGGTCGGCTGCAGCACCGGCCGACACCGCACCCGGTAGAGCCGACCGTTGGTCGGCTGCAGCACCGGCCGACACCGCACCCGGTAGAGCCGACCAACGGTCGGCTCCACCTCCAAGCGTCCCGGTCGCCCACACCCTCGGGTCGTCCGCCCAGACAAGTGAGCCCGCATGACCGACACCGCCCGCATTCCCGAAGCCTGTGACCTGTTGATCGAAGCCGGTTACGTGGTCCCGATCGAGCCGCATGCGGTGGTGCTGGAAGACCATGCCGTGGCCGTGCGTGGCGGCGAGATCATCGCGATCCTGCCGCGTGCCGACGCGCGCGAGCGCTTTGCGCCCAAGCAGACCGTCTCGCGCCCGGAGGCGGCGCTGATGCCGGGCCTGGTCAATGCGCATACCCACAATCCCATGACCCTGCTGCGGGGCGTCGCCGACGACCTGCCGCTGATGGTCTGGCTGCAGCAGCACATCTGGCCGGTGGAAGCGGCGGTGATCGGCCCGGAGTTCGTGGCCGACGGCACCACCCTGGCGATCGCCGAAATGCTGCGCGGCGGTACCACCTGCGCCAACGAAAACTACTTCTTCTCCGACGTCCAGGCCGCCGTCTACAAGCAGCACGGGTTCCGTGCGCTGGTCGGTGCGGTGATCATCGATTTCCCGACCGCCTGGGCCAAGACCGACGACGAGTACTTCGCCAAGGCCGGCGAGCTGCACGACCAGTGGCGCAACGATCCGCTGATCGGCACCTCGTTCGCCCCGCACGCGCCGTACACCGTCAACGACGCGAACTTCGAACGCGTGCGCATGCTGTCCGACCAGCTGGACATGCAGGTGCACCTGCACACGCATGAAACCGCGCAGGAGATCAGCGACTCGATCAAGCTGCATGGCCAGCGTCCGCTGGCGCGTCTGGATCGGCTCGGCCTGGTCAACGACCGCCTGATCGCGGTGCACATGACCCAGCTGACCGAGGCCGAAATCCACCTGTGCGCCGAGCGCGGCGTCAGCGTGGTGCACTGCCCGGAATCCAACCTCAAGCTGGCCTCCGGGTTCTGCCCGGCCTGCGCGCTGCAGCGCGCCGGTGTGAACCTGGCGATCGGCACCGACGGCTGCGCCAGCAACAATGACCTGGACATGTTCAGCGAGAACCGCACCGCGGCGATCCTGGCCAAGGCCGTGGCCAATGACGCCACCGCGCTGGACGCGGCCACCACGCTGCGTGCGGCCACCCTGGGCGGCGCACGCGCGCTGGGCTTCGGCGACCGCATCGGCTCGATCGAGGTCGGCAAGCAGGCCGACCTGGTCTGCGTGGATCTCTCCGCGCTGGAAACCCAACCGCTGCACCATGTGCTTTCGCAGCTTGTCTACGCCGCCGGCCGCCACCAGGTCAGCGATGTCTGGATCGCCGGCCAGCCCAAGCTGGTCCAGCGCGAACTGGTCGGCATGGACACCGCCGCGATCGTCGCCAACGCCCGCCAGTGGCGCGAGCGTATCCGACACATCCGTGCTTGATGCATCAAGGATCCCCATGAACACCCCCCATGCTTCCACCAATTTCGATCAGGCCGAACTGGACAAGTTCGCCGCGCTCGCCAACCGCTGGTGGGACGTCGATGGCCCGCAGAAGCCGCTGCACGCGTTGAACCCGGTGCGCCTGCAGTACGTCGCCCAGCGCGTCACCCTGCGCGGCGCCCGCGTGCTCGATATCGGCTGCGGTGGCGGCCTGCTCAGCGAAGCGCTGGCCAAGGAAGGCGCGGACGTCACCGCGATCGATCTGGCCCCGGAACTGGTCAAGGTCGCCCGCCTGCACGGGCTGGAGTCGGGCGTCACGGTCGACTACCGCGTGCAGGCCGCTGAAGACCTGGCCGCCGAACAGCCGGGCAGCTTCGATGTGGTCACCTGCATGGAAATGCTCGAGCACGTGCCGGACCCGGGCGCGATCATCGCCGCCTGCCACCGTCTGCTCAAGCCGGGCGGGCAGCTGTTCCTGTCCACCGTGAACCGCACCCCGGCCGCGTTCGCCGTGGCGATCGTCGGTGCCGAGTACGTGGCACGGCTGCTGCCCAAGGGCACGCACCACTACCAGGATTTCATCAAGCCGGCCGAGCTGGGCAAGTGGCTGCGTGAGGCTGATTTCAACCTGCGCGATGTCAGTGGCATGGCCTATGAGCCGTGGCGCAACCGTGCCCGCCTGAGCATGCGCACCGACATCAACTACCTGGCCCACGCGGTCAAGCCGGACGACGCGGCACGTGTCTGAGTTCGGTTTCCCGCCGGCGGTGCTGTTCGATCTGGACGGCACCCTGCTGGACAGCGCACCGGACATGCTGGCCACCGCCAACGCGATGCTGGCCGCTCGCGGGCGCGCGCCGATCACCCTGGGGGCGTTGCGCCCGGTGGTCTCCAAGGGCTCGCGCGCGATGGTATCGGTGGCCTTTCCCGAGCTGGGGCAGGCCGAGCGTGATGCGCTGGTGCCGGAGTTCCTTGCGCGCTACGAAGGCCTGATCGGCCAGCATGCCGTGCTGTTCGATGGCATCGCCGGCATGCTCGACGCGCTCGATGCGGCCGGCTGCGCGTGGGGCATCGTGACCAACAAGCCCGAGTATCTGGCCCGGCTGATCGTGCCGCAGCTGGGCTGGCAACAGCGCTGCAAGGTGCTGATCGGCGGCGACACCCTGGCCCAGCGCAAGCCGAATCCACTGCCGCTGTTGGCCGCCGCCGAGCGCATGGGCATCGCCCCGGGCACCTGCATCTACGTGGGCGATGACGAGCGCGACATCGTCGCCGCCAACGCCGCCGGCATGGCCTCGGTCGCCGCGCTGTGGGGTTACCGGCTCGACGCCGACGATCCCGTGGCCTGGGGCGCCGATACGCTGATCGCACTTCCCGAACACCTGCAACATGCCAAGGCGTGGCCGCTTCCGCGCACGCTCTAGCCTTTCAAGGAATACACCGTGAGTACTCCAAGCGCCCTGGACAGTTTCCTGGACAAGTGGCGGACCCGCTGGCCCGAGTGGCAGGTGGCCGAACGCTTCGTGCCCGAGAACCAGCGCACCCTGGTGGTGGCGTGGTTCTCGCTGCTGCAGGAGTTCGACGACATCCTCAATACCGCCGGCGACCCGATGCCCTCCGATGCCAAACTGGCGTGGTGGGGCGAAGAGCTGCGCAGCTGGTCCGCACAGCGCTCGCGTCATCCGCTGGGCCGCGTGCTCGAGCCGGTGCGCGCGCCGTGGGCGCAGCTGGCCGAGACGCTGCCGGATCTGATCGACGCGCGTGCGGTGCCGGTCGATCCGGCGCAGGCGCTGCGCTCGCTGCAGGCGTATGCGGCCGCTGTGGCCGCGGTCGAGGCGGTGATGTTCGATACCCCGGCGCGTGGCGATGTCGCCACCCCGGTGCTGGTGCAGACCCTGGCCCAGCGCCTGCATGAGAGTGGCGTCGCGGCGATTCCGCGTTCGCTGCTGGCCGAGGATGACACTGCCGCGCCGGGCCGGTGGGCGCAGCAGCTGCTGGCCAAGTGGCCGGCGCGGGTTGCCGGCCCGCGGCCCCGCCGGCTGTATGCCGTGTTGGCCCGTGCCCGCCAGCAGACCTGGGCGCAGGACCGCCAGTACCAGGCCACGCCGATGCGGACGCTGTGGCTTACCTGGTGGGCTGCGCGAGGCTGAGCGTGCTTGCCGGCCAGCGGCCGGCACTTCGTTATTTCCCGCGTTCCAGCACCAGCAGCGGGTCGATACGGGTATCGAACCAGTTCATGCCCCAATGCAGATGCGGGCCGGTCGCGCGACCGGTCGCACCGACGGCGGCGATCACCTGACCCTGCTCGACGCGGTCGCCGACGTTCACGTCGATGCGCGACAGGTGCAGGAAATTCGAACTGATCCCGAAGCCGTGATCCAGCAGCAGCGTGCCGCCGGTCAGGTACAGGTCCGGGCCAGCAAAGGTGACCACGCCTGCGGCCGGTGCCTTCACCGGGGTGCCGGTCGGCACCGCGATGTCCATGCCGGAGTGGCCCGAACCGGGTTGGCCGTTATAGACGCGCGCATTGCCGAAGCGGCCGCTGATGCGGCCCTGCACCGGCCAGATGAAGGCCTGTGCGAAGTCGGCGCGATTGTCATCGCGGGCACGCGCGGCGGTGACCTGCGCCTGCTCACGCTTGATCCGCTCGGCAATCGCCGGCGGCGGATTGACCGTCTTGGGGGGCACGCCGTTGACGCGCTCGGTCGGCCAGTCACGCGGGGTGACCGCGATGCTGGCCGTTTCGCTGCCGCCGTCCGGGCGCGTCACCTGCACCTGCAGCGGACCTTTCTCATCGCGGCCGATGCCGAACACCACGCTGCCGTACCCGCTCACGCGCAGGGTGCGGCCGCCGTATTGCACGACGCTGCCGGCCGGCACCTTGCCGATCACCATCGCGCCCTGCGAGGCGCTGGCCGGAAACACCACACGCGCATCGGCCTGGGCCACGGCGGGCGAGGGCAGCAGACTGCCCATCGCTACGACGCCTGCGGCCGCCAGGGCCGCGCTCAACACCCGTGCCCGCATCAGCGGTCGAAGCTCATGCGCTGGCCGTTCGGCGAACCCACCAGTTTCTCGCCATCCCACGCCAGCTGCCCGTTGACCCAGGTCGAGGCGATGCGCGAACGGAAGGTGGTGCCCTCAAACGGCGACCAGCCGCACTTGGACAGCACGTCTTCGCGCTTGACGGTGAAGGGCACATCTTCGACCAGCACCAGATCGGCGAAGTAGCCTTCGCGCAGGTAGCCGCGCTGGCTCACGTCGAACAGCTGCGCCGGTGCGTGCGCGAACTTCTGCACGACCTGGGTGATCTCCAGCTTGCCTTCGTGCACCAGTTCCAGCGCGGCGACCAGTGCGTACTGCACCAGCGGCAGGCCGGACGGCGCCTGTGCATAGGGCTTCTGCTTTTCTTCCCAGGTGTGCGGCGCATGATCGGTGGCGAGCACGTCGATCACGTCATCGGCCACGGCGCGGGTCAGCGCTTCGCGGTCGCTGGCTTCCTTGATCGCCGGGTTGCACTTGATCAGGTTGCCCAGCCGCGCGTAATCGCTGCGGTCGAAGCGCAGGAAGTGGATGCAGGTTTCGGCGGTGATCTGCTTGCGGCTGCCATCGGCGCGGATCAGCGGGCCGCGTTCGAACAGGGCCAGCTCATCGGCGGTGGAGATATGCAGCACGTGCAGGCGGGTGCCATGCTTTTTGGCCAGCGACACGGCCAGCTCGGAGGACTTCAAACAGGCCTCGCGCGAGCGGATGTCCGGGTGCTGCTCGGCGCTCAGTGCATCGCCATATTTCTCGGCGTACTCCTTGGCCTTGGCATCGATCATCGGCGTGTCTTCGCAGTGCGTGATGATCGGTGTGGGCGCGTCGCGGAAGATCGCATCGAGCGTTTCCGGGTTGTCCACCAGCATGTTGCCGGTGGACGCGCCCATGAACACCTTGATGCCCGGCGCGGTCTTGGGATCCAGCGACTGGATGTGTGCCAGGTTGTCGTTGCTGGCGCCCATGTAGAAGCCGTAGTTGGCGCGCGCGCGGCCGGCGGCGGCATCGTACTTGGCCTGCAGGATTTCGGCGTTGAGCGTGGGCGGGTTGGTGTTGGGCATGTCCATGAAGCTGGTCAGGCCCCCGGCGACGGCCGCGGCCGATTCGGTCGCGATGTCGCCCTTGTGGGTCAGGCCGGGCTCACGGAAATGGACCTGGTCGTCGATCATGCCCGGCAGCAGCCAGCGGCCGGCGGCGTCGACCACGGTTTCGCCGGGACGGGCGTCCAGGCCGGGGCCGATCTGCGCGATGCGGCCATCTTCGATGCGCAGGTCACCCTGGGTGACGGTGCCTTCGTTGACCAGGCGGGCGTTGACGATGAGCGTGGAGGACATTCAGTGTTTTCCTGTGCAGCGGCAGGTGGCGTCGTGCGCGGCGCGCGGGGGCACCTCGTCGATGCCACCGGGATGGAAGGGATGGCAGCGGCCCAGCCGGCGCGCGGCCAGCCAGCTGCCGCGCGCGGGGCCATGGGTGGCGATGGCTTGCATGGCGTATTCAGAACAGCTGGGCATGAAGCGGCAACGCGGCCCCAGCAGCGGGCTGATGAAGCGCTTGTAGAAGCGCAGCAGGGCGATGAGCAGGCGTGAGATCACCCCCCAATCTTATTCCAGTTGGCATGAAGGGCGCATTTGTCGCAGGATGGGGCGTTGGACCCGTCCGCACCCACGCGCGCGACGGGCCGCCCCGGCGGTGTCGCCGGGTCAGGTACCGAACTGCGCACGTTGGCCCGCCTGCCAGGCGGGCCGGTCGCACGCCTTGCGACTCCGGGGCTGAACGGAGTAGGCGGTGTGGTTGCTGCTGCTGGTCGGGTAGGCTATAAAGGCCCGCTTTCCCGGGCCCCGGGGAATCCAAGGAAGAGCGTTTCGTGGCTGCTAAAAAAACTGCAAAGAAGGCCGTCAAGGCCGCCAAGAAAACCGCCAAGCCTGTTGTAAAGAAGTTGGCGGCCAAGTCCGTTGCCAAGAAGCCGGCCGCCAAGCCGGCTGGCAAGCCTGCATCCAAACAACCGGCGGCCAGGACGGCACCCGTTAAAAAGGCGGCCAGCACGTCGCCGGCCAAGACCGTCAAGAAGGCTGTCGCCAAGAAGCCTGCTGCCAAGACGGTGGTGGCCAAGAAGACCGTCGCCAAGAAGGTCGTTGCCAAGAAGTCGACGGTCGCCAAGCCGGTTGCCAAGCCCGCCAAGCGCGCGGCAGGCAAGCCGGTGAGCAAGGCGCCCGTCAAGAAAGCCGCTGCCAGCAAGACGGCAGCCAAGAAGACCGTGACGCCTGCTGTCGCCAAACCGGCGTCCAAGCCGGCACCGGCGAAGAAGACCGCAGTCAAGCAGGCACCGGCCACGCCGGTAAAGGCCAGCAAGACCGCCAGCAAGCCCGTGGCATCCAAGCCGGCCACCAAGCCGGTTGCAGCACCCGTAGTGAAGTCCGCACCGAAGCCGGCATCGCCGGCGCCGGCCAAGTCTGTCCCGGCCAAGAGCCCGGCCAAGGCGGCACCTTCTCCGGCGTCCACGCCGGCGCCGGTCGCCCCTGTCGCCGCCTCCAAGGCCCCGCAAAACAAGAATCCCGTGCCCGTTTCGAAATCGCCTGCAAAAACCCCCGCCAAGTCCGAGTCCGCCCCCAAGCCCGTGTCCCGTCCGGTCGGCAAGGTCGCCGTTGCCGTGGCAGCGCGTTCGGCCGCCCCGGCCCCTCGCACCAAGGTGAAGGTGGTGGAATACAAGACTGACGAAGCCACCGGTCGTCCGATCCTGCCCGACGGTTACAAGCCGAGCGCGGAAGAGGAATACATGAGCCCGCTGCAGCTGGAGTACTTCCGCCAGCGCCTGCAGCACTGGCGCAATGATCTGGTGGAGGAATCCAAGCAGACCATCGCGAACCTGCAGGAAGAAGTGCGTGATATCGGCGATGAGGCCGAGCGCGCCACCCGCGAGACCGAGAACTCGCTGGAACTGCGTACCCGCGATCGTTATCGCAAGCTGATCGGCAAGATCAACAGCACGCTGAAGCGTCTGGAAGATGGCGATTACGGTTTCTGTGTGGATACGGGCGAAGAGATTGGCCTGGATCGTCTGGAAGCCCGCCTGACTGCTGAGCGCACGATCGATGCGCAGGAGCGTTGGGAGCATCTGCAGAAGCAGCAGGGCGACTGATCGCGCTGTTGGTCATGCTGTTCTACGAAAAACCCCGGCTTCGGCCGGGTTTTTTTTGGCTGGCTGTTTTTGGTTCGGGTGGGTTCGCGTTGGTCGCGAAGGGCGTTGGCGCCTTGCTGTCTGGTGCTCGAGTGGGTCGGGCAGCCCGGTCCGGGTCCTGCACTGCGCTGCCCGGCCGCCCAACCGCAGGAACAAGCAGGCGCCGAACCCGCGGCCCCGGCAGCCCCAGCCGCGCAGCGCGAGCCAACCGGCCCGGTGTCCAGCTGGGGAGCCCCAAGCGGCCGGCCGGCCAAATCCTCAATGCAGATCGCGCAGATTCAACCGCCGCAGCGTCGGATTCTTCCAGGCCGTAATGCCCGCCACGCTCAACACCGCAAAGCCCCCCAGCACCACCGCCGGGACCAGCCCCAACAGCTTCGCCATCGTGCCCGCATAGAACGCGCCCAACTCATTGGACGAACTGATGAAAATGCCATTGATCGACGACACCCGACCACGCATCTCCTCCGGCGTCGCCAACTGCAGAATCGTCGAACGCACCACTACCGACACACCGTCGAACGCACCGTAGAACAACAGAATCGCCGCCGACAGCCAGAAATTCGATGACAGGCCGAACCCGATCACGCACAGACCAAAGCCGGCCACCGCGAACAACAGCACACGCCCCGCATTGCGCTGCAACGGCCGACGCGCCAGCCACAGCCCCACGCACACCGAGCCCAGCGCCGGCGCCGCCCGCAGCACGCCCAGCCCCTCCGGCCCGTGGTGCAGGATTTCGTGCAGGAACGCCGGCAGCATCGCCACCACGCCGCCGAGCAGCACCGAGAACATGTCCAGCGCCATCGCCCCGACCATGATCCTGTTGCCGAGCACGAAACGGCCGCCCTCGGCGATGCTCTTGAAGATCGGCGCCGCCGGGCCCGTATGCACCGGCTCGGAGACGCGCAGCGCCGCCAGGCAGCCCAGCGCGATCAGCGACACGCCGACCGCCACGCCATAGGCGACGCCCTTGCCGCCCCACGCCACCAGGGCGCCGCCCAGTGCCGGGCCGACCACCATGCCGGTCTGGAACACCACCGCGCCCAGTCCCGCGCCACGCGCGTACTGCGTGCGCTCCAGCACGCGGGCGAACAGTGCGTTGTAGATCGGCGAGAGGAACGCGCGGACCATGCCGGTCAGTGCGATCGCCGCATAGATCGGCCACACCCCGTGGAACGGCAGCCAGCCCTGGGCGACCGCGGTCAGCACCAGTGCGGTCATCACCAGCCCGCTGCAGGCGACCATGCCCAGTCGGCGGCGGGGAAGGTGGTCGACCAGATAGCCGGCAAACGGCGCCACGCAGAAGAACGGGAGCACTTCGGCCAGGCCGACCAGGCCCAGCGAGAACGGATTGCGGGTGACTTCGTAGATATGCCAGCCGACCGTCACCGCGACGATCTGGTAGGAGAGCATCGCGAAGATGCGGTAGGCCAGCACCAGCGAAAAGCCCGGGCGGGCCAGCAGCTGCAGGGCGCTGTCCGGCTCCTGTGGATCGGCGGAGAGCGTCACGACTGCGCTTGGGCAGTGTCGCGGATGAAGGCCAGCATTGCCGCCACGCCGTTGCTGCGGGTCGGGGACAGGTGGCGCGACAGCCCGATGTCCTGGATGTAGCTCGGCTCGGTGGCCAGAATCTCGGCCGCCGAACGGCCCGAATAGACGCGCAGGGCCAGGTAGATCAGCCCGGAGACGATCGCCGAATCACTGATGGCGTGGAAGCGCAGCGCCTCGGCATTGCCCTCCGGCACGATCCAGACCATGGACTGGCAGCCAAGCAGACGATGCTCCTCGGTCTTCCACGCTTCCGGGAAGGTGGGCAGTTTGCGGCCGAGGTCGATCAGGTACTGGTAACGCTCGGACCAGTCGCCGAAGAAGGCGAATTCCTCGGCGATGGCGGCCTGGGCTTCAGCAGCGGTGGGTTCGAGCGGGAACGGGGAGGTGGGGGTCATGGGGGCTCCGGGTCGGTGTTCGCCGTCCGTGGGTGACCGTGCAGTTGCGGGGGGAGGCAGCCCGGCCGTCCGTGGCCGGGGCGATGTCATGGCAGTGCCCAGTGGATCGGGCGGTGTCCGGTAGCGCCCGACGGTCAGCCGGGCGGTCTTTCAGCGCTTGCGCGACCAGCGCACGCCCTGGGCGGTGTCTTCCAGCACGATGCCCTCGGCGGCCAACTGGTCGCGGATCGCATCGGCGCGGGCGAAGTCGCGGGCCTGCTTGGCCGCGGCGCGTTCATCGATCAGGGCCTGGATGGCCGCATCGTCGTCGTTGCCGCCTGCGGTGCCAAACCAGGCCGCGGGATCCTGCTGCAGCAGGCCCAGCGCCAGGCCGGCACCGAGCAGCGCGGACTTCCAGTGCGCCTTGTCGGCGTCGGCAGCCTTGCGTGCCTCACCGGCGATACGGGCCAGCTCGGCCAGCGCCTGCGGCGTATTGAGGTCGTCATCCAGTGCGGCCTCGATCTCGGTCGGAATCACCGCAGCGGCGTCCACCTCGACCAGATCGCGCAGCGTGCCGTACAGGCGGTCCAGGGTGCGCACCGACTGCTCGATCAGCGCATCGGACCAGTCCAGCGGCTGCCGGTAGTGGGCCGACAGCAGCGCATAGCGCAGCGCCTCGGGGGCATGCTGGCGGACCAGATCGTGCACGCGCTCGATGTTGCCGATCGACTTGCTCATCTTGGCGCCGCCGAAGTTGAGCATGCCGTTGTGCAGCCAGAACCGGGCGAAGGTCTGCCCGCCGTGCGCGCACTCGCTCTGGGCGATCTCGTTCTCGTGGTGCGGGAACTGCAGGTCCACGCCGCCGGCATGGATATCGATGGTCGGCCCCAGGTGCGCGGCGGCCATCGCCGAGCACTCGATGTGCCAGCCCGGGCGGCCACGGCCCCACGGCGATGCCCAGCCCGGCAGGTCGTCGCTGGAGGGCTTCCACAGCACGAAATCGCCCGGGTCGCGCTTGTACGGGGCGACATCCACGCGGGCACCGGCCAGCATCTCGTCCGGGTCGCGGCGCGAGAGCTTGCCGTAGTCGGTGTAGGAGCTCACCGAGAACAGCACGTGGCCTTCGGCCGCATAGGCATGCCCGTTGGCGATCAGCTGCTCGATCATGGTCACGATCTGGGGGATATGCGCGGTGGCTTCCGGCTCGATATCCGGCGGCACCACGCCCAGTGCGGCCATGTCCTCGCGGTAGGCGGCGGCGAAACGGTCGGTAATGGTGCTGATCGGCACGTTCTGCTCGCGCGCGGCCGTGTTGATCTTGTCATCCACGTCGGTGATGTTGCGCGCATAGCGCAGGCCGCCGAAGCGGCGACGCAGCAGGTCGGCCAGCACGCCGAACACCACCGGCCCACGGGCATTGCCGATGTGGACGTAGTTGTAGACCGTGGGGCCACACACATACAGGGTCGGACAGGTCGGATCGAGCGGGGTGAACGGTTCGAGCTGGCGTGTCAGGTTGTTGTGCAGGCGCAGGGTCATGGGGGTCGGGAGCGGGGGTAAGCGGTCGATTTTAGAACGTGTCGGGGGCTTTGGGGGGATGTGGGGCACGGCAGGCCGGCGGCCTCGGCCGCTGGCGGTGTGGCTGAAGGCTTCAGGCGTTCCGGCCCGTCGTGGCGGGCTTCCGGCCCCGCGGGTGGGGTCGGCCTATGGGCAGAAACGTCACGGAAGGGTAATGTTCAGCCCCTTGTGCTTGGCACTGCCTAAACTATCCCTCTTGTCCTTTTCCCTGTTGCCAATGAAATCCGCTTCGTTGTTGACGCTGGTCTGCCTGCTCGGAAGTGCCGCCTTCGGGGCGTGCGCCCAGGAGGGTGAGGTGCGCAACCGGGTGGTGATCGTGGAGAACGTCAAGTTCGACTACGCCCAGGTGCTCAACGTCGAGCCGGTCTTCCAGACCCTGCGCGCCACCCGCACCGAAGAGCACTGCGAGCCGGTCTCCACCCGCACGCTCGCGCCGGTCAATGTCACCGGCGAGGAGCCGCAGGAAGACAAAGGCCGCTTCGGCCGCTTCATGGATTCGGTACGCTCGATCTTCCGCCGGGAAGACGGCAGCACCGACGAAAGCGGCTACGCCGAGACGGTGGTGGTCGAGGCCACGCCGGCCAACACCGGGCCGTTGTTGACCCGGGACTGCAAGATCATCCCGGTCGGCCGTGAGTTCCGCCGCCCGATCGCCTACGACGTGGACTACGTCTACAAGGGCACCAAGTACCGTTCCCGCCTGCCGGAAGACCCGGGCAACCGCCTCAAGATCCGGGTCTCGATCACCCCCTGGGTGGGCAACGATCAGGCCGGTGGCGCCAACCCGTGACTCCCGGCATCGCCCCGGGCGTGGATGCCTTCAACCTGAATTGTCATTCAGGCCTTGCACGCACTCCGGGTGCATGCAAAGATGGGCGGCCATGAAACTCACCGACTTCCAGCACGACACCAGCGCCGCCCGTATGGCTACGGGCATGACGTCGCGTGCCCGCCGACCGGAACCCCACATTTTCGCTGGGTAACCGGAGCTTCGTGCTGCCTGTTTGGAAAACCCAGCCCCCGCGCTGGGTTTTTTCGTTTCTACGATCTGAAAAGTTTCATCTGTATACGTTTTGTTGAGCCCTGAACGCGCCCCGGCGCCCCCAACCTCCACCGGTGACGGTGGAAAACCAGCCGCAAAGGATCGATCGATGTCCCTGAAGCACTTCCTGAACACCCAGGATTGGAGCCGCACCGACCTGGATGCCCTGTTGACCCAGGCCGCGTTGTTCAAGCGCAACAAACTGGGTGACGAGCTCAAGGGCAAGTCGATTGCCCTGGTGTTCTTCAACCCCTCCATGCGTACCCGCACCAGCTTCGAGCTGGGTGCGTTCCAGCTGGGCGGGCACGCGATCGTGCTGCAGCCGGGCAAGGACGCCTGGCCGATCGAGTTCAATCTGGGCTCGGTGATGGACGGGGACACCGAGGAGCACATCGCCGAAGTGGCCAAAGTGCTCGGCCGCTATGTCGACCTGATTGGCGTGCGTGCCTTCCCGAAGTTCATCGACTGGACCAAGGACCGCGAAGACGAAGTGCTCAAGAGCTTCGCCAAGTACTCGCCGGTGCCGGTGATCAACATGGAAACCATCACCCACCCGTGCCAGGAACTGGCCCACGTGATGGCGCTGCAGGAACACTTCGGTACCCAGGACCTGCGCGGCAAGAAGTACGTGCTGACCTGGACCTATCACCCCAAGCCGCTGAACACCGCGGTGGCCAACTCGGCGCTGACCATCGCCACCCGCATGGGCATGGACGTGACCCTGCTGTGCCCGACCCCGGATTACATCCTGGATGAGCGCTACATGGGCTGGGCCGAGCAGAACGTGGCCGAGAGCGGCGGCTCGCTCCAGGTCAGCCATGACATCGCCAGCGCCTACGCCGGCGCGGACGTGGTGTACGCCAAGAGCTGGGGCGCGCTGCCGTTCTTCGGCAACTGGGAACCGGAAAAGCCGATCCGCGACCAGTACAAGCACTTCATCGTGGACGAAGCCAAGATGGCGCTGACCAACAACGGCGTCTTCAGCCACTGCCTGCCGCTGCGCCGCAACGTGAAGGCCACCGACGGCGTCATGGACTCGGCGCAGTGCATCGCGATCGACGAAGCTGAAAACCGCCTGCATGTGCAGAAGGCGATCATGTCGGCGTTGATCGGCCGGTAACGCCATCAACGGGTATTGAACATTGCAGCCGACCAACGGTCGGCTCTACCCAACTTTTTTCCCTATTGGACCTGACCCCCATGAGCAACAAAGACATCGTCCTGGCCTTCTCCGGTGGACTCGACACCAGCTTCTGCGTGCCGTACCTGCAGGAGCGCGGCTACAACGTGCATACCGTGTTCGCCGACACCGGCGGCGTGGATGACGAAGAGCGCGATTTCATCGAGAAGCGTGCGGCCGAACTGGGCGTCACCAGCCACGTCACCGTCGATGGTGGCCCGGCGATCTGGAGCGGCTTCGTCAAGCCGTTCGTGTGGGCCGGTGAGGGCTACCAGGGCCAGTACCCGCTGCTGGTGTCCGACCGTTACCTGATCGTGGATGCCGCGCTCAAGCGCGCCGCCGAGCTGGGTACCAACATCATCGCCCACGGCTGCACCGGCATGGGCAATGACCAGGTCCGCTTCGACCTGGCCGTGAAGGCGCTGGGCGACTACCAGATCGTCGCGCCGATCCGCGAAATCCAGAAGGAACACACCCAGACCCGCGCCTACGAGCAGAAGTACCTGGAAGAGCGCGGCTTCGGCGTGCGCGCCAAGCAGCAGGCCTACACCATCAACGAGAACCTGCTGGGCCTGACCATGTCCGGCGGCGAGATCGACCGTTGGGAAGCCCCGGGCGAGGGTGCCCGGGGCTGGTGCGCACCGCGCAGCGAATGGCCGGAACAGGCACTGACGGTCACCTTGAAGTTCGTCGAGGGCGAAGCCGTCGAGCTGGACGGCAAGGCGCTGCCGGGTGAGCAGATCCTGGCCAAGCTCAACAAGCTGTTCGCCCCGTACGGCGTGGGCCGTGGCGTCTACACCGGTGACACCGTGATCGGCCTGAAGGGCCGCATCGTGTTCGAAGCGCCGGGCCTGGTCTCGCTGCTGGCCGCGCACCGCGCGCTGGAAGACGCCGTGCTGACCAAGCAGCAGAACCGCTTCAAGCCGGACGTGGCGCGCAAGTGGGTGGAGCTGGTGTACGAAGGCTTCTACCACGACCCGCTCAAGACCGACATCGAAGCCTTCCTGAAGTCCTCGCAGGCCAAGGTCAACGGTGAAGTGGTGCTGGAAACCCGCGGTGGCCGTGTCGATGCCGTGGCCGTGAAGTCGCCGCACCTGCTCAATGCCAAGGGCGCCACCTATGCACAGTCGGCCGACTGGGGCGTGGAAGAGGCCGAAGGCTTCATCAAGCTGTTTGGTATGAGCTCGACCTTGTACGCGCAGGTCAACCGCTAAGGCGATTCACCGGGGTGACGGCCGCTGGCCGGCGCCTCGCAAAGCCGATGGAGGGGTAGTGCCCGGCGCAGGCCCGCGGCTGGGACCGCCCGCTCAATGGAGAGCCCGCCCACGGGCGGCACTACCGATTTTGAACCCTACGGATACTCAGACACATGTTGGAACAGACACTCGATCATCTGCAGCAGCTCGTGTCCTTCGACACGCGCAATCCGCCGCGGGCGATCACCACCGGCGGCATCTTCGATTACCTGCGTGCGAACCTGCCCGGGTTCAACGTGGAGGTGATCGACCATGGCGACGGTGCGGTCAGCCTGTATGCGGTGCGTGGCACCCCGAAGTACCTGTTCAACGTGCACCTGGATACCGTGCCGGACTCGCCGCATTGGACGGCCGACCCACACGTGATGCGGCGCGCCGAGGACCGCGTGATCGGGCTGGGCGTGTGTGACATCAAGGGCGCTGCGGCGGCCTTGGTGGCTGCTGCCAACGCCAGCGATGGCGATGCCGCGTTCCTGTTCTCCAGCGACGAGGAAGCCAACGATCCGCGTTGCATCGCCGCCTTCCTGGCCCGTGGCATTCCGTATGAAGCGGTGCTGGTGGCCGAGCCGACCATGAGCGAAGCGGTGCTCGCGCACCGTGGCATCAGCTCGGTGCTGATGCAGTTCACCGGCCGCGCCGGGCATGCCTCGGGCAAGCAGGACGCGGCGGCCAGTGCACTGCATCAGGCGATGCGCTGGGGCAACCGCGCGTTGGACCATGTCGATTCGTTGTCGCATGCGCGCTTCGGCGGGCTGACCGGCCTGCGCTTCAACATCGGGCGCGTGGAAGGCGGCATCAAGGCCAACATGATCGCGCCCGCCGCCGAGGTGCGCTTCGGCTTCCGTCCGCTGCCGTCGATGGATATCGATGCGTTGCTGGCGACCTTCGCCGGTTTTGCCGAACCGGCCGCGGCGCAGTTCACCGAGACCTTCCGGGGCCCCAGTTTCCCGGCCGGCGACATCGCCGAAGCGGAAAACCGCCGCCTGGCCGCGCGCGACGTGGCCGATGCGCTGGATATTCCGATCGGCAACGCGGTGGACTTCTGGACCGAGGCGTCACTGTTCTCGGCCGGCGGCTACACCACGCTGGTGTATGGCCCGGGCGACATCGCCCAGGCCCACACCGCCGATGAGTTCGTGACGCTGGAGCAGTTGCAGCGTTACGCCGAATCCGTGCACCGCATCATCGCGCACGGCGCCTGATCGAATGACGCCGTCGTGGTCCCCCACTGACGGAACTCCCATCGCGGCCCCGGCCGCCTGCGACGATATCGAAATGCCTTCTTCCCAGCCCCACCGCCAGACCCGTCAGACCATCGTGCGCCTGCTCTCGAGCATGGCCAGCGCGAAGGAGATCAGCCAGTACCTCAAGCGTTTCTCGCAGCTGGACGCCAAACGCTTCGCCGTGGTCAAAGTCGGCGGCGCGGTGCTGCGCGATGACCTGGAGGCGCTGACCTCCTCACTGTCGTTCCTGCAGGAAGTCGGCCTGACCCCGATCGTGCTGCATGGCGCCGGTCCGCAGTTGGATGCCGAACTGTCGGCGGCCGGCATCGAGAAGCAGACCGTCAACGGCCTGCGCGTGACCTCGGCCGAAGGGCTGGCGATCGTGCGCCGGGTGTTCCAGGCCTCCAATCTGCAACTGGTCGAAGCCCTGCAGCAGAACGGTGCGCGCGCAACCTCGATCACCGGCGGCGTGTTCGAAGCCGAGTATCTGGACCAGGCCACCTACGGCCTGGTCGGTGAGGTCAAGAAGGTCAACCTGGCTCCGATCGAAGCCAGCCTGCGCGCCGGCTCGATCCCGGTGATCACCAGCCTGGGCGAAACCCGCTGCGGGCAGATCCTCAACGTCAACGCCGATTTCGCCGCCAACGAGCTGGTGCAGGAACTGCAGCCGTACAAGATCATCTTCCTGACCGGCACCGGCGGCCTGCTTGACGAAGAGGGCAAGGTGATCGACTCGATCAACCTGTCCACCGAGTACGACCAGCTGATGCAGCAGCCGTGGATCCATGGCGGCATGCGGGTCAAGATCGAACAGATCAAGGACCTGCTGGATCGCCTGCCACTGGAGTCCTCGGTGTCGATCACGCGCCCGGCGGACCTGGCCAAGGAGCTGTTCACCCACAAGGGTTCGGGCACGCTGGTGCGCAAGGGCGAGAAAGTGCTGCGCGCCACCGCCTGGGACGAACTGGACCTGCCGCGCCTGAAGCAGCTGATCGAATCCAGCTTCGGCCGCACCCTGGTGCCGGACTATTTCCAGAAAACCAAGCTGCTGCGCGCCTATGTGAGCGAGAACTATCGCACCGCGGTGATCCTCACCGACGAGCCCGAAGGCGTCTACCTGGACAAGTTCGCGGTGCTCGACGATGCGCAGGGCGAGGGCCTGGGCCGCGCGGTCTGGAATGTCATGCTGGACGAAACCCCGCAGCTGTTCTGGCGCTCACGCAACGGCAACCCGATCAATCACTTCTACTACGCCGAATCCGATGGCTGCTACAAGCAGGGCCACTGGAAGGTCTTCTGGTTCGGCGCCGATGGCTTCGACCGCATCAAAGCGTACGTCGAGCATTGCGCCGCACGCACCCCCAGCCTGGAGGGCTGAACCTCATGAATCTCGCCGATTGGACCAAGGTCCCCACACTGGCCGGCACACACGCCCGGCTGGAGCCGCTGCAGATGGCGCATATCGATGGCCTGCGCGGTGCACTGGGGGATGGCACCTTGTCCAAGCTCTGGTACACCCAGGTGCCCAGTGCGAAGACCATGACCGCCTACGTCCAGGCCGCGCTGCAGGCGCAGGCGGAGGGCAAGGTGTTGCCGTTCGCGGTCCTCAACGAGGCCGATGAAGTGGTCGGCACCACCCGCTACTACGATCTGGACGCCGAGGTGCCGCGCCTGAGCATCGGCTACACCTGGTACGGCGAGGCCGCCCAGCGCACCGGCATCAATACCGAAACCAAGCTGATGCTGCTCACGCATGCCTTCGAGCGGCTGGAATGCCTGAGCGTGGTGTTCGAGACCAGCTGGTTCAACCTCACCTCGCGCACCGCTATCGCGCGGTTGGGGGCCAAGCAGGACGGCGTGCTGCGCAACCACAAACGTCACCCGGATGGCACCCCGCGCGACACCGTCATCTTCTCCATCATCGATGCGGAATGGCAGGGGGTGAAACGCCACCTGCAGCACCGCCTGGACGCACACGCATGAGCACCAAGACCTTCACCGTCGGCATCGTCGGCGCCCGCGGGCACACCGGCGCCGAGCTGATCAAGCTGATCGCCGCCCACCCGCACCTTCAGCTGGGCTTCGTGTCCTCGCGCGAACTGGCCGGGCAGCGCGTGAGCGATCACCACAGCGACTGGCACGGTGAACTGCAGTTCGAGAACCTCGACGCCGACGCTGTCGCCGCCAAGGGCATGGATGCGGTGATCCTGGCACTGCCCAATGGCCTGTCCGCGCCGTTCGTCACCGCGCTGGATGCGGCCAGGCCGGACACGGTGATCGTCGATCTGTCGGCCGATCACCGCTTCGAGCCGAGCTGGTATTACGGCCTGCCGGAGCTGACCCGGGGCGACTACCTGGGCCAGAAGCACATCAGCAATCCGGGCTGCTACGCCACCGCGATGCAGCTGGCGATCAGCCCGCTGCTGCAGCAGCTGGCCGGCCCGCCGCAGTGTTTTGGTGTGTCCGGCTACTCCGGCGCGGGCACCACGCCCTCGGACAAGAACAATCCGGAACTGCTGCGTGACAACCTCATGCCGTATGCGCTGACCAACCATGTGCACGAGCGCGAAGTCACTGCGCACCTGCGCGTGCCGGTCGAGTTCATGCCGCATGTGGCGCCGCACTTCCGCGGCATCACCATGACCGTGAACCTGTGGCTCAACACGGTGGTCAAGCGCGAGGACGTGATCGCGCTCTATCAGAAGTACTACGCCAACGAAGCGTTGATCGACGTGATCGACGAAGCGCCCTGGGTAAGCCAGATTGCGGGCCGGCACGGCGTGCAGATCGGCGGCTTCGACGTGGCCCCGGGCGGCAAGCGCGTGGTGGTGGTGGCCACCCTGGACAACCTGCTCAAGGGCGCGGCCACCCAGGCGATGCAGAACCTCAACCTGGCACTGGGCCTGGACGAACTGGCCTCGATCCCGCACTGAATTCCCACGGCGCCGCGCGGCCCCCTGCGCGCGCCCTGACAACCCGGCGGAGCGAATCCGCCTACGGAGCAAGACATGGCAGACCTTCTGTGGCAGAAGCCCGGCGTGGCGGTAGACGCCAAGATCCAGACCTTCCTGGCCGGCGATGATGTGATCCTGGACCGCGAGTTCTTCCTGTACGACGTGGCAGCCAGCAAGGCGCATGCGCAGGGCCTGGAGAACATCGGCATTCTCGGCGACGACGAACGCGTCGGCCTGCAGCGCGAGCTGGATGTGCTGGCCGAGGATTTCCGCAGTGGTGCGTTCGTGCTGGATGAGCGCTTCGAGGATTGCCACTCGGCGATCGAAGCGCGCCTGACCGAGCGCCTCGGCGATGCCGGTCGCAAGATCCACACCGGGCGCAGCCGCAACGACCAGATCCTGGTGGCGACCCGGTTGTGGCTGAAGGACAAGCTGCTGCGCGTGGCCGAGCTGAGCCGCGAGATCGCCAAGGTGGCGCTGGACCGTGCCGAGGCCGAAAAAGACCTGCCGGTGCCGGGCTATACCCACATCCAGCGCGCCGTCGTGTCCTCGGCGGGCATGTGGTGGGCCGGCTGGGCCGAAGCCTTCATCGACAACGCGATCCGCGCGCACGACACCTTCAACCTGGTCGACGCCAATCCGCTCGGCACGGCCGCCGGTTATGGCGTGAACCTGCCGCTGGACCGCGCGCACACCACCGAGGCACTCGGTTTCGCGCGGATGCAGATCTCGCCGATCTATGCCCAGCTGTCGCGCGGGAAGTTCGAGCTGGCCGCCCTGGAAGCGCTTGGCGGCGCCACGCTGGATCTGCGCCGCATCGCCTGGGACCTGTCGCTGTTCACCAGCGGCGAGTTCGGCTTTGTCGCGCTGCCGGCGCAGTACACCACCGGCAGTTCGATCATGCCCAACAAACGCAACCCGGACGTGATCGAACTGATGCGGGCCACCCACGCCAGCGTGGCCGCGGCCCGCACCGAGATCGAGCAGCTGCTGTCGCTGCCGTCGGGCTATCACCGCGATCTGCAGAGCAGCAAGGGCGCGATCTTCCATGGCTTCGGCCGCGGTCTGGCCGCGCTGGAACTGCTGCCGGCGCTGCTGGCCAACCTGGAATGGCGCGACGACAAGCTGCGTGCGGCGATCGATTCGGGCATGTACGCCACCGATGTCGCCGTGGAAGCGGCGGTGGCCGGTGTGCCGTTCCGCGAGGCCTACAAGGCCGCCGCCGCGGCGGCGGATACGGCCGGGCAGGGGCGGACCCCCGAAGGCAGCCTGGCCGCGCGCGTGTCGCCCGGCGCGGCCGCCGACCTGCGGCTGGATGAGCTGCGCGCCCGCTGGGCCGCACTGGTGTGATCACGACGGCGGCCGCAAGGCCGCCGTTTTTGTAACGTCTTGCCGGGCGCGCCCGGGAAAAGGACTCACATGAAAATCTGTTATCTGGTGATGGTCACCCGCACGCCGGACTTCCGCGATGAGGTCGGTGCCGAGCACGTGCGCTTTCTCGATGAGGTGCGGGCCCGCGGGCAGCTGCTGCTGACCGGTGGCTTCACCGACAAGAGCGGTGGCGCCTACGTGCTGCAGGACATCGCCGATCTGGCCGCTGCACAGGCGCTGGTCGACACCGATCCACTGCTGGTGCAGGGCAGTGCCACCGCCCGTATCCACGAATGGAGTACGCGCTGAGCGCACCGACCCCATGAACCAGTCCGTGCCTTCGCCGTTCACCGAACAAGCCGTTCCGCAGTGGAAACGCGCCGTCCTCAAAGTGGGCAGCAGCCTGCTCGCGGCCGATGGCGGCGGCCTCTCGCCCCGCCACGCACTGGGGCTGGCCCAGTTCGTCTCGGCCAATGTCCTGGCCGGGCGTGAAGTGGTGATCGTGTCCTCCGGCGCGGTTGCCGCGGGTCGGGCGATCGTGCCGCGCGCGCTGGAAGCCGGGGCGGCGATGGCCGCACGGCAGGCACTGGCGGCGCTGGGCCAGGCGCAGTTGATCGGGCTGTGGCAGCGCTTCTTCGAACGCCCGGTGGCGCAGGTGCTGCTGACCCATGACGACCTGCGCAACCGTCGCCGCTATCTCAATGCCCGCGCCACGCTCAACGAACTGCTGCGGCTGGGCGCGCTGCCGGTGGTCAACGAGAACGACACCGTTTCGGTGGATGAGCTCAAGCTCGGCGACAACGACAATCTGGCTGCGACCGTCGCTGCGCTGATCGACGCCGACGTGCTGTTCATCGCCACCGACATCGACGGCCTGTACAGCGCCGATCCGCGGCGTGATCCACAGGCACGGCCGATCCACGATGTGCCCGAGCTGACCGTCGAGGTGCTGGCGATGGCCGGGGGGGCCGGCAGCGGCGCGGGCACCGGCGGCATGCATACCAAGCTGGAGGCCGCGGCCAAGGCCGGGCGTGTCGGCATCGAGACCTGCCTGTTCAACGGGCGCAGCGCCGAGGTGGTGCGCGCGCTCAGCCAAGGCCGCCTCTTCGGCACCCGCATCCACGCCGCGCAGACCCGCGTGGCCGCGCGCAAGTACTGGCTGCGGCACGCGCCGCTGGAACCGGGCGCGATCCTGGTCGATACCGGTGCGGCCGATGCGCTGCGTGGCAAGGGCGCCTCGCTGCTGCCCGGCGGCGTGGTCGGCGCGGAAGGGGACTTCCGCCGCGGTGACATGGTCGAGATCCGGCAACGCACCGAGGCCGGCGAGGTCTGCCTGGCCCGTGGTGTCAGCCAGTACTCAGCCAGCGATATCCGCCGCGTCGCCGGGCGCCACTCGCGCGACATCGAAAGCGTGCTCGGCTACAACTACGGTGGCAACGTCATCCACCGTGACGATCTGGTGTTGCTGTAAAGCGTAAGAACATCCACGGGAGAGCCACGCCATGCGTGGCTGCGCAGCCTGGGCCGTTCGACCTCCCCCAGCCACGCATGGCGTGGCTCTACCGTGTTTTTTCAAGGATATTGAGATGGTCGCCAGTTCCACTACCGACATCCGCACCCAGGCGCTGGCCTGCCGCGAGGCTGCCCAGCAACTTGCTCAGCTGTCCTCCGCCGCCAAGGCCGATCTGCTCGAAGCGATGGCCGCGGCGCTGGGCGCGGATACCGATGCGATTCTCGCCGCCAACGCACGCGACCTGGCCGCCGCCACGGAGAAGGGCGTCGGCACGGCGATGCTGGATCGCCTGGCCCTGAACCCGCAGCGGCTGGCCGGTATCGCCGCCGCGCTGCGCGAGGTCGCCGCGTTGCCCGATCCCGTCGGGCAGGTGACCCGCGATGACGTGCGTCCCAATGGCATCCGCGTGCAGAAGGTGCGCGTGCCGCTGGGCGTGATCGCGATGATCTACGAAGCGCGCCCGAACGTGACCGCCGATGCGGCGGCGCTGTGCATCAAGGCCGGCAACGGCGTGATCCTGCGCGGTGGCTCGGAGGCGATCCAGTCCAATGCCGCGATTGCCGCGTCGCTCAAGCGGGCGCTGCGCGAGGCCGGCATTGCCGATGCAGCGCTGACGCTGGTCGAGGATCTGCGCCGCGAGACCATGCTGGCGCTGCTGCAGCTCAACGACCTGATCGACCTGGCGATTCCGCGCGGCGGGGAGGGGCTGATCCGGTTCGTGGCCGAGCATGCCCGCGTACCGGTGATCAAGCATTACAAAGGCGTCTGCCATCTGTACGTGGACCGCGCCGCCGATCCTGCGCTGGCGCTGCGCCTGCTGGTGGACGGCAAGTGCAGCCGGCCGTCGGCCTGCAATTCGCTGGAGACGCTGCTGGTGCATGCCGACCTCGCGCCGACCTTCCTGCCGTTGGCGGCGAAGGCGCTGGCCGAACGTGGTGTGCAGCTACGCGCCGATGCGGTGGCACGCCAGTGGCTGCCCGATGCTGACGTGGCCAGCGACGACGATTACGCCGCCGAGTACCTGGACCTGATCATCGCGGTGCGCGTGGTGAAGGACCTCGATCAGGCACTGGCGCATATCCAGCAGTACAGCTCGGACCACACCGAGGTGATTGCTACCGACGATGCCGCAGCGGCAGAGCGCTTCGTGCACGCGTTGCGTTCGGCGGTGGTGATGGTCAACGCCTCCTCGCGCTTCTCCGATGGTGGCGAGCTCGGCCTGGGTGCGGAGATCGGCATCTCCACCACTCGCCTGCACGCCTATGGCCCGATGGGGCTGGAAGCGCTCACCGTGGAGCGCTTCGTCGTCCGCGGCGAAGGCCAGACGCGCGCGTGACCCGGTAGAGCCGGCCGCTGGCCGGCTCCTTCCCATCGTGGCAACCCGTGGAGCCGGCCAGCGGCCGGCACTACCGGTCTGGCAACACCCGCGCGATTACCTGTACGCGCCCGCCAATGCCTGCGCGGTGACCCGTACCGGCCGCGCGTGCTCATCCATGTGCAGGGTCACCGACTTGCCATCGGCCAGCGACGCGGCCACTGAGGCACTCGCGCCGAGGTCGTGCGCGATCTCGGCGCGGGTAACATCGTCATGCGGCAGCCGACGTTCCTTGCCCGTGAAGCGCATGCGGTTGTACTCGGCCCAGGCGATCAGCAGCGCCGCGCAGCAGAGCAGCATGACCGGCAGGGCGATCACCACGAACGGGTCGATCATCTGCTTCTGTTCGTACAGCTGCGTCCAGGCCATCTGCCCGCCCAGCAGCCAGGAAACCAACGTGACCAGCGGTGCCCACAGGTAGAAGTAGAACGCCCAGAAGGCGATGGTCACAAAGCCCCAGGCAGTACGCTGCAGGCGTGGCTGCTGGCGCGGTTTCTGGATCAGCCGCGAGTCGAAGCGGCGGGTGGATTTGACAGTGTTCATCGGATACCCCGGTCAGGACTGACCCAGACCGCGCGCTTGCCACGACGCTTGAAGATCGTCTTGGGGAACGCCACCAGGGTCGTGAACAGACTGATGAGCCAGTACGCCATCGGGTACCAGATCACCCAGAAGTAATTACGTCCAATATGCGTTTCGTAACGGCGGTCGATGATCAGGCTGCTGGCGAACTGCAGCAGGCAGACCAGCGCCAGGATCACGCCATGCCACTGCGGCAGCAGCGTGGCGATGTACAGCTCGGGCGGCAGTGTCATGAATTTGCCCAGTGCCCACAGCACGATGATGGCCAGCATCGTGTACGCCCACAGCACGCTGAGGATGTACTCCAGCAGCACGCCCCACATGCGGCGCTTGCGCCAATGGAACAGCGAGCCACCGTGCCGCAGCAGCACTTCCACGCCCCCTTGGGCCCAGCGCAGGCGCTGCCGCCACAGCCCCTTCAGCGTTTCCGGCATCAGGATGAAGCACAGCGCATTGGGCTCGTAGCGGATGTCCCAATGATCCATCTGCAGGCGCCAGCTGATGTCGATGTCCTCGGTGACCATGTCGTCGGACCAGTACCCGATCCGATGCAGCGCAGTACGGCGGAACGCGGCGATCACCCCGGAGATGGTGAAGATGCGCCCATACACCCGCTGCGCGCGCTTGATCATGCCGATGATCGAAGAGAACTCGGCGACCTGCAGCCGGCCCAGCAGGGTGGAACGGTTGCGGATGCGCGGGTTGCCGGTGACCGCGCCCACGCGCGGGCCCGAGGTGAGGTGCCAGACCATCCAGTGGGTGGCGTACTCCTCCAGCATCGCATCGCCATCGATGCACACCAGGAACTCCGAGCGTGCCGCCAGCGCGCCCATGCGCAGCGCATTGGCCTTGCCCAGGTTGCGGTCCAGATGCACCACGCGCAGGCGTGGGTGCAGGGCGGCCAGGGCATCCAGCCGTGCCCCGGTATCGTCGCTGCTGCCATCGTTGATGGCGATGACTTCGAAGTCCGGGTAGTTCTGCTTCAGCGCCGAACCGAGGGTGTCTTCCAGGTTCTCCGCTTCGTTGTGGCACGGGATCAGGATCGACGCGAACGGATACTCAGCCATCGGCGGCGGATCATCGCGGTCGCGTGCCTTGCGTTCGCGCCGGAAGAAGTAATACAGGCCGCCGGACATCCAGAAGAACGCCATCACCATCGGGTAGAAGAAGGCGAACTGGAACAAGGTGTAGAGAAGAGGATGCATGGCGACCTCACTTTTCCTCGTACGGGAAGCTGCGGGCCGACATGGCCGCGCGCGCGTCATACGTGGAGGGACGTCCGGCGATGAAGTCATCCGGATACCAGGCGAAATGACGCACGCCCTGCGCCTGTAGACGGCGGATCTGCGCGCGCAGGCGGTCGCCGGGGATCGGCTTGCCGGTGCGCCAGTCCAGCGTCTGCAGCTCGAACATCGTCTGCGACAACTGCGGATCGTGCTGCTTCACTGCCACCACCAGCCGGTCCAGCCAGCGTTCCGGGCTGCGGCTGCCTTCCATCCACGGCATCGCCATCAGGGCGGTGTGGTCGTAGGCCTTGTTGAACAGGTCCAGACGCTGGGCGAACCAGCTCGCGCTCTGCGGTTCCAGCACGGGCTGGGCATACAGGTTGCGCACGGTGCCCAGCTTCGGCCGCCAGCGCTGCGCCGCGGTGCGCAGCTCCAGGGTGAAGTCGATCAGCGCCTGGGTGCGTGCACCGTCATCGTCTTCGGGCGGCAACTGGGTCAGCTCGGTGTCGCGCAGGTAGGCGTCATCGTGGAAGAGCAGGCCCTCGAAGTAGGCGTTGATCGCCAGGTCTTCGTAGATGTCATCGATGATCCTGCGGACCTGCGGCCGGGTGAAGTCCAGCCGGAAGATGCCGTCGCTTTCCGGGCTCTCGATGGCCAGCGCCTTGCGGATGGCCGGGTCCTTGAGCTCGTAGCCCAGCACCGGCAGCCACGCGAACACCTTCACCCCGGCGCGCGTCTTGAGCTGCCACGCCACCCGGTTGAACAGGTCCGCACGCATCGGCAGATGGCGGTTGGGGAAGTACAGCGCGTCGGCCGAGCCGTTGCCGTCCGGATCGGCGAAGGCCTGCAGGAAGACGTGGGTGGGGCCGATCTTCTTGACCCGCTCGATCAGCGCATCCAGGTTCTTGGCCAGCTGCACCGGGTCGGCATCGTAGACCGCATCCAGGTCGATCTGCAGCGCCCGCATGCCATCGCGCTCGACATCGCGGCGCAGCTCGTAGGCCAGCTGCACCACGGTCGGGTTGTTGGTCACCAGCAGGCGCGCCAGGCCGTGAAGATCACGCTTGACCGGCGTGCTGCGGCCTTCCAGATCGAACGAGACCGGCATGCCCAGCTGCTCGGCGATGTCGTTGCTCAGCGCGTTGTAGGCGGCGTACGGCCACACGATCGCCTTGGGGCTGACGCCGACATTGCGCTGGATGCGCTCCACGCTGCGGCCCAGATCGGCGCGCAGGCGGGCCTCGTACTCGCCTGCGGTTTCATAGGTCTTGCGGGCAGGATCGTAGATGCGCGTGATCACCGCCGGCGTCGAGTTGCCCTGTGGGTTGGACTGTACGCCGTGGTGCAGGTTGTCGGTATGGCTGGCCAGTTCGATCAGCCCGCTTTTCTGCATCTCACGCAGCTGCGCCCAGGTGAGGAAATCCTCGCGGGTGAACGGGCGGTAGCCGTAATCGATCTGGCGCCCGGCCGGCATATCCACGTAGTCGGTGATCACCGCCACCAGCGCCGGATAGTTGTAGGCGCGCAGCAACGGAAACACCTTGCTGTACACGCTGCGCAGGCCATCATCGAAGGTAAGCAGCACCGGCTTGGGCGGCAGCGGCGTGCCGCCCTGCGAGGCGGTGATCAGCTGCGACAGCGAGACCGGGTGATACCCGTGGGCCGACAGCCAGTCCAGATGCGCGGCGAAGTTCTGCGTGCTGACGGCATAGGCATCCGGGTCGCCGCGTTCGGCCACCTCGTCGCGGATGTCGTGGTAGCTGAGCACCAGCAGCCCGTTGTCGGCCGCATCAAGTACGGCCGGCGGTTGCTGTGCCTGGGCCGGCAGGACCACGGTGAGCAGGGCCAGCAACAGCCAGTGGGTCCAACGCTTCAAGTCCATGTGCCGCATGTCATTCTCCCCACCGCAGGCCGGCATCCAGGCCGATATGTCGTTCACGCTGTCCGTCATAGACCGGTAGCGACCAGCGGATGCCGTACTCGAAAATGCGGCCTTCGCCGAGCTGCCACTCGTGGCGGTACTCGGCCGAAGGCACGATCGCGCTGCCATAGCCCTGCTGCCAGTACTGCCCCACCGAGACCGTCAGGCGATGGCGGAAGTGGCGTTCGTAGTGACGCCACAGTTGTTGGTCCACGCGCAGCCCGATCTCCACCGAGTGGTCCTCGGATGGGTTGAAGTAGGGCACGTCGTCGCGGCTGCCGCGGCTGGCGTACAGGCTGCCCAGGCCATCCACGAACACGGTCGGCCGGGTCATCAGGCGTTGTTCGATGGCGGTGCTGACGGTATCGCGGCGATTACCGTCGTCGTAGCGGAACTGACTGGCGCCCAGGCTCCAGTGAGTACGTTCATCGCGGCGATAGTCGGCTGTCAGCGCAATGCTGTCGGCGGTGATGCCTGAGACGCGCGCCTGCATCGAGGCATCCGGGTCATTGCGTGCGGCGGTGATGCCGGCATGCCATTGATCGCTGAACTGCCAGCCGAACCCGGCACTGAGGCCGGTATCGCCGATGTGGTCGTTGGCGCGGTTGACGAAGGCTTCGGCATCGGCACGCCCGTAGCGGTAACGGGTGCCCACGCCGATCCGCAGCGGGTCGATGGTCTGGTCCTGGAAATCCACACTGCGCCGATCGGCGAACGCGACCAGGCGCCAGCGGTCGTCCAGCACCGGCGACTGCACTTCAACGCCGTAGCGGCCGTCATCGTTGCCCAGCGGTGATGCACCGCCACCGCCGGAGCTGCGTCCGCCTTCGGCGTAGGCATGCCACTGCCAGCCACGGTGCGCGCGCCAGCTGCGGTCCATGCGCTGCACGGAGGGCTGGTTGGGGTAGGCAGCGAGCAGCGTGTCGTGGATGGGGCGCGCGAGGTCATCGCGCTGCACCTGCACGTAGGCGTCGTACTGGCCCAGCCGCGCCGGTACGTCGCGCGGGTCCAGCGTGTTGGCCATGCTGTAGCGCTCCAGCGCCCGCCGTGGCCAGCCACGCATCAGGTAGATGTTGCCCAGCGAGGATTGCGAGCCGGTATTGCCTGGCCCGATCTCGACCATCTTCTCCAGATCGCGCTGCGCAGTGGGCAGGTCGCCACTGTAGGCACGCACCATGGCCAGGTTGAGGTCGGCCTCGTAGCGCGGCCAGTTCGGATAGGGTGCCTTGGCACCGTTGGCCCAGCGCCACGCGGGCTCATCGGCCTGCCACTTCTTCAGCAGGGCGATCGCGGTGTCCGCCTGCTCGTCCTCCAGATACGCATAGGCCAGTTCCGAACGCGCCTGCGGCAGCGACGGGTCAGCCTTGAGTGCGGCTTCCAGCACCGGGATCGCCTCGGCCGGATGCTGCGTGGCCATCAGCGAATCGCCGACGGCGGCCAGCAGATAGTTCGGCACCGGGTGGCCCTCGGCGAGCAGCGTGCGGTACTCCTCGCGAACCTGCGCATGGCGGCCCAGCCGGTTGAGCAGGATCAGCCGGTCATGGCGGATCCGCAGCGGCGCCTGCTGCACGGTGGTGCCATCGCGTTCGAGGTACTGCTGCATCTGCACCAGCGCGGCATCGGCTTCATCCAGGCGGGTGTCCTCGCTGGGGCCATACGCCAGGCTCCAGCCCACCAGCTTGGCCAGATAATTGCCTTCCAGCCGTTCTTTCTGTGCCGCATCGAACAGGGTGGGGCGCGCCAGGTACAGCTGCCAGGCGCGGTGCGCGTTGCCGATGTCCGCCAAGGTCAGCACCCGCAGGCGATACAGCAATGCGTCGTCGGGCGACTGCACCCGTGCCCGCTCGATCGCCGCCAGTGCATCCAGCCATTGGGCATGGTCCCGGAACTGGCCGATCTCGGCCAATGCGTTGTCCCGCGCAGTGGCTGCAGCCGCCGGAGCGGAAAAAGCGAGTGTCGCGCATGCCAGGCCGACGCAGAGCGCCAGCGGCCGATGGTCGTACATGGAACCCCCCTTGGAGCATCCTTTCAAAGGTGTGTTGCGTCAAAAGTGTGACGCACATCACATGCCAATCGTGCCTGACTGCGCAGTTGTTGCCAAATCGTTAAGACGCGGGTACGACCCATCAGCCCCCGGGTGGAACCCGGAGGGGAGGGGCAAGTCATTGAATCGCTACAGATTCAGGCCATGTCGCAGCCAAGGACGGCGCACTCCATCGCGATGAAGCTGTTCAGCCGGCTGGCGACGCCAGAGGCTCCGAACGCTGCCCGGTGCAGCCCACCGGGTCAGTTAGCGACACGCTACGTCAGCAGTTGCGCACAACGCGTGTAGATGGACGCGGCGGGGCGCCTACCACTGGTCTTCGAGCTTCTGCGGTTTGCAGGCGACCCACGAGGCGCACAACAGCACCACCGCGCACAGGACCAGGAAGCCGAACGGCAGGTGCCAGCCGCCGCTGACCGCGTGCAGCCAGCCGAACAGGAACGGGCCCAGGCAGCTGAAGGCATAGCCCACGCCCTGCATGAAGCCGGACAACGCGGCCGAACCGGCGGGGGTGCGGGTCCGCAGGTTGATCAGGGTCAGGGCCAGCGGGAACGTGGACGGCCCGATGCCGAGCAGCACCGCCCACAGCCACGGGGCCTTCATCGGGGCGAACAACAGGCCGGCGAAGGCGATCAGGAACGCGCTGAAGCCGATCAACACCAGCCCGAAGGGATTGCGCAGGCGCACGGCCAGGGCCGGCATGGTCAGCGATGGCAGCAGGCCGCAGGCCGCGAAGATCGCCACCATGATGCCGCCGAACGCCGGTGTTGCACCGGCCTCGACCACGATCCGCGGCAGCCAGGTGAACATCGAATAGGTCATCAACGAGGTCATGCCGAACATCAGGGTCATGCCCCACGCCAGCGGCGTCTTCCAGACCTTGCCGTGCGGCGCGCTGGAGGGATCGTTGGCGGCGCTGATCGTGTCCGGGTGCGGACGTGCGCGCGAGAGCATCAGCCACGGCAGTGCCGCAGCCAGCGACATCAGCGCCCAGATGCCCAGCGATACGCGCCAGCCCGCCTGCTGCGCGACCGGCACCGCCAACAGGGCCGGCATCATCGTGCCGATCTGCAGCACCGTGATGTAGAGCGTGCTCATGGTGCCCACGCGGTTGGCGAAGTAACGCTTCACCAGCGGTGGCACCACCACGTTGCCGATGCCCATACCCGCCAGCGCCACCACCGAGCCGAACAGCAGGCTGCCCACGCCGCCGGCCATCGAGCGCAGCAGCAGGCCCACGGTGGCCAGGCTCATCGCCAGCAGCGCGGTGCGCTCCAGGCCCACGCGACGCGCGACGGCCGGGGTGGTCACCCCGAACAACGCGAAGGCCGCCGTCGGCAGCATGCCGAATACGCCCGTCATGGTGGTGCCGAAGCCGAAGGTCTGGCCGAGCACATCCAGCAGCGGGGTCAGCGAGGTGACCGCGGTGCGCAGGTTCAACGCGGCCAGCAGGATCGCAGCGAAGGCGAGAAGGCGCCCGTGCAGCAGGGACTGGGACGGTGGGGTGGGGTGAGTCATCAGCATGTTTCCTGACAGGTGGCGCACCGCGGCCATGCGGGCGCGCGGGTGCAACGGCAGAGACCGGCCAGTGGCCGGCGTCTGCGGGGTAGGGGACTGGCCGCCGCCGAAGGCGGGGCCAGGACCGGCCATTGTACGGGTTAGACCCCGGCAGGTCGCGCGGGGTGGGGCGCGGTGGTGCGGCTCGGAGGCGAGGGGACCGGCCGCGGGCACGATGCCCCGCCGCGCGCCGTGCTACGTGTGAAAACGCCTTCACAACAAGGGCCGCGCGGTCCCCTTCCATGTGCGCTGCGTCAAAAAAATGACTATTTAGGAAAATTCCTACAAGCGAGCGGGTGGTTGTCTTACCGGAAGGGTGGGGTTTTTGACGGTTCTCATGTCGCGAATAGCTCTTAAATTGGCGGGCCTCCATAGGGGCGGTCTATAGCGAACGATGGTTCGTGCCAGCCCACGTTCGAGATCCTGCATGCCAAACACCGTACTACCCACCCCGGCTCGCGCCGGTTCCCATGGCGCTTCCCGGCGCACCCTCCTTCTGGCCCCGCTGGCGGCCGCGCTGGCCCTGGTCTATCTGCCGGCCAGTGCCCAGCAGCTGCCCGCCCCGGATCAGGAGCTGCTCCGCCAGCAGGAGCGCGAACGCGCCCTGCGCGAGCAGCTTGAAACCCGGCCCGATGCACGTCTGCAGGACGCGCCGGTGGCCGCACCGGAGCGGCTGCCCCAAGACGAAGCACCCTGCTTCGTGATCGACCGCATCACCCTGGAGGGCGAGCAGGCCGACCGTTTCCAGTGGGCGTTGCCCGCAGCCAACGTCAAAGGCGATCCGGCGCTCGGCCGCTGCCTGGGCACCGCCGGTATCAACGTGGTGATGTCGCGGGTACAGAACGCGATCGTCGAGCGCGGCTTCGTCACCACGCGCGTGTTGGCCCAGCCGCAGGACCTCACCACCGGCACCCTGGCACTGACCGTGGTGCCCGGCACGCTCCGCCAGATCCGTTTCGCCGAGGGCACCCATCGTGACGCCACCCTGTGGAACGCGATCCCGGCACGCAGTGGCGACCTGCTCAACCTGCGCGATATCGAACAGGGGCTGGAGAATTTCAAGCGCGTGCCGACCGCCGAGGCCGACATCCAGATCAGCCCGGCCGAAGGTGACGACGCCGCACCTGGCCAGAGTGACCTGGTGGTGCAGTGGTCGCAGCAGCGGCTGGTCCGTTTCAACCTCAGCCTGGACGATTCCGGCAGCAAGGCCACCGGCAAGACCCAGGCCGGTGCGACGATGTCGCTGGACCACGCGCTGCGCCAGAACGACCTGTTCTACGTCAACCTCAACCACGACGTGTTCAGTGGCGGCAAGCGCGGTACCAAGGGCTTCACCTTCCACTACTCGATTCCCGTCGGCTACTGGCTGTTCGGCGCGACGCGCAGTGGCTACGAGTACGAGCAGACCGTGGCCGGCAACCAGCAGTCGTATCTCTACAGCGGCGAGAGTTACAACGCCGAAGTGCGCGCCACGCGCCTGCTGTTCCGCAATGCGGACAGCAAGACCAGCATGTACCTGCGTGCGTGGGAGCGCGATTCGCGCAACTTCATCGACGACACCGAAATCCTGGTCCAGCGCCGGCGCATGGGCGGCTGGGAGCTCGGCCTGAACCACCGTCATTTCATCGGCCAGGCCACGCTCGATGGCACCGTCGGCTTCCGCCGCGGCACCGGGGCGTTCGGTTCGATCGCAGCGCCCGAGGAGCTGTTCGGTGAAGCCACCTCGCACCCGAAGATCTACTTCGCCGACGCACAGCTGAGCGTCCCGTTCCAGCTCGGCCAGCAGCGCCTGCGTTACACCGGCAGCTGGCGAGCGCAATGGAACCGTGGCGGGCTGGTGCCGCAGGACCGCTTCGCGATCGGCGGGCGCTACACCGTGCGCGGCTTCGATGGCGAGATGTCCTTGATGGGTGAGCGCGGCTGGCTCATCCGCAACGACATCGGCCTGGCCCTGGGCGGCGGGCAGGAATTCTACGTTGGCGCCGATTACGGCCATGTCGGCGGCAGCGCCACGCAATGGCAGGTAGGCAATGACCTGGCGGGCAGCGTGATCGGCCTGCGCGGGTCGTATCGCGGCCTGTACTGGGACGGCTTCGTCGGCGCCCCGTTGAACAAGCCCTCTGGTTTCCAGAACGCCTATACCGTCACCGGATTCACCCTGAGCTGGTCGTTCTGATTTCAGTGCGGGCGCGTTCGCGCCGCACCGACCGCACGCACACAAAGGAATTGTCATGAACAAGCATCTGTACCGCCTCGTGTTCAACCACGCCCTCATGCTCTGGCAGGTCGCCGCGGAAATCACGCCGCGCCCCGGCGGCGCCGGTACCGGGCAGGATGGCGATCGCACGGCGGCACTGCGCCCGATGGCGTTCGCGCTGTGGGTGATGCTGGGCTGGGTCGGCGTGAGCGGCCTGGCCGCGGCGCAGGTGGTGGCCGATCCGAATGCGCCCGGCAACCAGCGCCCGACCGTGCTGGAGACCGCCAACGGCACGCCGCAGATCAACATCCAGACCCCGAGTGCGGCCGGTGTCTCGCGCAATACCTACCAGCGCTTCGATGTCGACCAGCAGGGCGTTATCCTCAACAATTCGCGCGGCAACACGCAGTCCCAGCTCGGCGGTTGGGTGCAGGGCAATCCGTGGCTGGCCGGCGGCACTGCGCGGGTGATCCTCAACGAGGTCAATGGCGCGAACCCGAGCCAGCTGCGCGGCTACGTGGAAGTGGCCGGCGACCGCGCGCAGGTGGTGATCGCCAACCCCGCTGGTATCGATTGCGACGGCTGCGGCTTCATCAACGCCAACCGCATCACCCTGACCACCGGCACCCCGATGTTCAACGGCGGCGCGCTGGAGGGATACCGCGTGCAAGGCGGTGCGATCCATATCTTCGGCGCCGGCATGGATGCCAGCCGGGTCGACTACACCGATCTGATCGCGCGCTCGGTGCAGCTCAACGCGGGCCTGTGGGCACAGCAGCTGCAGGTCACCACCGGCGCCAATACGGTGAGCGCCGATCTGAGCCGTGTGCAGGCGCAGGCCGCCGAAGGCAATGCGCCGCAGTACGCGCTCGATGTGGCCCAGCTGGGCGGCATGTACGCCAACAAGATCCTGCTCATGGGCACCGAGCACGGCGTGGGCGTGCGCAATGCGGGCAACCTCGGGGCGCAGAACGGGGAGCTGGTCGTGACTGTCGATGGCCGGCTGGAAAACACCGGCAAACTGCAGGCGCGCGACGATACGCGCATCGCTGCCACCGGCGGTGTACGCAACGAAGGGCTGGTCAGCGCCGGGCGTGAACTGAACCTGCGCACCGGCCAGGACGTGGACAACAGCGGCGGCCAGCTCAACGGCACCCGCCTGGATGTGGAGGCCGCCTCGCTGGCCAACCGCGACGGGCGCATCGAACAGGCGGGCGTGCAGGCACTGGCGGTACAGAGCGCGCGGCTGCAGAACCGTGACAAGGGCAGTATCGGGGCGCTGGCCCAACAGGACGGCACCGCGCCGACCACGCCGGGCGAAGGGGCGGGCCCGGGCGGCCCCGGCACGCCCGGGACCGGCACGGGGGGCACCGACGGCGGCACGTCCGTCATCACTCCACCGACGAGCGCGCCGCTCGCGCAGGGCCGCGTGGTGATCGCGGGACTGCTCGACAATGATGGCGGCGCCGTGCTGGCCGGGGGCGACATCGACCTGCGTGCCAGCGACCTGGACAACGACGGCGGTCGCCTCGGGGTGCGCGATCTGGCCGTGGAGGGTGGCACGCTCTCCAACCGGCAGGGCGAGCTGACCACGCAGCGTGACCTGCGCGTGCAGGGCGAGGCACTGCGCAACGACACTGGGGTGCTGAATGTCGGCGGTGCGCTTGATGTGCGCGCGGCGCAGCTGTCCAACCACGGCGGCAGGATCGCCCACAGCGGCAGCGCGCCGGCCCAGCTGCAGGTGGCAGGCACGCTCGACAACACCGGCGGCAGTCTTGCCAGCAACGCGGCATCGCTGGCGCTGGCCAGCGCGGTGCTGGTCAACACCGATGGCGCGCTGCTGCACGCCGGCAGCGATGGGCTGCAGCTCACCACCGGCACGCTGGAGGGCCAGCGCGGCGAGATCGCCACCGCCGGTACGCTCACTCTGCGCGCCGGCCAGGTCGATCATCGCCAAGCCGATCTGCAGGCGGGCACGCTCGACCTCCAGGTGGATACGATGGACAACCGCGGTAGCCAAGTGCTGGCCACCGGCAACCAGGCCAACCGGATCGAGGCGGCAACCGCGCTCGACAACAGTGGCGGCACGCTCGCCAGCAACGGTGACCTGGCGATCGCCACAGCGCTGTTGAACAACGCGGGCGGGCAGGTGCAGCAGGCCGGCAGCGGGCGGCTGGACATCAACGCGGCGACGCTGGCCGGCGCGGGCGGCAAGCTGCTCAGCAATGGCGCCCTGCACCTGCAGGGCCAGAACCTCGATGTCTCCGGTGGTGTGACGTCCGCCGTCCGCATGGAGATCGATGCGGGCCAATTGGACAACCGCCGTGGCGAACTGATCGCCACCGGTTCCGACGCGCTGGGCCTGCGCGTGGCCAACGCGCTGTACAACGACACTGGCAGCATCGTCGGCAACGGCGCGCTGGCCGTGCAGGCAGGCAACCTTTCCAACCGCGACGGCAAGATTCTGGCAGCAGGTGATGCGGCCTCCGCGCTGCAGGTGACCGGCACGATCGACAACCAGCGCGGCACGCTGGCCAGCGCGGGCGATCTGGACCTGCAGGCAGGCCAGCTGGACAACCAGGCCGGTACCGTCCAGGCGGCGGGCGACAGTGCGCTTCAACTCGGCGTGGGTAGCCTGCTCGACAACCGCCAGGGCGGCCTGATCGCCTCCGGTGGCGCGCAGCAGCTGCGTGCGGGCAGCGTCGACAACCGCGGCGGTACGGTCAACGCGGGCGACATGCTCGACGTGGAGATCGCGCAGACCCTGGACAACAGTGCCGGCACGATCGCCGCCAATGATGCGCTGCGCGTGCAGGCCGGCCGCATCGTCAACCGCGATGCCGGCACGCTGGCGTCGGTCGAGGGCGATGTCACCCTCGCCAGCGCGACGGACATCGACAACAGCGCCGGCGTGATCCAGGCCGAGCGTGCGCTGTCGGTGACCAGCCAAGGGCTGACCAACGTGCGTGGCACGCTGGCCGGCGCCTCCGTCGCCTTGGATACGCGTCTGGGCGGCGTGGACAACAGTGAAGGCATCATCGCCGCCACCGCCGGCACCCTGGATCTCCGCAGTGGTGCGCTGGATAACCGCGCGGGCCTGCTGCAGTCCAGTGGTGGGATGAGCATCGATACGCACGGCCAGCGGCTGGGCAATACCGACGCGGGCGCGCGTGGCGGCATCGTCAGCGGTGCCGGGCTGACCCTGCGTGCCGGTGGACTGGACAACCGTGCCGGCCTTGTCCAGGCGCAGACGGCGCTGGACGCGCGGCTGGCCTCGCTGGACAACCGCAGCGGCGGGCAGGTCGGCAGCGGCTCCTCGCTGCTGCTGCAGGCGCAGCACCTGGATAACAGCGGCGGCCGCCTGCAGGCTGCCCAGAATCTGACCCTCGCTCTGAGCGGTGAGCTGGTCAACCAGGCCGGGCTGGCCGTGGCCGGTGGCGATCTGGTCGCCCATGCCGCGCGCATCGACAACCGCGCCACGAGCGGCGGCGGCACCGCGCTCGGCCTGCAGGGTCGCAACGTGGACCTCACCGCCGCGCAGATCGACAACAGCAGCGGCATGATCGCTGCCGACCAGCGCATCGCGCTGCAGGCGACCGATGCACTGTTCAACCAGCAAGGCCTGGTGTCCTCGGCGGGCAGTCTGGACGTGCGCGCCGGCCAGGTCGGCAACACCGACGGCACGCTGCTGTCCGCGGGCAACCAGACGCTGCATGCCAACGCACTCAATGGCACCGGCCGGGTGTTGTCGCAGGGCGATCTGGTGCTGGCCTTGCAGCAGGATTACCGCAACGATGGCCAGATCACCGCCAATGGCAAGGCCACGGTCTCCACGCAGGGGCTGTGGACCAATGCAGGCAAAGTGCAGGCCGGCGATCTGGACCTGCATGCACGCCAGATCGACAACCTCGCCACCGGCGAGATCAGCGGCCTCCGCACCCAGGTGCGCGCCGATGGCGTGCTTGGCAACCGGGGGCTGATCGACGGCGTGGATACCCGCATCGATGCCGATGTGATCCTCAATGTTGGCACCGGCCGCATCTATGGCGACCGCCTGTCGATCGGTGCCACGACCCTGGTCAACAGTGATGAAACGCTGGAGGGCGTCACCCGCGCGGCCACCATTGCTGCGCGTGAGCGCCTGGACATCGGCGCCGGCACCGTGGTCAACCGCGAGCAGGCGCTGATCTTCAGTGCTGGCGGTGGCGAGAGCGCACTCAACATCGGCGGTGCGCTGGATGCGCAGGGCCATGCAGTCGGTCGCGCCGGCTCGGTGCACAACGCCAGCGCGACCATCGAATCGCTGGGTGGCTTGAGTATCGATGCCACGCGCCTGCTCAACAGCAACGAGCATTTCGCCACCACCGAAGTGATGGTGGTGGGCCCGACCAAGAAGCTGTACATCCAGCCCAAGGGCACGCCCGGCATGCATGATGCCAGCGAGTTCACCTGGTCCAGCTGGAGCCGTGCCGGCAAGTACTGGTGGAAGAACGGCAACGGCGACGTCAAGGATTGGACGCAGTACGACGTCACCCACACCGAGTACGAAACCCAGGTCACCTCCAGCGCGCCGGGTCGCATCATTTCCGGCGGTAACATGACGCTGCGTGGCGATGAGCTGATCAACGACAAGAGCCAGATCCTGGCCGGCGGCGCGTTGCTGGGCGATCTCGGCAACCTGCGCAACATCGATGCATTCGGCGAGTACCGCGTGCACGAGGAAGGCACCAGCCAATACACCTACAGCCGCTGGCGCGGTGGTTTCAAGCGCTATCACGAGCGCAAGTGGGACCGGAAGATCGCCTATCGCCCGGCCGACGAAGTGCGCACCATCAATCTGGGCGTGACCCGCACCGAACAGAACACGCGCGATGGTGGCAGCGGCTACCAGGTGGGCGGGGTCAGTACCGGTACCGTCGGTGGGCAGGTCGGCGGCGCAGCCGACGCCGGCGCCATCGGTGGACAGCGCCAGGTGACCGAAGTCAGCGCCAGCGTCGCCTCGCTGGCCGGTCCCGGCAGCACGGCGGGCACCGGTGCACAGGGCGCGGCGGGCAACCAGCCGACCGTGATCCGCACCATCGGCGTGGATGCCGAACTGCCGCAGACCAGCCTGTTCCAGAGCGGGCCGAATGCCGGCCAATACCTGGTCGAAACCGATCCGCGTTTTGCCGATTACCGCAACTGGCTCGGTTCGGAATACCTGCTGCAGAAGATGGGCGTGGACCCGGCCAACGTGCAGAAGCGGTTGGGCGATGGGTTCTACGAACAGAAGCTGGTCCGCGATCAGGTCGCCCAGCTCACCGGCCGCCGCTTCCTGGATGGCTATGCCGACGATGAAGCGCAATACCGCGCGCTGCTCGACAACGCGGCCACCATCGCCGACGCGTGGGGCCTGCGCCCCGGCGTGGCGCTGACCCCGGCACAGATGGCCCAGCTCACCAGCGACATCGTCTGGCTGGTCGAGCAGCGCGTGACCCTGGCCGATGGCAGCACCACCACCGCACTGGTTCCGCAGGTGTACGTTCGCGTGCGCCCCGGTGATATCGACGGCACCGGCACGCTGCTGGCCGGCCGCTCGGTGGAGCTGAACCTGCGCGGCGACCTGGTCAACAGCGGGACCATCGCCGGCCGTACCGCGGTGAAGATTGACGCGCAGAACCTGCGCAACCTGGACGGCCGCATCAGCGGTGACACGGTCAGTGCCAACGCGCGTACCGATCTGGACAACCTCGGCGGCCTGATCGATGCGCGCAGCGTGCTGGTCGCCAGCGCCGGCCGTGATCTGAACCTGGTCACCACCACCCGCAGCGGTCAGAACACCGCGGGGTTGAGCGACTTCAGCCGGACCAACATCGACCGCGTGGCCGGGTTGTTCGTGAGTGAGGCTGGGGGCACGCTGCTGGCGAGCGCGGTGCGTGATGTTCGTCTTGACGGAGCCGAGATCGTCAACGCGGGCTCCGGTGGGCAAACCGTGATCGCCGCCGGCCGCGACCTGTCACTGGGCACCGTACGGGAGGCGCGGCAGGAGAACAACGTGCGCAATGCCGACAACTATCTGCGCAGCGGGTACAGCCGTGGCGTTGGTACCAATGTCCGGACTGTCGGCGATGTCCAGCTGCAGGCAGGTCGGGACATGGAGTTGCAGGCAGCGACGGTCAACAGCGCCGAGGGTGCCCTGGTCGCGGTGGCGACCGGCAACCTCAACATCGGGGTGTCCGAAGACAGTTACAACTGGAGCGAGGGTCGAAAGCACCGGCATAGCGGCCTGCTCAACACCACGACCCGCACCACCCGCGACAGCCTCGATGAAACCGTTGCCCAGGGCAGCACGGTTGGCGGGAACACAGTGGCCATCCAAGGACGCAACGTCACCATCACCGGCAGCGATGTGATCTCCGATGTCGGCACCACGATTGCCGCCGACCAGGATCTGGTGATCCAGGCCGCTCGCGAATCGGCGACGGAAAGCCACTTCAAGAAGAAGGAGCAGAGTGGCCTTATCTACAACGGTGGCGCTGCGATCACGGCCGGCACGCAGATGCAGAGCGACGACAACAAGGCCACGCGCAACACCGCGGCGGGGTCGACCGTCGGCTCGCTCGCAGGCGATGTCGTGCTGCTGGCGGGCGGGGCGTATCGCCAGATTGGCAGTGACGTCCTCGCGCCGGAGGGCGATGTGGACATCCACGCGCGTGAGGTCGCGATTCTGGAGGCCCGCGAAACGCAGACGACGGCGCAGGAGAGCAAGTTCAGGCAGGCCGGTCTCACTGTTGCGGTCACTGCGCCGGTGATCACTGCACTGCAGACCGCCGGCAACATGGCAAGTGCGACCAGCAAGACCTCTGACTGGCGTAAGCAGGCGATGGGTGCTGCAACAGCAGCGGGTGCGGTGAAGGAAGGCGTCGATGCGGTCGGCGCGGATCCAGGCGCGGCTGGCGGGTTGAACATTTCCATCACCGTGGGGGCCAGCAAGAGCGACAGCCGGACGACAACGCAGAGCGACACGGCGGCAGCGTCATCGATCCGGGCCGGCGGCGACGTCCGGATCAGTGCCACGGGCGCTGGCAACGCGTCGGATATCACGATTCAGGGCAGTGACGTAACGGCAGACGGCAACATCCGCCTCAAGGCGGACGGAGACGTCGCGCTTCTTGCGTCCCGTGACGTGATCGAGATGGAGCGCAAGAGCAGCAGCGCCAGTGGCGGCGTAGGCGTGGCCATCGCTGTGGGCTCGGGCGGTGCCAGTGCCGGCATCACGGCCAATGCCAGTGCTTCGCGGGGCAGCGGCAAGGGCGAGGACGTCTACTGGAACACGACGCACCTGACTGCAGGAGAGTCGTTGGTCATCGAATCGGGCGGCGACACCACGCTGCGTGGCGCGGTAGTTTCAGGTGAGCAGGTGGCAATGAACGTCGGTGGCAACCTGGCGGTGGAGAGTCTGCAGGATACCCACAGCTTCCACAGCAAGGACAGAACCGTCGGGGGCAGCGTCACTTTCGGTGCGGGTTTCAGTGGCAGTGCCTACATGCTCAACCAGAAGAGCGACAGTGAATTTGCCAGTGTCACCGAGCAGTCGGCCATTCGTGCGGGTGACGGCGGCTTCCAGATCAATGTGGATGGGACGACACAGCTTGTCGGTGGTGCGATCAGCTCCAGCGATGCAGCAATTGATGCCGGCAGGAATCGACTTCAGACAGCTGCACTGGTGGTCAGCGACATAGAGAACGCTTCGAGCGCGAAGGCCAGTAGCGGCGGAATCGGTGTCACCGATGAAACCTTCTCCGGCTTGTACGGCGCCACCAAGACGATCATCGGCAACAAGCTGATCCATGGCGACGCCAGTGACGGCTCGCAGGGGACAACCCGTGCGGCGATCAGCGATGGCGCTGTGTTGATCACGGATGATGAGCTCCAGCGCGCGCTGACTGGCAAGGGGGCAGAAGAACAGGTGGCCGGGCTGAATCGCGACACGCTGAACGCCCATCAATCTGCCGCGCTGATCGATCTTGAGCGTCTCGAAGAGCGTGCCGCTGCGGAGCACGCGATCACCGGCGAAGCCTTCCGCCAAGGCACTGCCTGGACGACGGATCTGGTGCATAAAGCAGCGACGGAGCAAAGTCGCATTGTCCTGCAGACCTGTGAAGCGGGCGGGACCAACTGCCGTCAGACCGAACTGGCGTTGGAGGATGTCCAGGCCATTGACGGCAAGCTGTACATCTTCAACAACGGCATTTTCAACGCTGAGCCCTACGCGCTTGCCACAGGCGCGAAGCAGAACACCAATGAAGCCAACGCGTCCGGGGTGTATTACATCCTGAACCCTTACACCGGCAACAAGGTGGCCGAAGGGCTGTATGCGATGTACGACAAAGCCAATGGCATCCTGGGCAGCCTTACGGGCGTCATGCTGCCTGTGACGGCCGCATCGCAGGCCAACATTGCGCTGTTGGAGCGTGCCAGGGAGGAGGGATGGGAGTTCAATGCCGTCAATCACAGCCGCGGCAGCATGACCTTCACCAATGCGATGTTGCAGCTTCGAGGCGACGACCAGAAGATGTTCCCCATCGGCTACATCCTCTACAACGGGGCTGCAGCCAATGCACAACAAGCGCTGGGGTTGGTCGGATTGATTGGTGACGCCAGGGGAGAGGTATGGCAGAACACTCATCCGACGGACATCGTAGGCAGCTGGCGCGTCATTCTTGGCGGAAACCCGGCGACCTCCGAGAAGAATCAGGGCAGCTTCCCGGGGTCGCACAGTGCCTACGTGGGTTACCTGCCCGCGGACGGTACGGAGCTGCGGTCCATCACGGACAAGGTGTGGGGCATCGGTAAGATCAATCAACCTGTCAGGCAGGTCCCCAAACGTGAGGCTGAAAAACGATGATCAGGAAGTACACCTCGATGCTGGCGGCGGCCGCGCTTATCACTGTTGCCGGATGTGCCACGGCACCTGCGGCGCCGGGCCGGGTGGCCACAACGGACATTGGACCCGTTCCGGCCGGTTCCGTTCGCGTCATGCCCACCAAACAGCATTGGCGTAAGGCAGGTGCCAGCAAAGCCGACGCGGACCAGGCTCGGCAGCAATGCAGTCAGGAATTGCGGAACAATGAAGAATACGCCGGGCTGCTGAAGGAGAGCTCGGTGATTACCAAGATCTGGCACGCTGATCGTACCGCTGCGCAGAAAAAGCGGCGCAAGGAAATTGGTACGCGGCTGAGTCAGCTGAGTGATGCGTGCATGACCGGGAAAGGATTCGAGTTCGTGCCTGGTGGGTTCCCGGTGGACTGAGTGCGGTGACCAGGATGCTGCTTTACCCCAGGCCGTTCATCGCCCGCAATCATTTCGCGTTGCGCATTTGTCGCACAATGACCGTGCTGGCCGTGCTGGCCGTGCTGGCCGTGCTGTCGGGCGTGACCGCTTGCGGCGCAGGCGGGTTGTGGATGAACGGCAATCCCGCTGCGACCCGGCACCTCAGCCCCCCGGGCCACGAGTGGACCCGGCCGGATGCCAGCGTCCTGGTACGCGACATGGATTGGCAGGCGTGCGGTGGCCAACGAAGTGGGAACATTTCGGCAGACCGGCGAGGGGCTACTCCTCAAGAGGATGCCGAGCTTTCGCGCGAGAAACTCTACGCTGCGCAACGTTGCATGTTGGGAAAGGAGTATCACTACATCGGTTCCTGCGAAGGCGATATTCCGGGCCGCTATCCCGCCTGCCAGTCCGGTTCGGGGAGATTGCTGCTTGATTGAGCCGTCTGCGCAACGACAGATCAGAGCGGCTGGAGCTGCATTGGCAGTCGCGTTGCTGTCCGGTTGCGTGATTGGCAATGGCCGCATCTGTGGGCCGCAGACACCGATGATCTACTGCGATAAAGCGGCGTATGAGCGGCTGGCCAACCCACCTTCATTGATGGAAAGCTGGCAGCACCCGTCCAATACACCTGAAGCGCGTCAGCTCGACTGGGTGTCCTGCGGGGGTACGGAGAAGGGGAGCTATGCGGTGTTGCCAGGCACTACAGGTGCTGAGACGGCCGCGCGCTCCGGTGCGAAATTCGATCAGATGCAACGTTGCATGTTGGGTAAACAGTATCAGTACACCGGTACCTGCCAGGGTGAGATTCCCAGTCGTTTCCCTGCATGCCAGCGCGCGGAGGGGTCCGTGCCGCAGCGCTGATGCGCCGAGGCGTATGCGGTCCTCCATCCAGTGCGTATCACTATCCTTGGGAGCCAGAACATGCAGTCGTTCTTTCGTCCACTATCTGGATCGTCTGCCCGCCTCGCGCTTGGTTTGACTCTCCTGGGCATCGCCGGCGCAGCGTGCGCTGATCCTGAGCTGCTCGAATCGCCGCAGTCGGCACAAGCGGTGCGATGCGCGGCCTTCTACATTGATGTTCCCTCGGCAGGCAATCCCGTGGCCAACCTCATGCTGGGCTCGGTGGTGAGCAAGGCTGCATGGATGGATCAGTTGAAGGCGCTCATGGCCCGGGGTGCCGAGCCACCGATGACCCGCCTGGTCGTCGCCGGTGAGAGCGAAGATGTCACACGAAAAGCAGTCCAGTCGGCGCTCGGCAGTTTCAAGCAGCAGCGCCTTTCCTATCTGACCCTCACGGTCGCAGGCCAGTCGCCGAAGATGCAAGGGCTGCAACGCAGCGCCGAGCAGCTTGGCATCACTTTCCGCGCGGCGACCCCTGAACGCTCGGCCGCATCCCCCGAGGCACGGGCGGATGCGTATCTTCGGGGCGTGTGTGATTGAGCTGCACCCACGCGCCGTCACCGCCCTGTGCCTGGCCCTCAGCCTCGGCGCCTGCGGCATCGGCGGCATGTGGATGAATGGCGATCCATCGGTCAGCCGTACCCTCGTGCCGCCACGCGACACCTGGCAGAAGATGGGCAATGACGGCGCGGCCCGCGATGCCGACTGGCGCGAATGTGGTGGGGCCGCCAATGGTGGTTACCACGTCTCCACGCCTCAGAAGTCCAGCGCGGCGGTGATCCAGCAGGCCCTGGGCCGCACGTTCGATGATCTGCAGCACTGCATGATGCGCAGCGGGTACCGCTACACCGGCAGCTGCGAAGGGGAGATCCGCAGCCGCTACCCGGCCTGCCAATCGCCAGGCACAAAAAAACCCGGAGGACAGTGACGTCTTCCAGGCTTGATTGTGACCATCAAATGGTCGGGGAGACAGGATTCGAACCTGCGACCTCTACGTCCCGAACGTAGCGCTCTACCAGACTGAGCTACACCCCGTAAGGAGCCGCCTATTGTATCGATCCCGCCGGTCGGCGGCAAGGGGGGATCGCGTTTTTCACCTTCGGTGCCGTGTTGCCACGGCCCTTGATAAAGAAGCCTGGAAACGTGTTCCCAGGCTTCAATACGACCACCGAAGTGGTCGGGGAGACAGGATTCGAACCTGCGACCTCTACGTCCCGAACGTAGCGCTCTACCAGACTGAGCTACACCCCGAAGGAGCCGACAAGGATACGGTGTGAAGACCCGATCGGCAACCTTTTTTTAGCCTTCTTCGTGATCCGTACGGCTCTGCTCGCGGGCTTCGAACCACATGCCATTGAGAATGGCCACGACCGAAGCCAGCCCTGCACCCAGAATCCAAGCGAAGTACCACATGGTAAGTCTCCTATGGCGCCGTGGGGCGCGTCAGTAAGCGTTGGGGTTGTCGCCCATCTCTTCGGCCGTGGTCTTGCCCTTCATCACGCGGTAGACCCAGGAGGTGTAGGCGATGATGATCGGCAGGAAGATGGCCGTGGCGATGAGCATGATCCCCAGGGTCAGGTGGCTGGAGGAGCTGTCCCAGACGGTCAGGCTGGAGCCCGGCTGGCTGGAGGAGGGCAGCAGGAACGGGAAGATCGCAAAGCCGACGGTCAGGATGATGCCGGTGATCGAGGCCCCCGAGGCCAGGAAGGCCAGGCCACCACGGCGGGCCCGCAGCAGCACCGCGCTGGCCAGTGCACCAACCAGCCCGAGGATCGGGGCCAGCAGGGTCAGCGGCATGCTCTGGTAGTTGCGCAGCCAGCCACCGGCGACCGCACCGACGGCAGCGGTCTTGAGCAGCGGGTTGGTCGGGCCATCGGTGACCACCTGGGAGGTGATCTGGTAGCCCGGCAGGCCAAAGGCCACCCAGACGCCGGCCAGGGCGAACAGCACGAAGGTCAGCATTGCCGCGACGCTGCCGTAGCGGGCCGAGCGCTCGGCCACCGGGCCATCGGTCTTGAGCACCAGCATCGCGGCACCGTGCGAGACCACCATCGCCACGCTGACCAACCCAGCCACCAGCGCGAACGGGTTGAGCAGGCCGATCAGGGTGCCGGTGTAGAAGATGCGCATGCTGTCATCGAAGTGGAACGGCACGCCGACCAGCACGTTGCCCACCGCCACGCCGGCGATCAGTGCCGGCAGCAGGCCGCCGACGAACAGCGCACGGTCCCAGTTCTCGCGCCAGCGCTTGCCGGGCATCTTGCTGCGGTACTTGAAGGCGACCGGGCGCAGGATCAGCCCGAACAGCATCAGGAACACCGCCAGGTAGAAGCCGGAGAAGCTGACCGCGTACAGCGGCGGCCAGGCGGCGAAGATCGCGCCGCCACCGAGCACCAGCCACACCTGGTTGCCTTCCCACACCGGGCCGACGGTGTTGATCACCAGCCGGCGTTCGTCATCGGTTCTGGCCACGAACGGCAGCAACGTGCCGACGCCGAGGTCGAAACCGTCCATCACCGCCCAGGCGATCAGCAGGATGCCGAGCAGCAGCCACCAGATCACGCGGAGCGTGGTGTAATCGAGTCCAATGAATTCCATCTGGGTTCTCCTGCCTTACGCCCGACCGTGGGTCGGCGCAGCGGCATTGGGGGAAAGGGACGTGGCTGCAGCCTGCAGCGACGGCAGGATGTCGTCCGGGCCCTTGCGGATCGCCTTGAGCATCAGCTTCACTTCGATGACCAGCAGCACCGTGTACAGCGCGGTGAATACCGCCAGCGTGGTCAGGATTTCATGCAGGGCCAGGCCCGAGGCGGCGTAGAAGGTCGGCAGCACGCCGTCCACCGCCCACGGCTGGCGACCGTACTCGGCCACGAACCAACCGCATTCGATCGCGATCCACGGCGCCGGCAGCGACCACAGGGCGAGCTTGAGGAACCAGCGCTTGTCCTGGAAGTTGTGGCGGCACGAGTAGTAGAAGGCCAGTGCGAAGAAGGCGATCAGGTAGAAGCCCAGCCCGGCCATGATGCGGAAGGTCCAGAACAGCGGGGCGACCCGCGGCACGGTATCCATCGCGGCCTTGGAGATTTCTTCCGGGGTGGCGTTGAGGATGTCCTCGCGATAGCGCTTGAGCAGCAGGCCGTGGCCCAGATCCTGCCAATGGCGGTCGAACATCTCGCGCGCTTCGACGTCGTTCTTGTCCTTGCGCACGCGTTCCAGTGCACCGTAGGCCAGCTGGCCACCGCGGATGCGGTTCTCGGCGCGCCCCACCAGTTCCAGGATGCCCGGGATCGGCTGGTCCAGCGAACGGGTGGCGATCAGGCCCATCAGGTACGGGATCTTGATCGCGTAATCGTTCTGCTGGGTGGTCTGGTTGGGAATGCCGAAGGCGGTGAAGTCGGCCGGCGCACGCTCGGTTTCCCACATGGCTTCGATCGCGGCCAGCTTCATCTTCTGGTGTTCGCTGGCGGCATAACCGCTTTCGTCACCCAGCACCACCACCGACAGCGAGGACAGCAGGCCGAAGGCGGCCGCCACCGCGAAGGAACGGCGTGCCATGTCCTTGTGCTTGTTGCGCAGCAGGAACAGGGCGCTGATCGACATCACGAACACCGCACCGGTCACGTAGCCGGCACTGACCGTATGCACGAACTTGGCCTGGGCCACCGGGTTGAACAGCACGGCGGCGAAATCCACCACCTCCATGCGCATCGTTTCCGGATTGAAGATCGCGCCGGTCGGATTCTGCATCCAGCCGTTGGCGATCAGGATCCACACCGCCGACAGGTTGGTGCCCAGGGCCATCAGCCAGGTCACGGTGAGATGCTTGACCGGGCTCAGGCGCTTCCAGCCGAAGAAGAACAGACCGATGAAGGTCGCTTCCAGGAAGAACGCCATCAGGCCTTCGATCGCCAGCGGTGCGCCGAAGATGTCCCCCACGTAGTGGCTGTAATACGACCAGTTCATGCCGAACTGGAATTCCATCACGATGCCGGTGGCGACGCCGATGGCGAAGTTGATGCCGAACAACGTGCCCCAGAACAGCGTCATCTGGCGCCAGACCTGTTTGCGGGTCATGACGTAGACGCTCTCCATGATGGCCACCATGAAGGACAGGCCAAGCGTGAGGGGAACGAAAAGGAAGTGGTACATCGCGGTCAGAGCGAATTGCAGCCGCGACAGTTCTACGACTGTCTGATCAATCATGGCCTGGCTACCTCGTTGGGTTTTGCCGTTTCAGGTGGCGGGAAGGGGGGGTCTACGGGGTGAATTCTGTGACCAGCAACTTCAAACAGCCTTGATTCAGATCAATGTACAAACAGACCTGCGCGGGGATCGTATGCATCCCACCCCTGCGACCGCTGGCCGCACGGGGGCGGGGCCAGCACCTACTACAATCGACGGAACCTCCCTGTGGCCGCCAGTGACTTGTTTTGAGCATACCCCCCGACGCGTCCATTGTTGAGACAACCGCCCTGCGCCGCCGTCGCCTGCACTGGCTGGGCGGGCTGGCGGCGGCCGCCCGCGGCAAGCAGCGGCTGGCGGCGATCTGCATCTGCCTGTCCGGCGCCTTGTTGATCGGGCAGGCGGCTGCCATCGCCTGGTTGATCCAGGCGGTGCTGGTGGATCACCGCCCACTGGCCGACGCCACGCCCGTGCTGCTGGGCTTGCTGGCGGTGCTGGGCATCCGCACCCTGCTGGGGAGCGCGACCCAGGCGGCAGCCGGTGACGTCGCCGATGCGGCGCGGCTGGCGCTGCGTGAACGGGTTTACCAGCGGCTGCTCGGGCGTGGCCCGCTGTGGCTGCGCCAGCAGCGCACCGGTGAACTCGGTGAACTGATGCTCGCCCATGCCGATGCGATTGAGAATTATTACGCCGGCTACCAGCCCGTCCGCATCGAAGTGGTCGTGGTCCCGCTGCTGATCGCCATCGCCGTGGCCTGGACCGATTGGGTGATCGCACTGATTCTCTTGTTCACCGCGCCGCTGGTGCCGTTCTTCATGATGCTGGTGGGTTGGGGCGCTGAAGCCGCCGGCCGTGCGCAGCTGGGCGAACTGGCGCGGATGAGCGGCCACTTCGCCGATCGCATCAAGGGGCTCGGTCTGCTGCGCCTGTACGGGCGAGGCGAGGCCGAGCTGGACGGTGTGGCCACGGCGGCAGAAGGTGTGCGCGAGCGCACCTTGAAAGTGCTGCGGATCGCCTTCCTCTCTTCGACGGTGCTGGAGTTCTTCGCGTCGGTCAGCGTGGCGATGGTGGCGCTCTATCTGGGCCTGAGCTATCTCGGCCTGATGTCGCTGCATGCACAGGTGCCGACGCTCGGCGTGGGCATGTTCTGCCTGCTGCTGGCACCGGAGTTCTATGCACCGCTGCGGCGCTTGGCCGCGCATTACCACGACCGCGCCAACGCGCTGGCCGCGGCGGCCGAAGTGGAGCGCCTGCTTGGCGAGTTGCCGGACGCCCCCGTGGCCGAGGACGCATCGCCGGCCACCGCGCGCGCTCCGGAACTGCTCGAACAGCACGCCCCGCCGGTCATCGTAAGTGGGGTGAGCCTGCGACCACTGGGTGCGCATCACGATGTGGTGCAGCAGCTTTCGTTCCAGATCGAGCCCGGGCAGCGCGTGGCGCTGATCGGCCCCAGCGGCAGTGGCAAAAGCACGTTGCTGGAAGCACTGGCCGGGTGGCTGCCCCCGCGCGAGGGCAGCATCGTGCTGCGCCCGGGGTTGGACGTGGGCTACGCCGGGCAGCGCCCCTATCTGTTCCACGGCACGATCGCCGACAACCTGCGCCTGGCCGCACCGGGCGCGACCGATGCGCACCTGCGCGCCGTGGCCGAGGCCGCCCAGGTGATGCGCTTCGCTGCCGCACTGCCACAGGGGCTGGACACCGTGATCGGTGAGCGCGGCTTCGGATTGTCCGGTGGCGAAGCGCGTCGCATCGGCCTGGCCCGGTTGCTGCTGCGCGATCCGCAGCTGCTGCTGCTCGACGAGCCGACCGCCTTCCTCGATCCGGACACCGAAGCCGATCTGCTGCGTACCCTGGCGGCGTTCGCGCGCGGGCGCAGCGTGGTGATCGCCACCCACAGCGAGACCGCGATGCGCTGGGCAGATACCCGCCTGACCCTGACCGCCGGTGGTGCGCGCCTGGCCTCGGAGGTAACGCCATGAAGGCGGCGCACATCGATTCGCTGAAGGGCGTGTTCGCCCGGCACCGTGGCCGCCTGCTGCTGACCGTGCTGCTGCTGTGGACGACGATGCTGGCCGGCACCGCGCTGCTCGGCCTGTCCGGTGGTTTCCTCACCGCCGCCGCCTTGGCCGGTGCCGCCGGGCTCGGCAATGGGTTCAACTTTTTCTCGCCCTCGGCGGGCATCCGCGGGCTGACCATGGCGCGCATCGTGTCGCGCTATTTCGAAAAGCTGGTCGGCCACGATGTCACCCTGCGCATCGCACGTGACCTGCGCGTGTGGTTCTTCCGTCGTGCGCTGCCGCTGGCACCGGCCCGTCTGGCCGGTGTACGCACCGGTGAACTGCTGGCGCGGCTGATGTCGGATATCGGCGAGGTCGATGGCCTGCTGGTACGCGCGATCGGCCCGCTGTTGGCGCTGGGTGGCATCTCGCTGGTCGCGGTGGTGTCGGCGGGCATCATCTATCTGCCAGCGGCCGCTCTGCTGGCGATGCTCGCCTTGCTGATCGGGCTGGGGGTGCCGTGGCTGACCGTGCGTGGCGCCGCCGACCAGGAGCGCGACCGCGCGCTGCACCGGGCACAGCTGCGTACCCAATCCTTCGAAGGGCTGGAAGGCGCGGCCGATCTTGCCGCCCTGCAGGCGCGCGAGCATTGGAACCAGCGCGTGCGGGTGGCAGCCAAACAGCTGAAGTCGCGTGACAAGCGTCGCCGCTGGCGGCTGATCAGTGGCAATACATTGCACGGTCTGTGCGGCGCGGGTGGCCTGGTCGCGATGCTGTGGCTGGCCCTGCATGCCTTCGAGCGCGGCAGCGTGGATGCCGCGCTGGCGGCCGCACTGGTATTCCTGACCGTCGCACTGCTGGAGCTGTGGGCCGGGATCGGCTTGGCCTGGCAATCGTGGTTGTCCGGCCGCGTCGCCGCGGTGCGGCTGGAGGCCATCGTGGACCAGGCGCCTGGCGTGGTGGAAGCCGCCGCGCCGGTGACCGTGCCATCCGTGCCTGCAACGCTGCGCTTCGATCAGGTGGTGTTCCGTTGGCCCGGCCAGGCGCGGGTGCTGCTGGACCAGGTGCAGCTGCACCTCGCCCCGGGCGAACGGATCGCGATCCGCGGTGACAGCGGCAGTGGCAAGACCACGCTGTCCTCGCTGCTGTTGCGGCTGTGGGATCCGGAGGCCGGCAGCGTGCGTTACGGTGATGCCGATATCCGCAGTTTCGCGCAGGCCGACTGGCACCGTCAGATCGCCTGGCTGCCGCAGAATGCGCCGGTGTTTGCTGGCACCGTGGCGGACAACCTGCGGCTCGGCGACATGGCGGCCAGCGATGCGCGCCTGTGGCAGGTGCTCGCGGAGGTCCGTCTGCATGCCTGGGCCGAGCAGATCGGCGGGTTGGCGGCGTGGGTGGGCGAGAACGGCGCCACGATGTCAGCCGGGCAGGCGCGGCGCCTGGCGCTGGCGCGCGCGCTGCTGCGTGACGCACCGATCCTGTTGCTGGATGAACCCACCGAAGGCCTGGATGTGGATACCGCGCATGCATTGCTGCAGGACATGGTGGCGGCGCTGGGCAATCGCAGTCTGTTGATGATCACCCACGACGCACTGCCCGAGGGCATCGTGCATCGGAGTTACCGGTTGCGGGATGGAAGGTTGGAAGGGTAGCGCCGAAGGCGATCCGCACACTACGTGCACAGCATCCACGTATGGCGTGGATCTACCCGAAGAACCTGCCGTCGCGGATCAACCCTCCCAGCGCCACGATGTTGATCACTACGGCCGCCCAGAACACCTGCTGGAAGGCGGCTTTACGGTTCTTGTGCCGCAGCATGGCCTGTGCCATCAACGCACCCGGCCAACCGCCGAGCAGGGCCAGGCCCTGCAGCGTGCTTTCCGGTGTGCGCTGGCGATCATTCTGGGCGGCGGATTTGTCATACCAGTACCAGGCAAAGGTCACCACGCTCAGGCCCAGGTACGCACCCGGTACCCACGTCGGCCAGTGCTGCCAAATCGCCACGGCAATGAGGCCTGCGAGGAACACCAGTGCGATGGCGGTGCGCGGCAGTCGATCCGGCCCCGCACCACGCACCGCAGTGCGTGCAGCAGGACGACCACCATCCCGAGCCAGCGCGAACCGCACCGCCACCGCATTGCGGCGTCCCTGTGCATCCGCCTGCACGTCATAGGTGATCACATCGCCCAGCACCGGGCGGCGATCACGTGCAGCGAAGGCGCGGATATGCACGAAGCATCGCTCGCCACCGCCATTGGGCTGCACGAAGCCGAAGCCGCGCGCGTCGTTCCACTCGCTGATCTTTCCTTGAAGGCGCATGGGTAAACTCAGAGCGAGGACAGGAAGCCGCTGACCGCCGGCCCGAACCGTGCGAAATCCACCAGGAACGCATCGTGCCCCTGCGGTGAATCCAGCCCGATGAACTGCGCATCGGCACCGCCGGCGCGCAGACCGTCGGCGATCTGCTGTTGCTGCTGCACCGGGAACAGGATGTCGGTGTTGGCGCCGATCGCCAGTGCCTTGCCCACCTGGATGCGGGCCAGCCCGGCCATCACGTCGCCGTCGGCATATTCGGCCAGGTCGAACCAGTCCATCGAGCGGCTCAGGTACAGATAGCAGTTGGGATCGAAGAAGCGCACGAAGCGGCGGGCATGGCCTTCCAGATAGCTTTCGACCTGGAACTCCAGACCGAACGGATCGTCATCGGCCTGGTCCGAATCCAGGCGCACGCGGCCAAAGCGGCCATCCCATTCCAGTGCGGAGCGATAGGTGATCACGCCGAGCTTGCGGGCCATGCGCATGCCCGATTCCGGATAGGCCTGGTCGGTGTAGCGACCGCCATTCCACTGCGGATCAAGCCGGATCGCCTCGCGTTGCAGCGAGCGGATCGCGATCGAGAACGGCAACGCCTGGGCACTGCCGGAAATATTGATATGGCTGCGCGCGATGCCCGGGTGCAGCATCAGCAGCGCCAGCGCGGTCATCCCGCCCATCGAGTTGCCGATCACGCAGGCCAGCTCGGTCACGCCCAATGCGCGCACCACCTCGACCGCTGCGCGTGCGCCATCTTCGATCGACAGTTCGGGGAAGCGCAGGCCGTACAGCTCCCCGGTGGCCGGGTCGATGCTGGCCGGACCGGTCGAGCCCTTGCAGCTGCCCAGCGAGTTCACGCAGATCACGAACCAGCGATCCGTATCGATCGGCTTGCCCGGGCCGACCATCGCCTCCCACCAGCCGGCGGCCGGGTTGTTGGCGTTGGCCGCGGCATGCGCATCGGGCGAGAGCCCGGTGACGATCAATACCGCATTGCCGGCATCGGCAGCGAGCGTGCCCCAGGTTTCGTAGGCAACGTGCGCATCGTGCAGTTCACCGCCGCGCTTGAACGCGAACGGCGAGGGCAGGGCGTGATAACGGGTGCCGGGGGGAATGAATTCAGTCATGCACGCAGTTTAGCCGGGCGCCGCGATGGCGCCGTAGTGGTGAGCGGCACGCTGCGTCGCGGCCGCGCATCGGTCAGGGGCGATCAAACACCAGGGACACCGGCCCGGCGTGGGGCAGGCGCACCCGTACCGGCGCGGTTTCCACATCGTCCGGCTGGCGGTTGGCCTGGCCCGAGCGCGACAGCCGTGCCACTACCTCGACCTCCTGCAGCTGGGACAGCGTGCTGGTTGGCATCGGGCTGTCGCCATCGCCGAGCGTCACCAGCAGCGGCAGCCGGCTGGCCGGATGCTTCTGCACCGCGACCGGCATCGGCGGGCCGTCCGGCGCGCGTGCGATCACGAAGACCGTGGCGTTGGCCCAGGCCGGATCCATTGCGGTTCCGGGCGCGAAGCGCACCTGCACGGCGAGGGCGTGGTCGCCAGCCGCCGCAGGGGCAGGCGTTTCCACCAGCGGCGGCAGACCGGCAGCGCCGCGGGCGATGGCGATCTGCTCGCGCAACGCGCGCGCCGCACCCGGCTCCAGGCGGGGCAGCAGTGCTTCCCAGGCGGCTACCGCCTCGGCGTCCTGCCCGCGCTGGCGCAGGGCAATGCCGATCAGCCAGCCGGCGCGTTCGCTCTCCGGCGCGAGTGCGTTGGCGTGGCGCAGCCATTGCAGGGCCTGGTCGTCGAACTGTTTGCCGGGTGCGGCCTGGGCGCGCGCCTGTGCCGCTTCGACCAGCACGCCGGGGTCGTCCGGGGCGAGTTGCACCGCGCGGTCGAACGCGGCCGTGGCCTCGGCCAGCTTGCCCAGTGCCAGTTGCGAGCGGCCGAGCAGGGCCCAGCCATCGGCGCGTTGTGGGTCTTTCGCCAGCGCCTCTTCCAGCGCCTGCACGCCATCTTCCAGTGTGGCGGGTTCGTTACTGGCCGCCGTCCGCTCGGCGGCATCCGGCGTGCCGACCAGCAGGTACAACGCGCCACCGGCCAACCCAAGGACCAGCATCGCGATCACGAAGGGACGGTGTTGGCCGCCCGCACGCAGCGGCCACAGTACGCATGCCGCAACGGCCGCCGCGACCACCGCGGCACTCAGGGCCATCCAAAGGCTCACCAGCGCTCCTCGCTCTTGTCCATCGGTTCGATCCCGCGGCTGCGCCGACGCACCACCCAGATCAGCACGCCCGCGCCGAGCAGCAGCGCCACCGGTGGGCCGAACCAGAGCAGCGCATTGCGTGCCTCCATCGGTGGCCGGTACAGCACGAACTCGCCATAACGGTCGACCAGGAACTGCTTGATCTGTGCGTCGCTGTTGCCCTGCTGCATCAGCACCAGCACCTCGCGGCGCAGGTCATGTGCGATCTGCGCATTGGAATCGGCCAGCGACTGGTTCTGGCATTGCACGCAGCGCAGCTCGGCGGCCAGCGCGTGGAAGCGGGCTTCCTCGGCGGCATCGCGATACTGCAACGGGGTCGGGTCGGAGACGGCCTGCGCCATCACCGGCGAGGCCATGGACAGCGTCAGCGCGATCAGCGCCACGCCGACCTGGCGGAGCATCCGGTTACGGCGAGGCGGGCAGCTGCGGCTGGGCATTGGCACGCTCCACCTTTTCCAGTTCCGGAATCAGCTGGGTATCGATGACGCGCTGGCTGAGCGCGCCACTGTACTTCCAGCGCACCACGCCACTGGCGTCAACCAGGAAGGTCTCCGGCGCGGCGGTGACGCCCCAGTCGATCGCGGTGCGGCCTTCGATGTCGCTCAGCACCAGCACGAACGGATTGCCAAGTTGTTCCAGCCAACGCAGGGCATCAGCCGGCTCGTCCTTCCAGTTGTAGCCGATCACGCGCACGCGCTTGGTTTCGGCGAATCTGGTCAGGATCGGATGTTCGTCGCGGCAGGCCGCGCACCAGCTGCCCCAGACGTTGAGCACGTAGGGGGCGCCGCGCAGTTCGGTGCTGCTGACCTTGATGTGCGGATCGTGCAGCACCGGCAGTTCGAAGGCCGGTGCGGGCTTGCCGATCAGTGCCGAGGGCAGGACATCGCGGTCCGGCGCACCGGATTTCATCACCCCGTAGATCATCAGCCCCAACAGCCCGAAGAAGAACAGCACCCCGATGACGATGGCCACGGGCGGCAGCGGACGGGAGGCGGGGCGGGGATCGGACACGGGAAACTCCTAGGGACGACGGAAACGACGATCGGCGGCGGTGACGAAGCCACCCAGTGCCATCAGCAGCGCGCCCAGCCAGATCCAGCGGACGAACGGTTTGATGTGCACGCGCACGGCCCATGCATTGTTGCCCAGCGACTCGCCGAGTGCCACGTAAACATCGCCGTTGAGGCGGGCGTGGATGCCGGCCTCGGTCATCACCTGTCCGCCACTGGCGTACAGGCGTTTTTCCGGATGCAGCAGGGCCAGTTCGCGGTCGTGCTGGAGCACGCGCAGGTGCCCGCGATCGGCGACGTAATTCGGGCCCTGTTGATGGTCCACGCCTTCGAAGCGCACTTCATAGGTGCCCACCACCAGCGACTGCCCGGGGGCGAGCGCGACTTCGCGCTGCACGTTCAAGGCTTCGACCAGCAGCGCGCCGGCCAGGAACACGGCCACCCCACCATGGGCCAGCAGCATGCCGACCATCTCGGCAGTGAACCTGCCATTGCCGCGCAGGCGGGTCCAGACGAAACGCCCGGTACCGAACGCGACCCAGGCCGCACCGGTCACGCCGGCGGCGGTCTTCAACGCGCCCTGCGGCGCCATGAAGTACGCGATCACGCCCAGCAGCAGGGCCAGCCCGGCCCACGGTGCCAGCATCGCCAACCGCCGCGAGGCCTGGTCGCGCTGCCAGTTGACCAGCGGCCCGAACGGCAGCAGTGCTACCAGCGGTGCCATCAGCACCACGAACAGCGTGCCGAAGTAGGGCGGCCCGACCGAGACCTTGCCCAGGCCCAAGGCATCGGCCAGCAGGGGATACAGCGTGCCCAGCAGAACCATGCCGCAGGCGGCGGCGAGCAGCAGGTTGTTGGCCAGCAGCAGGGTCTCGCGCGAGGTCGGCAGGAAGCCGCGGCGCGGATCCTCGCTGGTCAGCGCGCCGGCCCGCAGCGCGTACAGCAGCAGCGCGCCGCCGATCACCAGGGCCAGGAAAATCAGGATGAAGGTGCCGCGCGAAGGATCGGCCGCGAACGAATGCACGCTGGTCAGCACGCCCGAGCGCACCAGGAAGGTGCCGAGCAGTGACAGCGCGAATGCGGCGATGGCCAGCAGCAGCGTCCAGCTGGCGAAGCTGCCGCGCTTTTCAGTGACCGCCTGCGAGTGGATCAGCGCCGCACCGGCCAGCCACGGCATGAAGCTGGCGTTTTCGACCGGATCCCAGAACCACCACCCGCCCCAGCCCAGTTCGTAATACGCCCACCAGCTGCCCAGTGCGATGCCGATGGTCAGGAAGCCCCAGGCCACGTTGGTCCATGGTCGCGTCCAGCGCAGCCAGCGTGCATCCACGCGGCCTTCCAGCAGGGCGGCGATCGCGAATGCGAACGGCACCGCAAAGCCCACGTACCCGATGTACAGCATCGGCGGGTGGATGATCAGCCCGGGATCCTGCAGCAGCGGATTGAGGTCGCGCCCTTCCAGCGGCGCCGGGAGCAGCCGCGCGAACGGGTTGGAGGTGAAGATCAGGAAGGCGAGGAAGCCGATGCTGATGATGCCGAGCACGCCCAGCACGCGGGCGGACACCTCGGCCGGCAGGCGTTTGGACCACAGCGCCACGGCGCCGCACCACAGCGCCAGCACCAGCGCCCACAGCAGCAGGGAGCCTTCATGCGCGCCCCACACCGCCGAATAGCGGTAGGCCAGCGGTAGCAGCGAGTTGGAGTTCTCCGCCACATAGCGCACCGAGAAATCCTGGGTGACGAACGCCGCTGTCAGCACGCCGAATGCCCCAAGCAGGAGCGCCAGCTGCGCGTACGCCGCCGGTCGCGCCACCGCCATCCACGTGGCGCGGCCGCGATGGGCGCCCCACAGCGGCAGCACGGTCTGCAGCACGGCCATCAACAGTGCGGTGACCAGCAGGATCTGCCCCAGTTCCGGCAGCACTCAGTACGTCTCCGGCGCCGGCACGGGCACATCGTGTTTGATATGTGCCTGACCCATCTTGTCGGCCACTTCCTTGGGCATGTAGGTCTCGTCGTGCTTGGCCAGCACTTCTTCGGCAACGAAACGGCCGTCCTGCAGGCGTCCGGTGGCGACCACGGCGGTGCCCTCGGCGAACAGGTCCGGCAGGATCCGCGAGGTGATCACCGGCAATGTCGCGTCACCATCGGTGACCACGAAGTGCGCATCCAGCGAACCGGGTGCGCGCTGCAGCGAGCCTTTGACCACCATGCCGCCCAGACGGAACCGGGCGTGATCGCCGGCATCGCCACGCAGCACTTCGGAGGGGGTGTAGAGGTAGGCGATATTGCGCTGCAGGGCCATCGCGACCAGCGCGGTCGCCAGGCCGGAGGCCAGCACGAGCAGCATCACCCAGAGCAGGCGGCGACGCCTGACCGGATTCATCGGGTCAGCTCCGGTGCCAGCGGCGGTGCGCTGCCGGCGGCAGCGCGGGCCTGCTGGCGCTGCTGGCGGCGCGCGGCCAGGCGGCGCACCCAGCGCAGGCGCAGCCAGGAGCCGATGGCATCGCTGCCCAGCACCAGCACGAACACGGCATAGGCGGCAATCACATAGGGCAGGTGGGTCATGGGCGGCTGTCCTCCCGTGGGGCACGGGGGCCGGCGGCGACCCAGGCCTTGCCGGCTTCGCGCAGCAGGTTGTCGGCGCGGGCCTTGGCCAGCAGCGAGCCGGCGAACCACAGCTTGGTGCCGATCACCATCAGCCACAGTGGCAGCGCCATGCTGGCATCCAGCGTCGACTCGCCGAACAGGCGGATGGTCTGGCCCTGGTGCAGGCTGCCCCACCATTCCACGGAATAGCGGATCACCGGCAGCAGGCTCACCCCGACGATGGACAGCAGGCCCGCTGCGCGCGCGGCGCTGCGACGGTCCTCGATGGCGTGGTACAGGCCGATCACGCCCAGGTACAGGAACAGCAGGATCAGCTCGGTGGTCATGCGCGGGTCCCAGTCCCACCAGGTGCCCCAGGTCGGCTTGCCCCAGATGCTGCCGGTGAGCAGGGTGATCAGGGTGAAGCCTGCGCCGAGCGGGGCACAGGCCATCGCCAGGATTTCGCAGGTCTTGATCCGCCAGATCAGCGCGATCGCGGCGTACAGCGCCATCAGCGCGAACACGAACAGGCTCATCCACGCGCTCGGCACGTGGATATAGAGAATGCGGAAGCTGTCCAGCTGCTTGGAGTCGGCCGGCACCACCGCCAGCGCCTGCCAGATGCCGACCAGCAGCACCGGCACCGCCGCCAGGTAGAACACCCGCGACCAGCGCGCGGCAAAGCGGTCGAAGGTGGGCGGCGAACCGAGTTGGTGGAACCAGCGGACGATCGGGTGCATGCGGCAGTGGCTATCCAACGAAGGGCGACGATGGAACGGACGTGGAGTGGCTCGGCAACGGTTGACGCGGAGGCAGGTGACGCTCACAACGCAGTTCACGCCACCGACAGTACGCCATACCGCTCAACTCAGCGAGATGCGGATCGCCGCGGCCGTCGCCAGCGGGGCCAGCACCAGCGCCACCACCAGCCCGGCGCCCAGCATCAGCAGCGCACCGATCGGGTCCTGGCCGCGGGCGACCGCCGCCACACTGCCCGCACCGAACACCAGCACCGGCACATACAACGGCAGGGCCAGCAGCGCCACGAGAATACCAGAGCGCCGGATGCCGACCGTCAGCGCGGCGACCACCCCGCCGATCAAGCTCAGCAGCGGCGTTCCCAGCAGCAACGATGCCAGCAACATCGGCAGCTGGTCATGCGGCAGATGCAGCATTTCCGCCAGCAACGGCGACATCACGATCAGCGGCAGGGCGGTGGTGACCCAGTGCACCAGTACCCGCACCAGCACCAGCCAGGCCAGCGGGACGGGGGCCAGCAACCATTGCTCCAGCGAGCCATCTTCGGCGTCGCTGCGGAACAGCGAATCCAGGGCCAGCTGGCCGGCCAGCAGCACCGCCAGCCACATCACGGCTGCGGCCACGCGTGCCATCGCCTCGGGATCGCGGCCCAAGGCCAATGCGAACAGCACCACCACCAGCAACGCGAACAGCAAGGGCTGCAGCGCATCGCCGCGGCGGCGCCAGAGCAGGCGCATGTCGCGGGCGACCAGCGCCCGCGCGGTCTGCCATAGACCCGGTTCGGTACCCGGCGCGATCATGCCGCCGCTCCGAGGGTCAGCAGGCGCGTGCGCACCGGTGGCGCGGCGTACGCGCCGTGGGTGGTGACCAGGGCGGCACCGCCGCTGCGCAGGTGCGCGGAAATCATGCGGTTCACCAGGTTGATGCCGTCCAGATCGAGATTGGCGTACGGCTCGTCAAGCAGCCACAGCGGCGCGGGCGAGAGCCAGATGCGGGCCAGCGCCAGGCGTCGCTTCTGCCCGGCCGACAGCTGTCGCACCAAGGTGTCCTCATAGCCGGCCAGGCCGACGATGGCCAGCGCGTTGCCGGGCATCTGGCGGGCGCGGCGGCCGTGCAGTCCGCACAGGAAATGCAGGTTCTCCAGCGTGTCCAGGTCCGGCTTCAGTGCGGGCAGGTGGCTCAGGTAGGCCACATAGTTCGCGCGCTCCTTGTGCCCGGCACGCTTGCCATCGATCTCGACCTGGCCGCTGCCGGCGCGCAGCAGGCCCGCCAGCACCCGCAGCAGGGTGGTCTTGCCCGCGCCATTGTCGCCCTGCACCAGCAGGGCTTCGCCGGCATCCACGTGCAGGTCCAGCGGGCCGAAGACGGGTTCGTCGTTGCGACTGAAGCCAAGGCCATGCGCGGCCAGCAACGGAGGGGCGTTCAAGGGGCGGGATCTTTGCACCGGAATGGGCCGCCATTGTATCGGGGGAACGGGCAGGATGATTTGCGTACACTGGGAGTTCCCCCGGTTCTTTCCCTGCTGCCGATGCAACCGCAAACCAAGCTGCCCAAGGTGGGCACCACCATCTTCACCGTGATGTCCCAGCTCGCCGCCGAACACGGCGCGGTCAACCTGGGCCAGGGGTTCCCGGATTTCTCCGCACCGCAGCGGCTGATCGATGAAACCGTCGCCGCGATGCAGGGCGGTCTGAATCAATACCCGCCAATGACCGGCGTGGCGCCGCTGCGCCAGGCCATCGCGCAGAAGTCACTGGATCTGTACGGCGCCCAGGTGGATCCGGATACCGAGATCACCGTCACCAGCGGCGCCACCGAGGCGATCTTCAACGCCATCCACGCCGTGGTCCGCCCCGGCGAGGAGGTGATCGTGCTCGACCCGGCCTACGACTGCTACGAGCCGGCGATCGACCTGGCCGGCGCGCGTGCCGTGCACGTGCCGCTGGACCCGCAGACCTTCGCGGTCGACTGGGACCGCGTGCGTGCCGCGATCACCCCGCGCACCCGCCTGCTGATGGTCAACACCCCGCACAACCCGTCCGGCGCGATGCTGACCGCCGAGGACATGCAGGCGCTGGCCGATGTGTTGCGCGGCACCGACATCTACCTGATCTCCGATGAGGTGTACGAGCACATCATCTATGACGGCCGCCGCCACGAATCCTCGCTGCGCCATCCGGAGCTGCGCGAGCGTGCGTTCGTGATTTCCAGCTTCGGCAAGACCTACCACTGCACCGGCTGGAAGATCGGCTACGCGATCGCGCCGCCGGCGATGACCGCCGAGTTCCGCAAGGTGCACCAGTACAACACCTTCACCAGCTTCGGCCCGGCGCAGTATGGTTTCGCCGCGATGATCCGTGACGAGCCCGAACACCATCTGGAACTGGGCGCGTTCTACCAGGCCAAGCGCGACCGCTTCCGCGAGCAGCTGCTGACCACGCGCCTGACACCGCTGCCGGTGCCGGGTGGCTACTTCCAGCTGGTGGATTACGCGGCCGTCAGCGATCTGCCGGACCACGAATTCGTGAAATGGCTGACGATCGAGAAGGGCGTGGCGGCGATCCCGCTGTCGCCGTTCTATGAGACCGCCCCGGCCGGCCAGCGTCTGGTCCGCCTGTGCTTTGCCAAGAACGACGCCACGATGGACGCGGCGATCGACCGCCTGCGGGCACTGTGATGGGTGCCGTGACCGAGCTGCAGGATCTGCGCATTTCCCTGATCCAGGGCGACACCCGCTGGCACGACCCGGCGGGTAACCGCGCGCATTACGGTGCGCTGTTGGCGCCGCTGGCCGGGCAGACCGATCTGGTGATCCTGCCGGAGACCTTCACCAGCGGCTTCTCCAACGATGCCATCGACAAGGCAGAGGGCATGGACGGCCCCACCGTCGCCTGGATCCGGGAGCAGGCCGTGCGGCTGGGCGCGGCGGTCACCGGCAGCGTGCAGCTGCGGGTGGGCGAGGGCGTCTACAACCGCCTGCTGTGGGCCACGCCGGAGGGCGAGCTGCAGTACTACGACAAGCGCCACCTGTTCCGTTACGGCGGCGAGCACGAGCGCTACGCCGCCGGCCGCGAGCGCCTGTGCGTGGAGTGGAAAGGCTGGCGGATCAATCCGCAGGTCTGCTACGACCTGCGTTTCCCGGTGTTCTGCCGCAACCGCTACAACGTCGAGCGCGCCGATCAGCTGGATTTCGATCTGCAGATTTTCGTGGCCAACTGGCCATCGGCCCGCGCCTATGCGTGGAAGACGCTGCTGCGTGCGCGTGCGATCGAGAACCTCTGCTTTGTGGCGGCGGTGAACCGGATCGGTGTGGACGGCAACGATCTGCATTACGCCGGCGACAGTGCGGTGATCGATTTCCTCGGCCAGCCGCAGGTGGAAGTGCGCGAAACCGAGCAGGTGGTCACCACCACGATCTCGGCCGCGGCACTCGCCGCCCACCGCGCGCGCTTCCCGGCGATGCTCGATGCCGACAGTTTCAGCCTGCAGGAACGCAGCTGAAACGGTAGTGCCGGCCGCTGGCCGGCTCTGCACGTTGCTGGCGGTGCGCATCGCCGGCCAGCGGCCGGCACTCATGGGCGTTGCAGGATTGCCTGGAGCCGGCCAGCGGCCGGCACTCATGGGCGTTGCAGGATTGCCTGGAGCCGGCCAGCGGCCGGCACTACTACCCGGGCCGCTCGTGCTGAACGGATGCCGGATGCGCGCGATGCGCATCATCCGCGCCACACGCGCGCGCTGCTAGATTTGGCTTGTTACCCCTTCAGTACGAGCGGACCCGCATGAAGAAGTTCTCCCTGGCATTGATCGCACTGGCCGGCATCTCGGCCGTCCCGGCCGCGCAGGCCGCCGGCAACATTGACTGCGAGCTGCACTACAACCTGGCCGGCTGGTCGGTGCTGTACAAGACCGCCTCGGGTACCGGCACCATCCAGTGCGACAACGGCACCCGCATCCCGGTCAAGATCACCGCCAAGGGCGGCGGGCTCACCGTGGGCAAGTCGAAGATCGTCGACGGCAAGGGCAAGTTCTCCGGCGCCTACTCGGTCAACGACCTGATCGGTTCCTACGCGGCTGTTGAAGCGCACGCCGGCGCCGACAAATCCAGCAATGCGCAGGTGATGACCAAGGGCGATGTATCGCTGGCCCTGGCCGGAACCGGCAAGGGCTGGGATCTGGGCGTGGGCGTGGGGCGGTTCACCATCGAACGCCGTTGAGGGGGTAGGGCCACGCCTTGCGTGGCTGCACCGCTCAGCCCCAACAAAAAACCCCGGCCGAAGCCGGGGTTTTTTTATCTCACTGATCAGCCGCCGCGCGGGCCGCCACCACGGTGACCGCCGCCACCCGGGCCGCGGTTGCCACCCGGGCGACCGCCCGGACCGCCGGGACCACGACCGCCGGGGCCACCCGGGCCACGGTTGCCGCCCGGGCCACCGGGACCGCGGTTGCCACCGGGGCCGCCGGGGCCGCGCGCATTGGCGCCCGGGCCACGCGCACCGGGACCACCCGGACCACGATTGCCACCCGGACCACCCGGACCACCCGGACCGCGGTTACCCGCCGGACGCGCGCTGCCGTACGGGCTGCTGCCCGGATTGGCGTGGTCGGACGGGAAGCTCGGGGCATTGCCCGGATGGCCGTACGGATGACGCGACGGACCCTGGCCGCTCTGGCCACCGCGGTTGCCACCGGCACCGGCGCCGGCCGGACGGCCCTGGCCGCCGTAGCCGCCACGGCTTTCGCCACCGCGGTTCTCGCCGCCGTAACCACCGCCACCGCCGGCGTAACCGCCACGCCCTTCAGCACCGCCGCCGTAGCTGCCGCGCCCCGGGCCGCCTGCGCCACCCGGACCCTTCGGCTTGCCGTACGGACGGCCCTGGCCACCGGCGCCTGCGCCAGCGCCCGGACCACGCGCGCCCGGGCCGCGGGCTGCGCCCGGGCCGGCATTGCGGTGGCCGCTCGGGCCGGTGCTGACACCGTCCGGCACGTACCAGCTGCGGAACGCGGCCGGGTTGCCTTCCGGAAGCGCGCGGTTGCCCTTGTCCGGGCGCGCCTTGAACGGGCGCTGCGACTGCTTGGCCGCCGCTTCACCGCTGACCGTCAGGCCACCCTTGAAGCCGCCGCCCTTGCCACCGCGGCCACGGCCACGCTCTTCGCGCACATTGTCGAAACGACGCAGTTCGCGGCCTTCATCGGCCGAGTTGTGGCCGTTGACGTAGGCGTTGCCACGGCCGCCGTCGCGCGACACGCGCACGGTGGTCTTGGCGGCACGACGCTGGCCGATCACCGGCTGCAGGGTCAGTGCCGACGGGGCACCTTCTTCCAGCTTCAGTTCGGCGCGCAGCGCTTCAACCTGCTTGGCCGGCAGTTCGACCGACTGGCCACGCAGCAGTTCGCGCGGCAGGCTGACCTTGCCGTAGCGGGTGCGCTTCAGTCGGCTGACCTGGCAGCCCTGGGATTCCCACAGGCGGCGCACTTCGCGGTTGCGGCCTTCCTTGACCACCACGCGGAACCAGTCGTGCGAATCGGTGCCGCCGATGCGTTCGATCTCGTCGAACTTGGCCGGGCCGTCTTCCAGCGCCACGCCACGCGCGAGGCGGTCAACGATGTTGTCGGGCACCTTCTCTTCGCCTTCCGGGGCGCGCACGCGCACCACGTACTCGCGCTCGACCTCGTAGGAGGGGTGCATCATCGCGTTGGCCAGCTCACCATCGGTGGTCGCCAGCAGCAGGCCGGTGGTGTTGATGTCCAGGCGGCCGATCGCGATCCAGCGCGCGCCCTTGAGGGCAGGCAGCGCTTCGAACACGGTCGGGCGACCTTCGGGATCTTCGCGCGTGGTCACTTCGCCTTCCGGCTTGTTGTAGGCCAGCACGCGGGAGGTTTCGGTCAGCGCGGTGGCGACGAAGCCACGGCCGTCCAGTTCGACTTTGTCGCCGCTCTTGATCGACTGGCCGGTCTGCGCGACTTCACCGTTGACCTTGACCAGGCCATCGGCGATGCGCTGTTCCAGCGCGCGGCGCGAACCCAGGCCGGCCTGCGCCAGCACTTTGTGCAGGCGCTCTTCGAGCTTGGGCTGTTCGGAGGCGGTTTCGCGCTTGAGCGAAAGCTTGTTCAACGATGGCTTGCGGGGGGTGTCACTCATTTACTTGGCTCCGGCCGGCAACGGATGCGTCGGCCTCTGGTTCGGGATCGGCTTCGTCAACAGCCACGGTCGTCTTCGCGACGGCGTTGTTTTCGGTTTCGTTCTGGGGCGCCGCGCGCTCTCCCGGCGCGGTATCGGGTTCGCCATCGCTGGCGGTCGTATCCGCGTCGTCGTCGGCAAGCGGCAACGGCGCATGGGATGGGGTGTCGGAGGCGTCCGAAGCATCGGCCGCCTCGCTATTGTCCGGTTCTGCCGGTTGCTCCGCCAGTCTCGCCGAGGCCAGCGCCACGCGGGCGGCCAGCCGGGCGGCAACAGGGTCCATCGGGCCTGGCGGGTCTGCCGGGTCTGACGGACCTGACGGCGCCGGAGTGGCGTCGTCAATGGCCGCGTCCGTATCCCGCTCGGCCTCCGGGGTCGCCGCGCCGGCGGGCAGGCGACCAGCCGGCTGGCCTTCGCTGTCCAGCGGCAGCTGCGGTTCCAGCTCACCCAGGTCGCGCAGCTCGGACAGCGGCGGCAGTTCGTCCAGGCGCTTGAGACCGAAATAATCCAGGAAGCCCTTGGTGGTCCCGAACAGCGCCGGCTTGCCGGGCACGTCGCGGTGGCCGATCACGCGGATCCATTCGCGCTCTTCCAGGGCCTGGATGATGTTGCTGCTGACCGCCACGCCGCGGACCTGTTCGATCTCGCCGCGGGTGATCGGCTGGCGGTAGGCGATCAATGCCAGCGTTTCCAGCGTGGCACGGGTGTAGCGGGTCTTGCGCTCCGTCCACAGCCGGGTGATGTAACCATGCACTTCGCTGGTGACCTGGAAGCGGAAGCCGGAGGCCACCTCGACCAGTTCCACGCCACGGTCCTGACAGCCCTCGCGCAGCAGTTCCAGCGCGCGTTCGATGCTGCCCGGCGGTGCCGGCTCCTCTTCCGGGAACAGGCCCTGCAGCTGCGCCAGCGTCAACGGCTCACTGGCCGCCAGCAGGGCGCCTTCGACAATACGGTTGATCAGCGGTTGATCCATACGTGGGTCGGGTGCTCAGTCGGATGCGTTGGCGGCGTCGTTGTCGTCGAACTCGCTGTTGAACTGCAGCGGTTCGTTGGTGTTGCCGGCGGCCAGGGACTTGACATAGATCGGCGCCAGCGGAGCTTCCTGGACGATGTCCAGCAGCTGTTCCTTGGCCAGTTCCAGCAGGGCGAGGAAGGTGACCAGCACCCCCAGCTTGCCTTCTTCGGCGGTGAACAGCGTTTCAAACCGGTAGAACCTGCCGTCTTCCAGACGACCCAGCACGTCGCCCATCCGCTGGCGCACGCTCAGTGCCTCGCGTTTGATCGCGTGGCCGGTGAACAGCTCGGCGCGCTTGAGCACGTCGTGCAGCGCCATCAGCATTTCCTTCAGATCCACCGGCGGCGGCAGCTTGACGGCCGCGCGGTCGGGGACGAAGGCGTGGACCACGGTGGTGTCGCGGTCCTGGCGGGGCAGGCTGTCGATGTCCTCGGCGGCCTGCTTGAAACGTTCGTACTCCTGCAGCCGGCGCACCAGCTCGGCGCGCGGATCGGCTTCCTCGCCCTCGATGCTGGGCGGCCGCGGCAACAGCATCCGCGACTTCACTTCGGCCAGGATCGCCGCCATCACCAGGTACTCGGCCGCCAGTTCGAAGCGCAGCTCCTGCATGACGTTGATGTATTCGACGTACTGGCGGGTGATCTCGGCGACCGGGATATCCAGGATGTCCAGGTTCTGCCGGCGGATCAGGTACAGCAGCAGGTCCAGCGGACCCTCGAACGCATCCAGGATGACTTCCAGCGCGTCCGGCGGGATGTACAGGTCCTGCGGAATCTGCAGGACCGGCTGTCCATGCACCACGGCCAGCGGCATTTCCTGCTGCTGTGGGGCGGGCACTCGGATTGGCGGGTTCGCGTCGGGCGCGAGTTCGGCAGTCATCAAATAGACGTCAGTATTGCAACGGACCGGTCGCCGCACCATGCCAGCGTCCGGAACGGTCCCGGGCGGCAGGATGGCAAGCCATGACACGCCTGGGTCGGCGCGATTCCACACTTCAAACAGCAAGGCGCGCCGCGATGGGCAGCGACAGAACTACGGGGAGGTCGTCTACGTGTGCTGGTGTGGGGCAGTGGATCGGTCGTCGGCTGGCGGTGGAGCCGGTTGCCGACGGGGCGCTGCATCCAGCCACGTGCAATGGACATAAGACTACGGGGTTGCCGCGCCAGTGTCCAGCCAGCCCGCTAGAATGCCCGGGATTGATTCAACAAGACCTCGGAGTTGCCCGTGTGGTATGTGATTGAAGGCTATGACGGCACGGATGTGCTGGCGGCCCGTCTGGCGTCGCGCCCGGCTCACCTGGCCCGGCTGCAGGCCCTGCAGGACGAGGGGCGGCTGCTGCTGGCCGGCCCGTGCCCGGCCATCGACAGCGAAGATCCCGGCCCGGCCGGCTTCAGTGGCAGCGTGGTGATCGCCGCGTTCGATTCGCTGACCCACGCCCAGGACTGGGCCGCCGCCGATCCTTATGTAGAGGTGGGCGTCTATGTTCGCGTCCAGGTGCGTCCGTTCCGCAAGGTCCTGCCGTGAACCGGGTCGAGCGCATCCGCGAGGCGCTGCAGCAGGCACTGGATCCGGAGCTGCTGGAGGTCAAGGACGACAGCCACCGCCACGCCGGCCATGAGGGCGCGCGTGACGGCCGGGGGCACTTCAAGGTGCACGTGGTCAGCGCCGCCTTCGAGGGAAAGCTCCCGCTGGCGCGCCACCGGGCCGTCTATGCGGCCCTGGGGACGATGATGGAGACCGATATCCATGCGTTGTCCATCCGAGCCGAGACACCGGTCAAAAACCGCTGAAACCCTTGTCCCGCCTTGTCCTGGCCAGTCCCGAAAGGGGCCGCCATGGACAGCTTTTGGTTACCGCCGTACGACATGAGGCTAACGTAGTGTTTACATCCGGGTTTGAAAACGCTTACATTCCGCGCCAAGCCCAGATCTCTAAGCCGTGGAGGGCGGCGAAGTGAACAAGGCAGCGATCACTATCAAAGATGTCGCCCGTGAGGCCCGTGTCTCTGTTGCCACGGTCTCGCGCGCACTCAATGGCCATGAAAATGTTGCCGAGCCCGTGCGCAAGCTGGTGCTGGAGGTGGCAGCGCGACTGCGCTACACCCCGCATGCAGCGGCCCGGAGCCTGAGCAGCCGGCGGACCAACACCATTGGCGTGGTGTTGCCCGATCTCTATGGCGAATTCTTTTCCGAACTGATGCGTGGCATCGACGGGGTGGCCCGCGAGCGTCGCCAGCATCTGCTCGTGTCCAGTTACCACGGTGACCAGGAGCAGCAGGGCGCGGCCCTGCGGGCCATGCGCGGCCGTGTCGATGGGTTGCTGGTGCTTTCGCCGTATGCCGAGAGCCCGGGCTTCCTGACCGACAACCTGCCGCAGTCGTTGCCCACGGTGCTGATCAACACGTACCTGCCCGAGCAGGATCATCCGGTGCTGAGCATCGATGACCATGCCGGCGCGATGGCCATGACCCGTCACCTGCTGGACGTCGGGCATCGGCGCATCGCCTTCATTTCCGGTCCGGATCTCAACTACGACGCCCGTGAGCGCCTGCGCGGTTTCCGCGATGCGCTGGCGGCCTTCGGCGATGCTGCCGAAGGGATCGAGTTGCCCGGTGACTTTGACGAAGCTTCCGGCCATCGCGCCGGACAGGAGTTGCTGGCAGCCGGCACGCTGCCCGATGCGGTGTTCGCCGCCAACGACATGATGGCGCTGGGGTGTCTGTATGCGTTCGCGCAGGCAGGTGTCCGTGTGCCGACCGATGTCGCCTTGGCGGGTTTCGATGACATTCCGCTGGCACGTTTCGTTCACCCATCGTTGACAACGATGCAGGTGAGTATCGCCGACCTCGGCGATAAGGCCGCGACGCGCCTGTTGCAGTTGATGGATGGCAACAACACAGAAGGGGCCGGCGACAAGCAGACGCTCGTGCCGACCCTGATCGTGCGTGATTCGAGCAAAGCCAGAACCTAGCAGTAGGTCACGACCGTTGGTCGTGACGCCCTAAAACAACGCACCACATAAAACGACAGGGGCCGCAAAGACGGCCACCACCACCCGGAGAGTTACATGACGTATTCCAATCACCGCAACCGCGCGCCCGCCCGCAGTCTGTTGTCCAGCGCGCTGGTCACCTGCCTGATGCTGGGCGCCGCCCCGAGCGTGATGGCGCAGTCGGCCACCTCGTCGCTGCGCGGCCAGGTCGCCGAGGCTGCCGCCGGCACCGAAGTCACCGCCACCAACGTGGCCAGCGGCACCGTGCGCCGCGCCACCACCCGTGCCGATGGCAGCTACTCGCTGATGGGCCTGGACCCGGGCACCTACAACGTCGTGGCCAATGGCCAGACGCAGAAGGTGACCGTCACCGTGGCCTCGACCGCGACCCTGAACTTCAGCGGCGCGCCGGCCAACGGCAGCACCGCCAACGCCACCAACCTGGACACGGTCAACGTCATTGCACCGACCCTGCTGCAGGAAGTGCGTACCTCCGAAGTGGGCAAGACCGTCAGCCTGCAGCAGATCCAGACCACCCCGCAGGTGTCGCGCAACTTCCTGGAATTCGCCGATGCGGTGCCGGGCCTGATCTTCACCCGTGATGCCAAGGGCAACACCTCCCTGCGTGGCGGTGCCACCAACTCCGACGGCACCAACGTCTACATCGACGGCGTGGGCCAGAAGAGCTACGTCAAGGGCGGCGGCGTGGCCGGCCAGTCCGGCAGCGCCGGCAACCCGTTCCCGCAGCTGGCGATCGGCGAATACAAGGTCATCAGCGGCAACTACAAGGCCGAATACGGCCAGGTGTCGAGCGCGGCCGTGACCGCGGCCACCAAGTCCGGCACCAACGAGTTCAAGGGTGAAACCTTCTACCGTTACACCAACGAAGACATGCGCGCCAAGACCCCGGCCGAGCGTCAGGCTGGCCAGACGAAGGAGGCATCGGCCGAGAAGGAATACGGGTTTGCATTGGGAGGTCCGATCATCCAGGACAAGGCCCACTTCTTCGTGACCTATGAAGCCAAGCGCTTCGACCTGCCGGTCACCATCGCGCCTGACGGCGCGGTCGGCCGTGCTGCCGCCCTGCTGCCGCCGGAAGGCGCCGCCGGTCTCGGCCCGGCCAGCCAGCCGTTCCAGCAGGATCTGATCTTCGCCAAGGTCGACTTCGAGCCGACCGACAACGATCGCATCGAGCTGACCTTCCAGGATCGCGATGAAACCCAGTCGCAGTTCAGCGGCCAGACCGCGCCGGAAGCCGGCCGTGAAGTGGTCAACACCGACCGTCGTTACGCCCTGCGCTGGAACCACAGCGGCGAGCGTTACTACAACGAACTGATGGTCACCCATGAAGATTCGTTCAACAACCCGACCCCGCTGACCCTGGCCAACGGCATCACCTACACCGCACCGGACGGCACCGAAGACCGCACCGTGGTGAAGATCGGTGGCGCATCGGCGCTGGATTCGCAGGTGAAGGGCCAGAAGGGCTGGTCGATCGAAGACAACCTGACCCTGGATGGCATCCAGTGGGCCGGCGATCACACCATCAAGATGGGCGCCAAGTACAAGCAGATCGACCTGTACGCATCTGACGCGGCGCAGATCAACCCGACCTTCACCTACACCCTGGGCGATCCGGACTTCCCGGATTCCATCCCCTACAAGGCGCAGTTCGTCAAGCCGGTGACCGGCGTGTCGGGCGTGTCGGGCGAAGTGCGTTCGAAGTCCAAGCAGATCGGCTTGTTCATCCAGGACGACTGGCAGGTCAACGATCACCTGCAGCTCAACCTCGGCCTGCGCTGGGACTACGAGAAGACCCCGTCGTACCTGGACTTCGTCACCCCGCAGCAGGTGGTCGACGCGATCTACTCGCAGGATCCGCGTGCGGCCGCTGGCCAGACCTACGCCGATTCGCTGGCGCTGGGTGGCCTGAACATCGGCGATTACATCAGCACCGGCAAGAACCGCAAGGCGTTCAAGGATGCCTGGCAGCCGCGCCTGGGCTTCTCGTATGACCTCAACGCCGACGAGCAGCACGTGTTCCACGGTGGTGCCGGTCGTTCGTACGATCGCGACCTGTTCGACAACCTGCAGCTGGAAACCACCAAGCTGGCCCTGCCGCAGCCGACCATCTACTTCCGCAATCCGTCGACCGGCACCTGCATCAACGGTCAGGCCGCCTGCTACGACTGGAACCCGAACCTGCTCAACGGGATCGGCAACCTGCAGACCCTGGTCGGCTCGACCAGCAATGCCGGTCTGGAAGTCGATCTGCTGAACAACAACCTCAAGGTGCCGTACTCGGATCAGTTCAGCTTCGGCATGAGCAACCAGGTGGGTGAGTGGCTGACCGATGCCACCATCTCCCGCACCCTGAGCTACGACGGCTTCGCCTTCACCCTGGGCAACCGTTACCCGACCGGCCAGTTCTTCGATGACCCGCGCCTGTGCGGCGGCACCGACCCGGGCCTGAGCCAGGCCTGGAGCTGCAACGTGCCGGGCTTCGGCAGCCTGATCATCGGTCAGCAGGGCATCAAGACCCGTGCGACCCAGGTCCTGCTGTCGGCGCAGAAGCCGTTCACCCAGGAAAGCGGCTGGGGTACCTCGGTGGCCTACACCTGGACCACCGCGCGCCACAACCGCGACATCAACGAGAAGTACGCGTTCGACCGCGGCCTGATCGAGGATTACCCGACCATCCGTTCCAACGGCGCGCCGCGCCACCGCCTGGTGGTCACCGGTTCGTACGCGGGCTTCTGGGGCATCACCTTCGGTGGCAAGGTCACCCTGGCCACCCCGACTGCCGTCAATGACTGGTACGGCGTGCCGCAGGCCAGTGGCTACAACCTGCCGACCCCGCAGGCCGCGGTGCCCAACGCCAATGGCAAGTTCCTGCTGGGTGGCAAGATCTTCGGCTACCGTTCGGTCGATCTGCAGGCGACGAAGACGTTCAAGATGCCGGGCGAGACCGAGCTGTACGCGCGCATCGACATCATCAACGTGTTCAACTTCGACAACTTCTCCACCTACAACTACGTCAAGACCAACGGCAAGCTGCAGGCCAGCTACAACGAGACCGGCGACATCATCGGTACGCCGCGTCAGGTGAAGGCAGAAGTCGGCTTCCGCTTCTGATGCAACAACGGCCCCGTCTTCGGACGGGGCCGGTTTCATGGCAATGGCTGGCCTTCGGGCCAGTCCATTGTCCAGGCCGGTGCCACGGAGGGTGGCAGCGGCCTGGGCAATGACCCGCGGCTCTGGACCACGCCTGCGTGGTTTTTTAAGGACGCGTTCTGTAAACGATTTCAGGTCATTGGACGTTATGCTTCCCAGTCACGAACAACGCACAAGGAGTTGGCCCATGCAGGCACGCCACCTGTTGACCGCTGCGACGATCAGTCTCGCCGTCGCTGCCTGCCAGCCGCAGGCCCAGCAGGAGCCGGCCAAGCCCAAGCCGCCCGTGATCCTGGTCGAGGCGGATGTGCCGCCGCGGCCGATGAAGCCGGAGCTGCCGCCGCTGTTCGACGATATCGAGCGCCGCACCTTCCAGTTCTTCTGGGATACCACCAACGAGGTCAACGGGCTCAGCCCGGACCGTTACCCGTCGCGCCCGTTCGCCAGCATCGCCTCGGTGGGCTATGCGCTGACCGCCTATCCGATCGGCATCGAGAACGGCTGGGTCAGCCGCAACCAGGCGATCGACCGCACCCTGCTGACGTTGAAATTCTTCCGCGACCTGCCGATGGGCCCGCAGCGCACCGGCAAGGGCGGCTACAAAGGCTTCTACTACCACTTCCTGGACATGCAGGAAGGCCGCCGCTACGACAGCTGGGTGGAACTGTCCAGCGTGGATACCGCGCTGCTGATGATGGGCGTGCTGTTCGCGCAGTCCTATTACGATGGTGACGACGCACGCGAAAAAGAGATCCGCGAGATCGCCGATACGCTGTACAAGCGCGTGGACTGGCCGTGGCTGCAGCAGCGCGCGCCGCTGATCTCGATGGGCTGGTTCCCGGAGAGCGGCTTCATCGACCACGACTGGATGGGCTACAACGAGGCGATGATGGTCTACATCCTCGCGCTCGGCTCGCCGACCCACCCGGTCAGCCCGGACGCCTGGACGGTCTGGACGCGTACCTACGACAACGACTGGGGCGTCTACCAGGGCCAGGAATACCTGTCCTTCGGCCCGCTGTTCGGGCACCAGTACACGCATGTTTGGGTGGACTTCCGCGACATCCAGGATGCCTACATGCGCGAGCGGGGCAGCACCTACTTCCTCAACAGCCGTTCGGCTGCCCTGGCGCAGCGCGAGTACGCGATCGCCAACCCGATGAACTGGAAGGATTACGGCCAGAACGTGTGGGGCCTGACCGCCAGCGATGGCCCGCAGAACACCACCCAGGAATACCGCGGCGAGCAGCGCCAGTTCCGCCATTACTCCTCGCGCGGCGCGGGCCTGCGCGAGAATTTCGATGACGGCACCATCGCGCCGACCGCGGCGATCGCCTCGATCGTGTTCGCGCCGGAAGAAGTCATCCCGGCCGCGGTGGAGATGCACAAGCGCTACGGCGACTACATCTATTCCAGCTACGGCTTCCTGGATTCGTTCAACCCGAGTTTCAACTACGACATTCCGATCAAGACCGGTCGCCTGGTGCCGGATCGCGGCTGGGTGGCCAGCGATTACATCGGTATCGACCAGGGCCCGATCCTGACCATGATCGCCAACTACCGGAACGATTTCGTCTGGGATGTGATGAAGAAGAACGCCCATATCCGCAAGGGTCTGGAGCGTGCCGGCTTCAGCGGTGGCTGGTTGACCCCGGAAGGCGAGGATCAGCCGATGGAACTGCAGAAAGATGAAAAGGCGGCCTCGGCCCGCTCGGTCGGCATCGCCGAATCGCGCGCGGCGGCCGCCCAGGAACAGAAGAACAATTCCAATTCGAACCGCAACCAGCAGCAGGGGAAGTAAGCAGTGCCATTGTCGTCGCGCCCGAAGCTGGGGTTGAGTCTGTTGCTGCTGATTGCCGGCAGTCTGTTGTTGAGTGCCTGCCGGAAAGAACCGGAAGGGGTCACCGTGCGTTTCTGGGCGATGGGCCGCGAGGCCGAAGTCGTCACCGGCCTGGTCCGTGAGTTCGAAGCGGAAAATCCCGGCATCCATGTCGATGTGCAGAACATCCCGTGGACGGCCGCGCATGAAAAGCTGCTGACCGCGTTCGCCGCCGAAGGGCTGCCGGACGTGTGCCAGCTGGGCAATACCTGGATCCCCGAGTTCGCCGAACTCAATACCCTGACCCCGCTGCAGCCCTACGTGGCGCAGTCCAAGGTGGTGGACCCGGCCGACTACTTCCAGGGCATCTGGGATACCAACGTCATCCACGACGAACTGGTCGGGGTGCCGTGGTACGTGGATACGCGCCTGCTGTATTACCGCAAGGACTTGCTTGCCAAGGCCGGCTACGACCACCCGCCGCGCAGCTGGGCCGAGTGGAACGAGATGATGGCGGCGATCAAGGCCATGCAGGGCCCGAACCGCTACGCGGTACTGATGCCGATCAACGAGTTCGAGCAGCAGCTGTCCTTCGCGCTGCAGCAGCCCGATCCGTTGCTGCGCGATGAAGACACCCGTGGCAATTTCAGCAGCCCGGGCTTCCGCAGGACGCTGGGCTTCTACGAGAACATGTTCGCGCAGGGCTGGGCCCCGCGCATGTCCGAGACGCAGATCTCCAACGTCTGGGACGAGTTCTTCCGCGGCTTCAATGTGTTCTACGTGTCCGGCCCCTGGAACATCCGCGAGTTCAAGAAGCTGCAGCCCAAGGAACTGGAAGGGCAGTGGGGCACCGCCGCACTGCCGGGTCCGGATGGCCCGGGCGCGGGCATCGCCGGCGGGACCAGCCTGGTGATCTTCCGCGATTCGAAGCAGAAAGAAGCCTCGTGGAAACTGATCGAGTTCCTGTCGCGCCCGGCGATCCAGGAGCGCTTCCATTCGATCATCGGCGACCTGCCGCCGCGGCGCAGCACCTGGGAATACCCCTCGCTGGCCAACGACCCATTGGCGCAGCCGTTCCGCGACCAGCTCGAGCGGGTCAAGCCGACCCCGAAGGTGCTGGAGTGGGAGCGGATCGCCCAGGAAATGCGGATCACCACCGAACAGGTGGTGCGTGGTGGCCTAGACCAGGATCAAGCAGTGAAAGAGCTGGACGAACGCGTGGACAAGGTCCTCGCCAAACGCCGCTGGATGCATGAGCAGCACCGGCAGGAATCCTCCGGGGCGAGCGACACGGCGCACTCCAGTGCGGTGGCCACGGAGGCGGCACCATGAAGCAGCGTTCGCTTGCCGGCTGGATGTTCGCCGGTCCGGCCATTCTGGTCATTGCGGTGTTCTTCGGCCTGCCGGTGTTCTCGGCGCTGGCGCTGAGCATCACCGATTTCGATCTGTACGCACTGGCCGACGGTGACAACCTGCGCTTCGTCGGCCTGGGCAACTACATCGATCTGCTGCAGACCCCGATGTTCTGGAAGTCGCTGTGGAATACCACGTACTTCGTGATCGTCGGTGTGCCGCTGTCGATCGCGGTGTCGTTGGGTGCGGCGATCCTGCTCAATGCACCGGCCGCCCGTTTCAAAGCGTTGTTCCGTACCGCGCTGTTCGCTCCGGTGGTGACCACCCTGGTCGCGGTGGCGGTGATCTGGCGTTACCTGTTCCATACCAGCTACGGCCTGGTGAACTACGGCCTGGGCCATCTGGGCATCAGCCCGATCGACTGGCTGGGCGACCCGAACTGGGCGATGCCGACCATCATGCTGTTCGCGGTGTGGAAGAACTTCGGCTACAACATGGTGATCTTCCTGGCCGGCCTGCAGGCGATTCCGCATGACCTGTACGAGGCCGCGCGTATCGACGGTGCCTCGCGCTGGAAGCAGTTCCTGCACATCACCCTGCCGATGCTCGGCCCGGTGCTGCTGGTAGTCGGCGTGATCACGGTGTCCGGCTACTTCCAGCTGTTTGCAGAGCCCTACGTGATGACGCGTGGCGACCCACTGCAGAGCACCGTCAGCGTGCTGTATTTCATGTTTGAAGAAGGCTTCAAGTGGTGGAACCTGGGGCGCGCCTCCGCGGTGGCGTTCCTGCTGTTCCTGATCATCCTGGGCGTGACCAGCATCATGCTGCGTTTCGGCCGCAAGAGGCAGTTGGTATGAGTCGTGAAATCGGTCAATCGCGCTGGCATGCCTGGTGGGTCAATGGTGGCCTGGTGGTGCTGGCGGTCCTGAGCCTGGCGCCGCTGTTGTGGATGCTGTCGGTGTCGTTCATGCCGACCGGCGAAGCGGCGCATTTTCCGCCGCCGCTGCTGCCGTCCTCGCTGACCACCGCGAACTACCATGAGTTGTTCGCGCGCACCGGCATGGCCAACAACTTCGTCAACAGCCTGATGGTGTCGCTGGCCATCACCTTCGGCTCGCTGCTGCTCAACACCATGGCCGGCTATGCGTTCGCCAAGCTGCGCTTTGCCGGCCGCGAGCGCATCTTCCAGCTGCTGCTGGCCGCGCTGGTGATCCCGGCGCAGGTGGCGATGCTGCCGCTGTTCCTGCTGATGAAGCAGCTGGGCCTGGTCAACAACTTCGGTGGCGTGATCGTGCCGGCGCTGGCGACGGTGTTCGGCATCTTCCTGGTCCGCCAGTACGCCCGTTCGATCCCGGACGAGCTGCTCGAAGCGGCCCGCATCGACGGGGCAGGGGAGCTGCGGATCTTCTTCCAGATCGTGCTGCCGATGCTCAAGCCGGTTTTGGTGACCCTGTCGATCTTCACCTTCATGGCTGCCTGGAACGATTTCATGTGGCCCTTGATCGTGTTGACCGACCAGGAGCACTACACTCTCCCGGTGGCCCTGGCCACGCTCTCGCGCGAGCACATCATGGACGTTGAAATGATGATGGCCGGCGCGGTGGTCACGGTGGTTCCGGTGCTGCTGCTGTTCCTGGCATTGCAGCGTTATTACATCCAAGGTCTGTTGCTGGGGAGTGTCAAAGGGTGAAGCATGCCGTCGTCGCGGTGGGTCTGGGTCTGGTCTGGTCACTGGCGGCCTCAGCCGCACCGCCGGCGACGCCGGTGTTGCCCGCACCCAAGGTGCTGGACAGCTTCGATGACATGTCGCCGTGGAAGCTGGTCGTCTCCGACCAGGTCAGCGGCTCGCTGCGCAGCGTGGCCGGTAGTGGGGGTGGCCGCGCGCTGTGCGTGGATTACGACTTCCACAACGTGTCCGGCTATGTCGGCATCCGCCGCGAGCTGGGCATCCAGTACCCGGAGAATTACCAGTTCGGCTTCCAGCTGCGCGGCGATTCCCCTGCCAACGATCTGCAGTTCAAGCTGATCGACGCCAGCGGCGACAACGTGTGGTGGGTCAACCGCCCCGGCTATGCGTTCCCCAAAACCTGGACGCCGGTGCAGTACCGCAAGCGCCAGATCGACAAGGCCTGGGGCCCGGAGACCGACAAGACGCTCAAGCGCAGCGCGGCCGTGGAATTCACGATCTACAGCAAGGTCGGCGGCAAGGGCACGGTCTGTTTCGACCGGCTCACGCTGCAGGGACTGCCGCCGGCCGATACGTCTTCACTGAGCCCGTCGGTGATCGCCGATACCGCCACCGCGCTGCAGAACCGCATCGTCGATGGCAAGCCGGACACGGTCTGGATCAGCGGCGGCGTGGCCGAACAGACCATCAGCCTGGACCTGCACAAGGTGCGCGAGTTTGGCGGGGCGGTGATCGAATGGCTGCCCGGACTGGAGGCCACCCGCTACGTGGTGCGTTCCTCGGCCGATGGGCGCAGCTGGAATACGCTGCGTGAGGTGACCGCCGGCGGCGGTGGCCGCGACTGGCTGGCGCTGCCGGATACGGACGCGCGCTATCTGCGCTTCGACCTCAAGGGCGGCCCGAGCTGGCGCTATGGTATCCGCGATATCACGCTCAAGCCGCTCGAGTTCGCCGATACCCCGAATGATTTCGTCCGTTCGGTCGGTGCCGACCTGCCGCGCGGTTCGGTGCCGCGCGGCTTCACCGGCGAGCAGCCGTACTGGACGCTGCTGGGTCTGGATGGCGGCCGCGAGCAGGCCCTGATCGGCGAAGACGGTGCGCTGGAAGTGGCCAAGGCCAGCTTCAGCGTCGAACCGTTCGTGCTGGTGGACAACAAACTGCTGAGCTGGGCCGACGTCAAGACCGACCAGTCGCTGCAGGACGATTACCTGCCGATCGCCAACGTCGGCTGGACCCACGACAAGGCTGGCCTGCAGGTGACCGGCTTCGTGCAGGGCACGCCGGACAACGCGCAGCTGGTCGGTCGTTACACCCTGCGCAACCCCGACAAGGTCGCCCACGAGTACACCCTGGCCCTGGCCGTGCGCCCGTGGCAGGTGAACCCGCCGACCCAGTTCCTCAACACCGTCGGCGGCGTCAGCCCGATCAACAACCTGTCCTTCGACCCGACCCATGTCGACGTCAACGGCACGCCGCGCCTGTACCCGGCACAGGCACCGGACGCGGCCTTCGCCACCGCGTTCGACAGCAAGTTCGACGTGGTCCACCTGGCCAGCGGCAAGCTGCCGGGCACCACCGAAGTGAAGGACAGCACCGGCCTGGCCTCGGGCGCGCTGCTGTACCGCTGGAAGCTGGAGCCTGGCCAGAGCCGCGAGGTCGCCATCGTGCTGCCGCAGACCGGCAACTGGGTGATGCCCAAGGCCTTCGATGCGGCCAAGGCGCAGCAGCAGGTCGCCTCGATGTGGCGGACCAAGCTGGACCAGGTGACGCTGCAGGTCCCGGCGGCCGGCAAGCCGCTGGCCGATACGCTGCGCACCGCGCTGGCGCACATGCTGATCTCGCGCATCGGCCCCAGCCTGCAGCCGGGCACGCGTTCCTATTCGCGCAGCTGGATCCGCGATGGCGCAATGATCTCCGAAGGGCTTCTGCGCATGGGCCGCAGCGATGCGGTGCGGCAGTACGTGAACTGGTATGCGCCGTATCAGTTCGACAATGGCAAGGTGCCGTGCTGCGTCGATTCGCGCGGCAGCGATCCGGTGCCGGAGAACGACAGCCATGGCGAGCTCATTTTCAACATCGCCGAGTACTGGCGCTACACCGGTGACACCACCTTCCTGGAGGTGATGTGGCCGCACGTGCAGGGCGCCTACCAGTACATGGAGCAGTTGCGCCTGAGCGAACGCACCGAAGAAAATCGGGCGCGCAACCCCGCCTTCTACGGGATGATGCCGGTCTCGATCAGCCACGAAGGCTATTCGGCCAAGCCGATGCATTCGTACTGGGACAACTTCTGGGCGCTGCGCGGCTACAAGGACGCGGCGATCATCGCCAGCACGCTCGGCAAGGCCGAAGCGATGCAGATCAGTGAGTCGCGCGATCAGTTCCGTGACGACCTGCAGGCTTCGCTGCTGGCGGCGACCGCGCAGCACAAGATCGACTACCTGCCCGGCTCGGCCGAGCTGGGTGATTTCGATGCCACATCGACCACCATCGCACTGGCGCCGGCCGGTGAGCAGGGGCGCCTGCCGCAGCCCTACCTGAACAACACGTTCGAGCGCTACTGGAGCGAGTTCGAAGCGCGCCGCGATGGCAAGCGCGAGTGGAAGGACTACACCCCGTACGAGTGGCGCAACGTGGCCGCCTTCGTGCGCCTGGGCTGGCGCGACCGCGCCTGGCAGGCGACCGAGTTCTTCTTCAAGGACCGTGCACCGCAGCCGTGGAACCAGTGGGCCGAAGTGGTCTCGCGCACGCCGCGCAAACCGTTCTTCCTGGGGGACCTGCCCCATGCGTGGGTGGCCTCGGACTTCGTGCGTTCGGCATTGGACATGTTCGCCTACAGCCGCGATATCGACGACAGCCTGGTGCTGGCCGCGGGCGTGCCGTCGCGCTGGCTGGAAGGCAAGGGGGTCGGCGTGCAGGGCCTGCGCACCCCGAACGGGCAGCTCAACTACGCGCTGATCCGCAACGACAAGCAGCTCACCCTGACCGTGTCGGCCGGCCTGGTGCCGCCGGTCGGTGGCGTGGTGCTGCCCTGGCCGTACAGCGGCGAGCCGGGCGCCACCACCGTCAATGGTGAGCCGGCGGAATGGGTGGGCGGCGAACTGCGCGTGATGCAGGTGCCGGCCAAGGTCGAGATCGAGATTCCGGCGTCGGTACGCCGGGCGGAACGCAAGGCACCGTAATGAGGAAGATGATGATGCGCGGCCTGCTGGCCGCGGTGCTGGCGTCCGCGCCCCTGGTTGCGCCGGCGCAGAGCGCCGTGGCGGCACCCGCGCAGGAGATGACCATGGTCACCTTCAATCTTCACCACGATCGCGAGAACTGGCCGGCCCGCCGCCAGGTGATCCTGCGTGAACTGCAGGCACTGCAGCCCGATGCGATCGCGCTGCAGGAAGTGATCCAGAAACCCCATGTGCGTAACCAGGCCGCATGGTTGGCGCGCAAGCTGGGCTATGAGTATCAGTTCGTCTCGACCGATCCGCCGGGGCGTTTCAAACGTTACGGCAATGCCCTCCTGACCCGGCGGCCGGTGCTGTCGCGCAACGACCATCTGCTGGCGCCGCTGGGCGATTACCGCACCGTGGCGCATCTGCGCATCGATGTGGAGGGTCGCCCGGTCAACGTCTACGCAACGCACTTGAATGAGCGTTCGGACGAGGTGGGCAGCCGCATCCGTGGAGAGCAGGTGGCGGATCTGCTGGCCTTCGTCGCGCAGAGCGCAGGTGACGCGCCGGTGGTCGTGGCGGGGGACTTCAATGCACTGGTGGATGCCGGTGACCTGAGCGAGCTGCGCAACCACTACGGGGACAGCTACGGCAGCGTGCACGTCAACAACGAACTGGCCCAGGTCAGCACGCTCAACCGGCACTACTACGACGCGCCCTCGCGCATCGACCACATCTTCTTCCAGCAGGATCGACTGCTCGCCCGTGAGGCGAAGATCCTGTTCGACCAACCGTACGCAGACGGCCGCTGGGCGTCGGATCATTACGGCGTGTGGACCCGGCTGCAGTTCGCGCCGGGCACCGGAAACGCCGGCGCGACGACGCCCTGAGGTGCGCGCCGCGTCGTCGGTGACGGCGTAGCACGCAAACGGCCGCATCCACGCATGGCGTGGATCTGCATTTGATGTATCCCGTGCAGGATCCACGCGTGGCGTGGGTCTACCCTTGTTGCGTCCGATGGCGTGTGTAGATCCACGCCATGCGTGGATTGCTCTCAGTGCCGCCCTCATGACCGCGTGACGCACGCCGCTTGCTGCGCCATCCAACAACCCAAACGCAGACAGCGGCCCGAAGGCCGCTGTCTGTTTGTTGCGTCAGTCACTCAGGATCAGAGCGTGTCTTTCTTTTCCTGGTCGGCCTTGTCGCCTTCCTCGGCCTGCGGGGCATCGGTCGGGATGTCCTCGCGGGCTTCGGCCTGCGCGGCCTGTTCGGCAGCGTTGGTCGCCGCCGGGGTTTCGCTGGCGGCCGAACCGAACAGCTGACCGTTGTGCACGACCGGGCCTGCCGGGGCCGATTCGGTGCGGGCCTGCGGGGCTGCCGGCTGTGCCGGGGCCTGGGTCGCATCCACGGCATCCAGCATGCTGGTCTGCACCGGTGCGACGGTCGGCTCTTTCACTTCCTGCGGGGTGGTCTCAACGACCGGAGCCGCCGGAGCAGCGACCGGAGCCGGAGCCGCCGGAGCAGCAACCGGAGCCGGAGCCGCCGGAGCAGCAACCGGGGCCGGCGCCGCCGGAGCAGCGACCGGGGCTGGGGCCGCCGGAGCAGCAACCGGGGCCGGCGCCACTGGAGCAGCGACCGGCGCCGGAGCCGCGACCGGAGCCGGCGCCACCGGAGCAGCGACCGGGGCCGGGGCTGCCGGAGCAGCGACCGGTTCAACCGGACGCGCGGCTTCCACCGGCGCAGCCGGCCGGGCAGCGGCGGGGGTCGGCTTCGGGCTTTCCACGAACGGCACCGGGTCGTTGTAGGAGGCCGGGGCCTTCTCGGCGACCGGCTCGACGGCCGGGGAAGCAGCCTTCTCGACGACCGGGGTCGGGGCCTTGTCGGCCACCGGTGCCGGGGTCGGCTCGGCATGACCCGCGGTCACGACCGGGCTGCTGACCACGGCGACCGGAGCGGCGGCAGCCACTGCCGCCACCGGGGCCGGGCGCGGGGCCTGGACCGGCGCAGGCGCGGCGGCCGGCGCGTTGCCGGATTCGTCGTCGAACTCGAACTCCGGCTGCGGCTGACCGTTGTTGGCGACCTGGCGCTCGGCCGGGGCGGCGGTATCGCCGTCCTGATCGCCGTCCTGGTCGTCGCCCTCGTCATCCAGACCGTTGTCGTCACCGTTCAGGCCATCGCTGCCGGCAGCCTGCTCACCATTGCCACGACGACGACGGCGGCCACCGCGACGGCCGCGACGACGACGCGAAGCGCCTTCACCGGTACCGTCTTCGGCATTGGCCGGCGCGTCACCCTGTTCGGTGGCGTCGGTGTCGCCCAGCTGTGCGTCCTCGGCCGGAGCGGCCTTGGCCGTTTCCTGGACGTGGGCGGCCGGCGCGGCGGCATCGGTGGCGACCACGGCAGCCGCAGCGATCACGGCGGCGTCGGCAGCGACCGGTGCAGTGGTGGTCGGCTTCGGTGCATCGGCCTGTGGCTGACGCGCGGGCTTCTCGCTCACGGCCGGCTTGTCGCCGTCGTTCTGCTGCGGCTTGGCCTGGCCGTTCTGGCCCTGCTTCTGCTTCAGCTTCGGCTGCTGCTGGTCATTGCGCGCTTCATTGCGCGGCTTGGCCGGCTGCTGCTCGTTGCGCGGCTTGCCCTGGGCGGGTGCCTGCACCTGTGCCGCATTGCCGTTGGCCGGTGCGGCGGTGTCCTGGCGGCGCTCGTCGCGACGCTCGCCCTTCGGGCCGCGTTCGCCGCGCTCACCACGGTCCTTGCCACGGCCCTGAGCCTGCGCATTGCCGTTGCCACCACGCTCGCCACGCTCATCGCGGCGACCGTTGCGGTCCTTGCCGTTGCGGTCCTTGTTGCGACCGTTGCGGTTGCCGTCCTGGCCCGGGCGGTTGCCCGGCTGCGGTGCGGCGGCCGGGGCCGGTTCGCCACCGAAGATGCGCTTGAGCCAACCCACCACGCCGGTTGCCGCCGGGGCGGCCACGGGGGTGGCGACCGGGGCCGGTGCGGCTTCCGGTTCCGGCGCTTCACGCACCGGGGCTGGCTGGCTGTGCTTGACCTGGGTCACCACCGGGGCGACCGGGATGTTCAGCTGGGCCTTGGTCAGCGCGTGCACCGGCAGCTTGCGCGGGGTGCCGCGCTGGTAGCTCGGCTTGCCGCTTTCTTCGCCCAGCTCGTTCTCACGCAGGCGGGTCACTTCGTAATGCGGGGTGTGCAGCTGCTCGTCGGCGACGATCACGATCGGCGCGTCATGGCGCTGTTCGATCTCGCGCAGCGCGCTGCGCTTTTCGTTGAGCAGGTAGTTGGCGATCTCGACCGGGGCCTGGACCAGCACCTGCCCGGTGTTCTCCTTCATCGCATGCTCTTCAGCCACGCGGATGATCGACAGCGACAGCGACTCGACGCTGCGCATGCGGCCATGGCCGTCGCAACGCGGGCAGACGATCTGGCTGGATTCGCCCAGGCTCGGACGCAGGCGCTGGCGGCTCATTTCCATCAGGCCGAAGCGCGAGATGCGGCCCAGCTGCACGCGCGCACGGTCGTACTTGAGCGCGTTCTGCAGGCGGTTCTCGACTTCGCGCTGGTGCTTGTTGGAGGCCATGTCGATGAAATCGATGACCACCAGGCCACCCAGATCGCGCAGGCGCAGCTGGCGGGCCACTTCTTCGGCCGCTTCCAGGTTGGTCTGGAAGGCGGTGTCCTCGATGTCGCTGCCCTTGGTGGCGCGCGAGGAGTTGACGTCGATGGCGGTCAGCGCTTCGGTCTGGTCGACCACGATCGAGCCGCCCGACGGCAGGCGGACGTTACGTTCATACGCGCCTTCGATCTGCGATTCGATCTGGAAGCGGTTGAACAGCGGGATGTCGTCCTTGTAATGCTTGAGCTTGCGCAGGGTCTGCGGCATCACCTGCTGCATGAACTCCTGGGCGGTCTCGTACAGCTCTTCGGTGTCCACCAGGATCTCGCCGACATCGGCGCGCAGGTAGTCACGCAGGGCGCGCACGATCAGGCGCGATTCCTGGTAGATCAGGAACGAGGCCGGCTTGGTCAGCGCCGCTTCGGCGATCGACTTCCAGACCTGCAGCAGGTAATCCAGATCCCACTGCAGCTCTTCGGCATCGCGGCCGACGCCGGCGGTGCGGATGATCACGCCCATGTCGTCGGGGATGTTCAGCTTGTCCAGCGCTTCCTTCAGCGCGGCGCGGTCTTCGCCCTCGATGCGACGCGAGACGCCACCGGCGCTCGGCGAGTTCGGCATCAGGACCATGTAACGGCCGGCCAGCGAGATGAACGTGGTCAGGGCAGCGCCCTTGTTGCCGCGCTCTTCCTTGTCCACCTGGACCACGACTTCCTGGCCCTCACGCAGCAGCTCGCGGATGCCGGCCTTGTTGTGGTCGACGCCGGCCTGGAAGTAATCGCGGGAGATTTCCTTCAGCGGCAGGAAGCCATGGCGCTCGCCGCCGTATTCGACGAAAGCGGCCTCCAGCGAAGGCTCAAGGCGCGTGATGCGGCCCTTGTAGATGTTCGACTTCTTCTGTTCCTTGGACGGCTGTTCGATGTCGATGTCGTACAGCGTCTGGCCATCCACGATGGCTACCCGCAGCTCTTCAGCCTGCGTGGCATTGATCAGCATTCGCTTCATTCTTGCGTTCCTCGCGCGCTGCTACCGCGCGGAACGCCATGGGGTTTCGCTTCTGGTCACGCTTCACCGCCCATCGCGCATGCGCGGGGAGGGCGGTTTGGGTTTCCAGCGCTACAACACCACGGCAGGCCGCGGGAGCGCTTCATTTGTTTTGGTTTGGGTGTAACGGGGCCGGAGGCAGCTTTCAGCCAGGCTGGAGCGCCACAGGGACATGTTCAGCGCGAATGCGTGTCAGACATCCGGCGATGGCCGGGACCGCCGGTGAGCCGCTAACATGGCCGCCCCGGGGGCGGTGGCTGCGCACTGTGCCGGAATCGCGGGAAGTCGGGCTTCTGGCCCAGAACAACTTCCAACGAAATCAATCCCTTATCTCGCCCGCCGAGTGTAACAGAATAAAAGGCCAATGACCGTTACCGAGCCCACCCCCAAAGCCGCTGAAGCCATGACCAGCGTACGTATCATCACTGTCCCGGCCGACCGCGCCGGGCAACGCCTGGACAACTTCCTGCTCGGCCAGCTCAAGGGTGCACCGCGCAGCCTGATCTACAAGCTTGTCCGCAGTGGCCAGGTCCGCGTCAATGGCGGCCGCGCCAAGGCCGAGCGCAAGCTCGAGGGCGGCGACGAAGTCCGGGTCCCGCCGGTCCGTCTCAACGAGGAAGGCGACAAGGCCGGTCCGCCCGCGGCGTTCATGAAAAGGCTGGAAGATGCCATCGTGTTCGAAGACGATCGGCTGCTGGCCCTGAACAAACCGTCGGGCGTGGCCAGCCACGGCGGCAGCGGCATCAGCTTCGGCGCCATCGAAACGCTGCGTGCCCTGCGCCCGGGCAAGACCCTGGAGCTGGTGCATCGGCTGGACCGGGATACCTCGGGCCTGCTGATCGTGGCCAAGAAGCGCTCGGCGCTGAGCGAGCTGCAGGCACTGCTGCGCGAAGACCACGGCGCCGGCATCCGCAAGCGCTACCTGACCCTGCTGGCCGGCCGCATGCCCGATGGCACGATGACCGTGGATGCCCCGCTGCACGTGGGTCTGCGCCAGGGCGGCGAGCGCCACGTGCAGGTCAATCCGATCGGCAAGGAATCGATCAGCCACTTCAAGGTGCTGGAGCGCAAGGGTGGGCATTCGTACTGCGAGGTCCGCATCGAAACCGGCCGTACCCACCAGATCCGCGTGCATGCCCAGCATCTGGGTCACCCGGTGGCCGGTGACGACAAGTACGGCGATCCGGACGTCAACAAGCGGCTTCGTGAGCAGATCGGCCTGAAACGACTGTTCCTGCACGCCGCCTCGCTGGAGTTCGCGCTGGATGCAGGCAAGACGCCGTATCTGATCAATGCACCGCTGGCCGAGGAGCTGGTCGAGGTGTTGAACCGGTTGAAGTAAAGCCGGATCTGCCCGGCTACCCCCGCCCGCATCGGTAGTGCCGGCCGCTGGCCGGCTCTGCACCATCTCGATCGACACGTGTCGGTAGTGCCGGCCGCTGGCCGGCTCTGCACAGTGTCGATCGGCATGTGGAGGAG
>NZ_JBDJLE010000006.1:0-190920 GCF_039673205.1 Stenotrophomonas sp. TWI809 | reverse complement strand
TCCGATGTCGAGGGACGAGGTGTAAAACAGGGCAATGATTGCCACTGCACCCATGTCGTCGATGATGGCCACCGACAGCAGCAAGAGCTTCAAGCTGGGAGGCGCGTGCCGGCCCAAAAGCGCCAGCACCCCCACCGCAAAGGCAATGTCTGTGGCCGCAGGAATGGCCCAGCCGTTGGACAGGGAGGGCTCGTGCCGAGATGCGATCAGAAAGATCAGAGCAGGAAGTGCCATGCCGAGCAGCGCAGGCACAGCTGGTAGTCTGCGCTGCTGCCAGGAGGACAACCGCCCACTGATAAGCTCGCGCTTGATCTCCAAGCCGACAAGGAGAAAGAAGATCGCCATCAACCCGTCGTTGATCCAAAGATGCGGCGTCATTGGCCCGAGTTTCTCACTGAGAACCGGGCCGGCATGAGCATGCAGAAATGCGAAATAGCTGCCCGCAGCTGGACTGTTGGCCAGCAAGATGGCGACCATCGACGCCATCATTAGTGCGACACCCGCAGATGCCTCGTTGGCGAGCATGCGCGCAAAGATGCTGCGCGGTCGGTCTATGGTTGTCATCGTGCTCCCTTAAAGCAAGGAGCGAACAAACCGGATAGGCACGACCAGACTCGACGCACCTGAAGGGTTCGTCAGCTCATGGTTGATCGAGGTGTGGAAGATGCCATCCAGCCCAAGCCTGTGAGAGCTGTGAGAGCTGTGAGAGCTGTGAGACATCGAGATGGTCGGAACTTTGGAGTATCAGCATGCGTAGACTCGGAAAACGACAGGTCGTTCTCCGTAATCGGGACCTACCCCCGGGCGCACGCAGCACACGCCGTAAGTCAATTTTAAGGATCACGTCGGCAGGGTCAACTACCTACTGCCCGTTGCGGAGATAGTGTTCAGACGGCAGATGTCGCGATGCTTGGTCGCGGACAGGCTGTGGATTGCTCGCCGCGCGCACTGCGCCAGCGACAGGCAGATCGTCAGTTCAACTCGAGTCTCGACCTTCGTCCGCTTTCGGCCAGAAGCAGTCGTTCCCAGCAGACAGTCAGGCCGAGCCGCAAAGGGGCGTCGGCTTGAATGAATTCTTAGATCCGCTCACAGGTGGACTCGACAGCCGCATCTTTGTACATGGCGTTGACTGGAATGGAGCGCGAGTGCGTGCCATTGAACTCAAGAATGCGAGATTCATAGACGGACTTCTTGGCTAGCTGCTCGTCTTGCGCCCTCTGCCCGGCATCCTTTGTGATCGATGGATCTGATGCCGAGAGAAACTCGATACGGTTGATCCGAGACCTCACGACGTCACCCACAAGCTCCCACGTGCCGCTACTGCGATCTTGGAGTGTAAGAGGAGCCTTACCTGGAGCGGAGATCACGCTACGGGAGTGAGCAGTGAAGGTGCCGTCCGGAAGCTTGGTGGTTTCATCAGTTAACGTGACAGTGAAACCTGGTCCCTGCATGACAGTTGGGCCGCACCGCCAAGTGCCAAAGAAATCTGACGGACTAAGGGGCGACGTCGTCGCCGCTGCAGAGCCGGCAGCGACGAGAAGAATGGCAACTGCACATTTTCGATGCATTTTTGCTCCAAGCGCATTCAACTCCGGAATCAAGCCGACTCGCGTAGCGAGTGAAGTCCTTGGGCACGGAAGCTGGATCTTAGGGCGGCTGGGTGCAGCTAACAAGCCAGCGTCCAGCAGGTCCCCGCGATCGCAAGCTCCCCCGGCACCCAGCCTTGCGGATCGTCGATGCCTCGTTGATCATCCTGTGCCCGCTCACTTCCGCGGGTTCGCCTGCACTGCGCAAGATCCTGGATGCCACTACCCGCATGGAATGCACAATGTCCCCCCTCCCCCGTGCGTTGGCTGTCCTGCTCAGCGTGTGCCTGCCGGCGGCGGCCCAGGCCGAACCTGTTTCCTTTACCAACGTTGGCGATTTCTACCGGTCGCTCGGCGGTGCCTTGTTTCCGGAATCGGGAACGTCGCTGGCCATGCCTTGCACGGAATCACCCCGGCACTGCATCTGGGTGACCTCCATGCACCAGGCGCTGCGCCGGTACGACCCACCGTTGTGGACCACGCCCGGCGACCTCCCCATGACGCCGCCCAAGGGCGTCCTCGATGTTGCCTTTGATGGCCAAACGTTGATGGTGGGGACGCGGCGCTGGCCCCTGAGCCGCGCCGTGAACCTGACGTCACCACAGTGGCGCAGCGAGACGCCGATCGACCCGGAGAACCTGACCGCCGTAACGGCCTGGCAGCGCGGCACGTCGGTTTGCCTGGATATGCGCTACTCAAGCAGTGGCACAGCCGTCCGCTACACAGCGGTGCTGTTGTTGCATGGTGAGCGCCTGTACACCCTGCCGCCGCTGTTTGCCACCTGTGCAGCCATACGGGAAGCGCCCCATGACGGCTTCAGCTATCCGAGCAACACCTACCTCGGTGCTGAGCAGGAACACCCTCGACCCGGCCTGCAGGTGGACTATGTGTTGTCCGATGGCAAGACACGCATTGCGCGCTATGTGTTGCACTTTGCCGATCAGGGCAATCCCTACCGCTTTGAGGCAACGCGCGGCGAATGACCGTCATGCCACTCACCGCATCACTGCGGTGGCATCAGCGCGCGCTTTTAAACGGAACGGGGGGCATGCACCCGAATCGGTGGCCGCGGCAGGGTTCCGCTCTGCTCCGATCAGCGCCAGCCGCGGTTGTGGTTACGGCGGTCATGGTCCCAGCGACGCTGGTCGTGACGGCGGTCGTGGCGGCTGGTGCGCTCGTAACGATGGTCGCGGTCATAGCGGCGATCGCGATCGTGGCGATAGTCGCGGTGGTCCCGGCGATCCTTGGTGGTCACATTGCCGATCGCACCGCCGGCCACTGCACCGCCTGCGGTCATCATCGGGTCGCCGTTGGACAGCACGTGCCCAGCGACGCCACCCACCACGGCACCCACCAGTGTGTTCTTGTCCTTGCGCGACAGCGCGGAGGCATCGCCTGCGGCGATGACGCCAGCGGTCAGAGCCAATGCCATGGCCAGGCCACGGAAGCTGAAAGCGGTTGAGGTGAGCATCGTTGGATCCTCCAAACGTATCGGTGTGGAATCGAATCTGGTGGCCGAAGATTGCCGGAACATTGCGCACCCGCGGATGAACCGACCCCTGTTCAGTTTGGCGAAAGTACAGCTTGGTGGGGCCATGCCCTCGCACCCAGCCGACGCCAGCGCCCCTACAGTGGCACGCGTGTCCCTCGCAACGGACGCACTCAACGACCGCTTCGGAGCCCGAGCCGCATGCACTCAACGATCCCCTCCCTCGCCCTCGCCGCTTCCCTGTTCGGCGTCTCCGTCACGGCGTGCGCTGCCCCGTCGCAACCGTCGCGCACCATTTTTACCGACGTCACCGCCACTCACGTTCCCACCGACGCGGAGCTCCATGCACTGGATGCGGCGTTGCTGGATGCCGATGGCGATGGCGATCTGGATGTCGCGGTGGCGGTGGCGGTGGAGAATGGTGCCAACCGGCTCTACCTCAACGATGGCACCGGCAAGCTCACACAGGCGCCCGATGCGTTCGGCACGATCACCGGCGACAACGAGCATGTACGCGTGGCCGATGTTGATGGTGACGGCCATATCGATGCGCTGTTCATCGCTGAAGACACCGAGCAGCACAACCTGTTCCTGGGTGACGGCCAGGGTGGATTCGTACGGGTCAGCGAGCGCCTTCCTGCGATGAGCCAGGCCAACGGCGTCGCCATCGGTGATGTCAACGGCGATGGCCTGCCCGACATCGTGGTGGGCAACACGACGGAGGGCAAAGCCGGTGTGGCGCAACCGTTCCTCTGGCTCAATGACCGCGCACGCCCGGGCTACTTCGTCGATGCCACCTCCACCCACCTGCCATCGATCAACGTGCAGGCACAGGGCATTACCCTGGCCGATCTGGATGGCGATGGCGATCTGGATATGGCCATCGCCAGCCAGGATCCCATCAACCGCCTGCTGATCAACGATGGCCGCGGCCGCTTCACCGATGCCACCGACCGCCTGGGAGCGCAGATTCCCACCGAGACGCGGGAAGTCCATGCGTTCGATGCGAACGGTGATGGGCGTCTGGACCTGGTCTTCTTCAACCTCACCAGCAACAACCAGGCCTGGGACAAGAATCCGCAGACGCGCCTGCTGATCAATCAAGGCGAGGCCCGTTTCAAGGATGACACCGCCGCACGTCTGCCCGCGCATCGTTTCTCCAGCTGGGGCGGGACGGTGGTGGATGTCAACGAGGATGGCCATCCGGACCTGGTGGTCAGCGCCATCGACGTGCCCGGCTTCGTGCCGCTGCAGGTTCGCGCCTGGCAGAACGATGGCAAGGGCAACTTCACCGACGTCACTGCCTCGGTGATTCCCGGCACCGCGGTCGGACGCAGCTGGAGCATGGCGCGCGGTGATCTGGATGGGGATGGCAAGCCCGATCTGTTCATTGGCGGGTGGCAGTCGCAGGCCCGCCTGCTGCTGACCGGCAACACGATCGACGAGTAGGCCTGCGCAAACCGATGGCTTCACGCTGGCATTTGCTATCGTGCCCTCCGTCCGTCCCTCCTTCTCAGGAATCCCATGCCCCGTAAGCCCTCCGCCGCCCCCTCCGCATCATCGATGAAGGCCAGCCTGGCAGCTGCGGTCGCGCGATCGGGAATGGATGAAAGCGCGCTGCTGCGGGCCGCCACGAAGGAGGCGTTCGAGCGCGCACTCGTGCTGCTCACGACCTCCTATGCCGATTTCAGCCCGGAACAGCAGCGCAGGATCCGGGCAGTCGTGGACAGCGCGGGGTCGGCCAGCCCCGCCCCGCGCGCCAAGCCGGCCAAGATTCCCCGCGAAGCACTGCCGCCGCGCTTCTGGCTGCCGCACAGCGGTGCCACCTGGTCCGGTCGCGGGCGCATCCCCGCTGCGTTCCTTGCGTGGGAGGGCACCGTGGCCCACACCGAATGGAAGAAGACGCACCCGGATCAGCGCTTCCCGTCCTACCCGGGCTGAGCAGGCGCTGCGGTTCGCGACGCAGGGCGATGGATCGAAACGACTATCATGGTCGCCATTGAACGAAGCAGTGGTTGCAGATGAGTCGCGGAATCAAGATGCGCAAGGCCGTGGGAACGCACGGCACCCTGCACCGGTTGGCCGACCTGCAGAAACGTCATGACGCGCAGCAGACCCTGCCCACGTTGCTCTGCGATGGCTGCAGCGTGCCGGTCCGATTCGTCCCGGCGCACGACAGAAGCGGTGCCGACGGTGCTCTTCCCGCCGCGGTTCCTGCGTACATCGCGTTGAACAAGGGCGCTGAGCATCTGCCAGGGTGCCGTTACAACGCTCCCTCACATCTGCAGACCCTGCTCGCCAGCGGAACCAATCCCGAGTTCCTGCCTGCGCTGGGCGATGGCCGGCATGAGCTGCGTTTGTTGGTCCTCCAGCAGGCCCTGAAGCGGGGCAGCGCCGGGCCGACCCTTCTCCCGGCAGACGCGCCACTCGACGGTTACCTGCGCACCCTCACCGACCTGCTGATCCTGCAGGCGATGTGCGAGGACGACACGCTGCTGACCGCGCACCTGACCCTGCGCCTGGGCAAGAAGCGGGTCGACTGGGCGAATTTCCTTTACGGCCAGGACCGCTATGACGAAGCATGGGAACGGCTTGGCTCGGCATCCAGCGAGCTGCCGCTGGCCCTGCTCGGGACGGTGCGCTCACATCGCATGCCTCAGCCCGGTGACCCCCATGGCGTTACCTTCCTCAACTGTGCCCCGAAGTATCAGCAGACCGGCGTGACCGACCGCCGGGATTTCTACGAAGTCAGCGTCGGGCACACCGATGCGGCGTGGCTGAAGGCCTACCCGGTGGGCGCGGAGATCGTGATGTTCGGGCTGTGGCGCCAGGGAAGAAGCAGCACCACCTCCCGGCCGCACCCGACCGACCCGCGCCGGACCATCACCAGCATCACCCACAAGCTGGCATTGCGGCCCAGCCTTACCCGGCAGTTGAGTGTTGTGGAGTGAGCCGCGCGGCTGTGAAGGGTTTCTCGTGATCGACCCCGCACAGCGATAACGGCAGCCGTCGATATCGCTGTGTATCGCTACATTTCAAATGCGAATGGTTCGTGATACGATTGTTAAGATTACTTGAAACCCCCACACGGACGTCCCCAGCCATCGCCAGCGGGCTCCCATAGCCACGGAGTACTTTCGCGATGTCGCACCCCTCCCCTTCTTCCCGTCGTTCCGGCGCCACCCTCGCCGTCGCCATTGGTCTGGTACTGACCGCCCAGGCGCATGCCGACGCCGCTGCGGATGCCGCCGCCTCACCCCGCCAGATGGATACCGTGGTGGTCACCGCCACCGGCGCCCAGCAGTGGATCAAGGACGCCCCGGCCAGCATCAGCGTGATCACCCGCGAGGAGATCGAACGCAAGCCGGTCAGCAGCATCGGCCAGCTGCTGAGCACCGTGCCCGGCGTGACCGGCGGGTATGCACTGTCGGGTGCGCAGTCCAAGATCCGCCTGCGCGGCCTGCCCGAGCAGTACACCCTGATCCTCATCGACGGCCGCCGCCAGGGCAATTCCTCCGGCGTGAACTACCGCGATGACCTGGGTCCGCAGGACCTGAACTGGCTCTCGCCGGACATGATCGAGCGCATCGAGGTGGTCCGCGGGCCGATGTCCTCGTTGTACGGCTCGGATGCGATGGGCGGGGTGATCAACATCATCACCCGCAAGATCGCCAGCGAATGGGGCGGCTCGGTCACGTTCAACTACAGCAAGCCCGATTCCCCGACCCGCGGCGATACCACCCAGATGGGCGCGCTGTTCAGTGGTCCGCTGACCGAGAACCTGGGCCTGCGCGTCGGTGCCAATGTCACCAACCGCGAATCGGATACCGGCCGCCGGGAGACGCCCGGCAACAAGGCCGAGAACGCCAACGCCCTGCTCAACTGGCGCGTCAACGATGACCACACCGTGGGCGTTGAAGCCTCGCGTGGCGAGCAGCGCAACAGCGGTGCGGGCGCCGTCGGTGCGTGGGGTCTGTCCAAGCTGGTGCAGACCGGCTACGTGGTCATGCACGATGGTCGCTACGGCGACGCCGCCACGTCCAAGACGACGCTGGTACAGAACGATTACGAAGACAAGGGCAGCGCCGTCGGCAACCATTCCAAGGAGACGGTGTTCGATACCGCGTTCACCCGCAGCTTCCATTGGGGCGTCGAGCAGAGCTTGAATGTGGGTGGCCAGTGGAAGCGCGAAGAGCTGAAAAACGGCGACACCATCGGCACCGTGCCGGTGACCTGGACCGGCACCGGCCGGATCACCCCGACCAGCGAAGCCGATTCCTGGGCGCTGTTCGCTGAAGACCACATCACCCTGCACGAGCGGTTCATCCTCACTGTCGGCCTGCGCTGGGACAACACCGACAATTACGACGACAACCTGAGCCCGCGCGTCTACGGCGTCTGGCACCCGTCCGATGACTGGACTGTGCGCGGCGGTGTCTCGCAGGGCTTCCGCGCGCCCACCCTGAAGCAGGGCACCGCCGGCGCGGCGACCCAGTCCGGTGGCAACGGCTGCACCGCGTTGACCGTGGAAGGCTGGACCAACCGCTCGATCAGCGCCGACGGGACCACCGGCTGCTACATGGCCGGCAATCCGAACCTGGAGCCGGAAACCAGCACCAACTACGAGCTGGGCGTCGGCTACGACAAGAACGGCTGGTCGGCCTCGGCCACCTACTTCCTGACCGACTTCGATGACAAGATCCAGCAGGTCCCGCTGCGTGACATCCCCGGCCAGACGACCAGCTTCGTCAACGGTTTCTGGTGGACGGTCGCGCAGAACATCCAGAAGGCCCGCACCCGCGGCGTCGAAGCCAGCGTCACCGTGCCCCTGCATGAGCGACTGAACTGGATCACCAACGCCACGCGCATGCTGGAATCGAAGAACCGCACCACCGGCGCCAGCCTGCTGGTGGTGCCCAAGCTGACCGCCAATACCTCGCTGGACTGGCAGGTCACCGATGAATGGTCGCTCAACCTGAGCGCGCAGCACATCGGCGAACAGCTGGTGTCCTCCACCAGCGCCACGTTCGCCAAGGCGTATACCACCTGGGACCTGGTCACCGGCTACGACGTCAACGAGCACCTGACGGTGCGCGCGGGCGTGCTCAACCTCGGCGATGTCTCCACCATCGAGGAAGGCAACAACTACGACGGCGGTGCACGCACCTTCTTCGTGGGTGCCACGGCGCGGTTCTGACCGCGCCGGGTCGAGTGCAGACCTGACGTAACGACGGGCGGCGCGGACTTAACCGCGCCGCCCTTCTACGTTGTGAAGCAGCGCGTCGTTGCGCGCCACCGTCCATGCCCGCAACCCCATCACGGCCAGGCCGACGAACACCAGATACAGCACCGCGGTCACGTGCAGTGACTTGACCATGTACATGCCGACGTAGACCACGTCGACCAGGATCCACAGCCACCATGCGGCCGTGTGACGTCGCGCCTGCCACCACTGGGCGACCAGACTCAGCGCAGCCAGCATTGCATCCAGCCACGGCAACGCTGCATTGGTGAGGAAGTGCATCGCCGCGCCGAGCGCAATCCCGAAGGCGACGCCGATGCCGAGGTCACGCCACATGGCCACCCGCGCCAGCGGCACGATTGCGACCCGCCCATCGTCCTCGACCTGGCCACGCCAGCGCACCCAGCCGTAGACCAGGAAGCCGCCGAACACGATCTGCAGCAGCGTGTCCGAGTAGAGCCGGGCCTCGGCGAACACCAGCGCGTACAGGGCCACCGAGATCAGACCGACCGGCCAGGCAAGGGGCACCCGGCGCGTCATCAGCCACACGCCGAGCATGCTGACGCCGGCCGCCGACCATTCCACGATCGCCGGGTTCATAGCGCGAACGTCACCGACAAACGGGCCTGACGCGGCGCGCCCGGGAACAGGTAGTAGTCACCCGAGCTGCTGCCGGTATCGCGCCAGTAGAAGCGGTTGAACAGGTTGTCCACCGAGAGGTTCCAGGTCACCGGATGCTCGCCCAGCTGATGTTTGAAGCGCAGGCCCGCGTCGAACACGCTGTAGGCCGGTGCGCTCACGCGACCATCGGCAGTGGCCACGTTGGAGGCCGCGTAACGCCAACCACCGGTCAGCCCCAGGCCGGTCACGAACGGCAGCTGGTATTCCGCATGCACGGTCGCGCGCGTCTTGGGCACGTTGATCAGCTGGTGGCCTTCGTAATCCGGCGTGCCGGCATCGCGTGCACGGGCACGCAGGACGCTCGCACTGGCGGTCAGCGACAGGCGCTCGGTGAGCTGGCCCTGTGCGGTGAGCTCCAGCCCGGTATGGGTCTGCTGCCCTTCCTCGACGAAGGTGTAGCCGGCATCGCTGCCGTCCGGCTTGGCGTACTGGAACGGCTGCGAAGTGCGGAACAGAGCGGCACCCAACGTCAGCGCATCGCTGGTCACATACTTGACGCCCACTTCGGTCTGGCGCGACAGCACCGCAGGCAGGAACGTGCCTTCGTTGGAGGTCCAGAACGGCGCTTCCTGGCCGAGCGAAATGCCCCGCACGTAGCTGACATAGGCGTTGACCTCGTCGGTCGCCTTCCAGACCAGCGCGGTCTGCGGCAGGAAGCGCGACAGGCGGCTGTGCCGCTCCGGGTTGCCACGCTTGTCGTAGGCACGCTCGTCCAGGCGCACGAAACGCCCACCGGCCAGCCACTGCCAATCGCCGAAGCTCATCCGGTCCAGTGCGAAGACCGCCGTCTGCGCGCTGTCCAGACGCCGCGCGGACGGGCCCGGCATCAGCGGCGACGGGTCGAACTGCGGCACCTGTGCATCGTGGATGTTGGCAGTGCCCACGTATTCGTTGACGTTGCGGCGCTTGTCCACGGTGCGCTCGAAACGGTCCGCACCCACGCTCAACTCGTGCCGGATATCGCCGGTGGCGAAACTGCCGCGCAGCTCGCCACGGAATTCCAGGTTGCGGCGGGTATCGTCCGGGCTGCGGTAATCGTAGATGTCGTAATCGCCGTTGGGCGCGAAGTAGTTGCCCGGCACGCTGCCATCGGCGCATCCGGCGGCGTAGTAGCAGCCGTAGGCGAAGGCGACGTTGTCGTCGATCACCGAGCGGCTGTAGCTGGCCGACACCCGCGACTGCCAGCTCGGGCTGAAATCGTAGGTATGCAGCGCGGTCAGGTTGGTGCTGTCGATGCCGACCGGCCGCTGCCAGGTCTGGTACCCCAGCAGGTGCTTGCGGTCCACGCCGCGCGGCAGCCCGGTGGCGCCCAGCAGCTGATAGCCCGAGGCCGAGCGCTGCGCGCTGGTCTGGTAGTTGGCATCCACTTCCAGCTTGCCGCGTTCGCCGATCAGCCAGTCGGTGGCCAGTGAGTAGAAGTTGCGGCGGCCGTCGGCATGGTCGATATAGGAATCGCTGTCTTCCCAGGCAGCATTGAAGCGCACGCCGAAGCGCGGCGACAGCCAATGGCCGAGATCCACCGCGGTATAGCGCGAGCCTTCCGAATCGGTGCCGAGGGTGACGTTGCGGACCTCGGCCGGGCGCTTGCCCAGGTAATTGATGATCCCACCCGGCGCCATGACGCCCGCGGCGAGGCCGGCTTCGCCCTTGAGGATCTCCACCGACTGGATGTTCTCCAGCGCCAGGCGTTGCTCGCCGGTGATGGCCAAGCCATTGAAGCGATACCCGGTCCCGGTATCCAGCGGGAAACCGCGGATCGCGATGTTCTGGTAGTAACCGACCGGTGCATAGCTGTCGCCCAGCGAGGCATCGTTGCTGGCCAGCTCGGACAGCGTGCGCACCTGGCGGCTGTCCAGCAGGTCACGATCCAGCACGTTCACCGATGCCGGCGTGCTCTTCCAGTCACCCGCGCCGAAACTGCTGGTCTGCGTGGCGGTGGACGCCGGCTGGTGCGCCTGCACGCGCACGGCGGCGAGCTCGGTCGGCGAACGCTCGGGCGCGTCCGCGAGATCGTTGGCATGAAGAGGCAGCGCGGCGCAGAGGGCGGCGGACAACAGCGTGGGGCGGAAGCAACGGTTCATTCGATTCGTCATCAGCTGGGGGAGACGAAGCGAAGGCGAGCACGCGCACCGACCCATCACGGCGGTATGCCTGCTGCTCAAAGCTCCCTACGCCGGTGCAAACCGGATCAGGTTCCAAGGGACTCTCTCAGCCTGGTTTCGCCAGGCACCCCCGCTTCTGTGACTATTTCACTACAAACCGTACGGATTTGCGAGCCTGCGCTCAGGCGGCGGCGTGCATTGCCTTCAGCAGGCCCTGCCCTGCCGGGCTGCTGAACCAGTCAGCATGCCCCAGCAGGAAGGTGTGGTACGCCACGTCGGCATTGGCCGGCGAGTGGGTCACGGCCTCGAAGTACTCGACTTCAGAGAGTGCGAAATCCAGCTGCACGATCGGCAGCAGATCGGCCAGCAGGTGGACGCGCTCGGCAGACAGCGGCACGATCGCGCGGTAGCCGGCCAGCAGCGCCAGCGCGATATCCACGCGCACAGCCGCCTCGCCGCTTTCCAGCGCCAGCCAGGCAATCGCGTTGCGTTCGATGGCGGTGGCCAGATCGAACAAGGCACTGGTCGGTGAGGCCAACCCAAGATCGAGCACGGTATCGACCACGGTGGACCTGCCGTCCAGCCGCCATAGCAGATTGGACACGTGCCAGTCGTTGTGCGCCCACAGGCGCGGTTCGGCCTGCAGCCGCTCGGCCAGGCCGTCATGCCATGGCAGCACCGCCCGCTGCAGATCGGCCTGCCAGTCCTGCCGCGCAAGATAGGCCGCCAACCCGGGGCGATCGTCCAGCCCGGCCTGCAGGGCGGCGATGGGATCAGCGGCACGGATCAGGTCATCGCGGGCAACCAGCAGATGAGTGCTGCGCTGGGGCGCGTGGTAGCTGGCCGATGCCAGATGCAGTCTGGCCAGCATCCGCCCCGCTTCGTGCGCCTGCGCGGTATCGGTCAACAGCGTCCAGGAGGGCGCATCGCGATACAGATCCTGGCCATGGCCCACGCCATGCAGTTCGTAGGTCCACCCTTCGTGCTCCACCGCAGTGGCGCCATCGCGGTCACGCAGTACCTCGACGACGGGCACGCCGTGATCGGCCAGGTGCCGGATGAAACGATGCTCTTCGCCCAGGCCAGCCGCGGTGCGGACGCTGCCATGGTGGCGCTTGACGAACACCCGGCCCGTGTCGCTCTCGACAATGGCCGCGGCGGACATCGGTCGCGGGCTGTGCCACAGCAGCCGGCACGCGCCCGCCAGCGGCGCGAAGCGCTCACTGAGCCAGGTGATCTCGCGGTCGGTGATGGCGGGCCAGTCGGCGGCCACCTCATCGTTGTTGAGGCCTTGGACGCGGTGGGTGCTGTTGCTCATGGGATGACGGGTCGATGACGGCGAAAAGGCACGCTGTCACCAGACAGTGGGCGCGGCGAGGATACCAAGCCACGCCCGGCCAGGGGGGAACAGATGCGTCCGGTCAGCGCGTGCCGTCACCCGGCTTCGTTGCGGCGGGCTTGGCCGGCAGCAGCCGCGGCTGCTCCGCATACCAGTCGCGGGCCCCGGCAAGGTGCCACTTGCGCTGCTCGCCCTGCAGCTCGATGCCGGCCCCCAGCACGCCCCAGCGCAGGTAGAGATCGCCACGGCGCTTGCCATGACTCAGATCCAGCCGCGCCTGCAGGGACAGTCGCTCGTTCTCGGCCTGCAGATCCTCCACGATCAGCTCGCCACTTCGCCAGCGCAGCTGCCCACTGGCCTGCACCTCTCCGGAATCCAGCATCCCGAGCACCCAGCGCGGGTATTCGCTGCGCTGGGCGAACACGCCGAGCAACGGCCCGGCATCGCGCAGGCGCAGGTCGGCCAGGCCATCCACCTGGAACGGCGCGGCCGCATCGATGTGGCCACTGCGGATCGCCACCTTGCCCCACCAACGCCCGTCACTCTTTTCATCACCTACGTGGATGTTGCGCAGGTCCACCGTGGTGCCACCGAGATCAAACTGGCGGCTGTCGAAATCCGCACGCTGCAGACGCGCCTGCAGCTGCGCATCGCCGCGCATCGCGATGCCGGCCACACTGAGCCGGGCGCCGGTGCCACGAAGATCGGCACTGCCCTTGCCTACCCGACCGGAGGCATCCAGCGACACATCACCGCTGAGCAGACCGGTACCGCCGAGCAGGCGCACGTTGTCGTTGCCCAGATAACGGTTGTAGGCGGTGAGGTCGGGCACCCGCGCATCGGTGAAGCGCAGCTGGGCGCGCATGCCGTCGCTCAACTGCTTCAACCGCGCATCCCCGCGCAGGGTCAGCGCCAGTTGGCGGCCATCGAACAACACCGCCTTCGGCGCGTTGGTTGGCGCAGCCTGGAAGCGCGGGATCTGTACCTTCAGCTCGGCCTGCGGTGGTTCGCCCTCCACGATCCGACCCTGTGCGTGGGCGTCGCCGCGCATCCGGACCCCTGCAACCTCGGCTACGGCGGCCACCTGCGGGATATCCACCGTACTGCCCGGTGCCAGTTGACCGTCGGCGATGATGACGTCTGCCTTGAGCAGCCCACCGCCGTCGAGGTGGAACCAGGGTTTCTTCACGAACAGATCGCTGATCCAGTTGAGCGACTGGAACTGCCAGGCGCCCTGCACCTTGCCAGACAGCCGCGGAAGCAGCTCGGCCGGCGCCTGGAACGGAATCTTCCGGCCGGTCACGCGCAGATCGGCATTGAGTTCGCTACCCGTTTCCGGGTCACGCGGGAGCCGGGCCTGGACACGCATGTCCTGCGCCACATCCAATTGCAGGGACAGCAGGCCGCGGTCATCGGCGTTCACGCCCGCGTGCAGGGGAAGCCGCCAGACCAGCCGGCTGCCCGGTCGCAGGGCGCCCTCTTCCAGCGTTACGTCCGCGGTGAGGCGTGCATTGGAGACCGCACTACCCACCTTGACATGTGGGCCGCCGGTATCGATGCGCAGGCCCTGGCTGCGCGCATCGATCTGCAGCTGCGCCCAGGTGATGCCAAGTTTCTGCAAACCCGGCGCGTCATCACGATAGTGCCGCGGGAAGTGGAAGCGCGCGGCGATATGGGCATCGTCCAGCACGTTGACACCGTCGAAGCTGACCTGGGCATCATCGAAGCCCGCCGTGGAATCGAACAGCTCCGACGGGCCGCCCTTGAGCTGCTTGAGGAAACCGACGTTACCGCGCCCCTGGCCCACGATCAGCAGCTTGCCGAAGCGCCCGCTACGGATGGTGTCGCTGTGGATCGCATCGAACCGCAGCGTCCAGCCACGGTCACCGCGCGGGGGCGGTGGGATCGCCTTTTCGACCCGCTCGACCTCGGCTTCCACCCCTGTGGCATCAATGCGCGGAATGCGCACTTCCCTGCGCAACAGTGCCGGCAGATCGATCCAGGCACTCGCGCGGTCGGCACGGAACACATACTGCGTTCGATTGGCCTGGCCGCGCATGCGGATGTTCCAGACCACGGCCTGCCCAGGCAGCAGGGTCAGTGCCGGCCCGGTCTGCATGGTGAATTTTTCAGGTTTGCGGTTGGTCACCGCATCGAACAGCGGCGTATTGAGGAATACATTGCCCGCCAGCAGGTACAGCGCATACAGCGCCAGCAGCGAGAGCAACGCCACGCGCCACGGCCGGGGCCAGCGCCGCACGCGCTCGGGAATCAGGGGCATGTGGGTCCGCAACAGGAAGCAGGATGACGGCCCACTATCGGCAAGGTGCAGCCGTCACGGCGTGAAGGCGTGCTACGGCAGCTTGGCGATCACCTTGATCTCCACGTCGAATCCATACAGCCAGGTCACGCCGATACCGGTGAGCGTGGGATACGGCGCCTCACCCCAGTACTCCGGAACGACGGCCCACACCCGCTCGAAGATCTGCTCGGGATTGACCAGGAACACGGTCACGTCGACGACATCATCGAACGTGCAGCCGGCCGCGCCGAGCACCGCACTGAGGTTGTCGAATGCACGCCGCACCTGCGCCTCCAGCTCGGGTTCGGGCGAGCCATCTTCGCGGCTGCCGACCTGGCCGGACACGAACAGGAAGCCATTGGACCGCACTGCCGGCGAGTAGCGGTTACGCTCGTACAGGGCCTGGCGGCCCGGCGGAAAAACGACGTCACGTGTTGCCATGAACCACCTCTGCCTTGGGCCGATACCGGCCCATCACGAATGAAAGGCCACAGTAGACCGCCATGCGCACCGGATAAACGCGGTCTGCTGTCCCACATTGTTTGTAGAATCCAAACAATCATCCTCCCCGTGGAAGGCAGATGGACCGGTTCGATGCAATGCAGGCCTTCGCCCGGGTGGTGGACACGGGCAGCTTCACCAAGGCGGCCCAGACGCTGCACATGAGCCGCACCACAGTCACCCAACTGGTGCAGCAGCTGGAAGCGCGGCTGCGGGTGCGCCTGCTCAACAGAACCACCCGGCAGGTGAATGTCACTGCCGATGGGGCGGCCTACTACGCGCGCGTGATCCGGCTGCTGGCCGATATCGATGATGCAGAAACCAGTCTGTCCAGTGCGGCGTCAGCCCCGCGCGGGCGGCTGCGGGTGGATGTGCCTGCCCCGTTTGCGCGGCTGGTGCTGGTCCCTGCGCTGCGCGACTTCCTCGCCCGCTATCCGGAGATCCAGCTCGATCTGGGCGTCAGCGATCGCCACGTCGACCTGATCGACGAGAATGTGGACTGCGTGATCCGGGGTGGACAGATCACGGATCAATCGCTGGTCGCCCGCCATATCGGCGATCTGCCGGCGGCCATCCACGCCTCGCCGGCCTACCTGCAGCAGGCAGGCCTACCCGCCCATCCGCAGGACCTGGAGCAGGCCCCGCATCGCGTGGTCGGCTACCTTCGCTCGCGCAGTGGCACGGTACTGCCCTACACCCTGCAACGTGGCGACGAACAGGTCACCGTGAGGGGACGCCAGCTGCTTGCGGTCGATGATGGCAACGCGTACCTCGCCGCAGGCGTGGCGGGCCTGGGCGCGCTATGGCTTCCCGACTACATGGCCGCCCCGCATGTAGCCGCCGGTGAATTGGTCCGGCTGTTCCCTGGGTGGCACATCGATGCGATGCCGCTCTATCTCGCGTTCCCGCCAAACCGGCATGTCAGCGCCAAGCTGCGGGTATTCATCGACTGGGTCGCGAGGCTGGTGGCGCAGCACATGCCACCTACGGGTCCTTAAGCGCGGACGGCGGACCGCACTCGCCGCGACCCCTGCTATCGGCCACGCGTTGGCGTCCGTGGTTCCAGCGCGACCGCACGATCACCGGGTGTCTTCTTCAGCGGTGCGATGACCAGTGTGTCGCCCCTGCAGACATCCACATCGCGGTAGACCACCCGTCGTCCGTTGCGGAACGCGACACGAAGATCGAACCGGCAGCCTTCGTCGGCCAGGCGGACCATGGCGCTGCCGCCGCCACCCGCCAGGACATCGATCGACCGGGGCGAGAACGCTTCCGAGCCTGCAGGCGCGACGTCGAGAGTCACCACGCTGTCGTGCGCCCGGTTGAGCAGGCCCAGGTAACGCGCCTCTGCGCCGTGGGCGGTACCGGCGCACATCAACGAGGCGAGCAGGAGGGGTCGGATCAGGATCATGGTGGTGCTCCAGGCGGGTGATGGACGCCCGCATCACGCGCCTGCTGGCTGGATCCGCCAACCGATCCGGGACGAATCGTCGCCACGACGTGGCCAATCGTAATGGGCCGTCATGGCGCTTCCCGCGCTCCCCCCGCCTGCCTAAGATGAGCGTCGCCAGAGATGCCTGGCCCGGAATCGACCATGTACATCCGCCTCGGCAGCACCCGGATCCGCCTGTCCCGCTATATCGCCCTGTGGACGACGGTGGCCCTGGTGTTTGCGCTCCAGACCTCGATCAACGCCGGCCTGCCGAACAGTCGATGGCCCCTCTGGGACCTCATGCGCTGGTCGCTGATCCAGTGGTACACGTGGGCCGCGCTGGCCCCCACCGTCTTCCGCCTCGCCGAACGCTTCCCGGTGCGCGGCGCCGGGCGCCTGCATGGGCTCGGTGCCCAGGTGGTGGCCAGCCTGTGCATGACGTTCATTGCGATGATCGTGGGTGCGATGGTTTCCACCCTGTTCGAGCCCAGCGGTTTCTTTCAGCAGCTGGGCTACTTCCTGGAGCAGCACTTCGCCATCGGACTGCTGACCTACTGGACGCTGTTCGCCATCCAGCAGGCGATCCATTTCCACGCTGAGAAAGCCCGGCGCGAACTGGAAGCCAGCCAGTTGGCCACCGAACTGGCGCAGTCGCGGTTGCTCTCGCTCAAATCCCAGCTGCAGCCGCATTTCCTGTTCAACACCCTGCACGCGATCATTACCCTGCTCGACGAGGACAAGGTCTCGGCCGAGGACATGCTGCTGCGCCTGAGCGATCTGCTGCGTGCCTTCCTGGAAGACTATGACGGCCAGGAGATCCGCCTGCGCCAGGAGCTGGACCTGATCGAGCTGTACCTGGGCATCCAGCGCATCCGCTTCAAGGATCGGCTGACCACCCGCACGTATATCGCCCCGGACACGCTGGACTGCGCGGTGCCCAGCCTGATCCTGCAGCCGCTGGTGGAAAATGCCCTGCGTCATGGCATCGGCCAACGCCTGGGCAGCGACACCATCGAGATCGAGGCCCGCCGCGACGGTGACGCACTGTGCATCGAGGTACGCAATCGCAACAGCACGCTGACGGCCGAGCCAACCGCAGCGGCCGGGCACGGGATCGGCATGTCCAATACCCGTCTGCGCCTGAAGGAACTCTACGGCGAGGCGGCCGAGGTGAGGCTGGACATGATGTGGCCGGAGGGGGTGGTGTGCCGCATCCGCGTGCCATTCCGGGAACTGGAGAGCGCCGAGGATGCACCCGAGTTCTTCCCGGGCAGTGCACCGGCATGAGCCTCACCGTGCTCGTGGTGGATGATGAGCCGATCGCGCGGCATGCGGTTATCCGGTTGCTGCGCGATGATCCGGATGTCGAGATCCTCGGCGAATGCGGCGATGGCGTATCGGCGGTCAATGCCATCCGCAACCAGTCGCCGGACCTGGTGTGCCTGGACATCCAGATGCCGGCGATCACCGGCATGGACGTGGTCGCCACCATCGGCGCGGAGCGGATGCCGGCCACGGTGTTCGTCACCGCCTACGAGCAGTACGCGGTAAAGGCCTTCGAAGCCAATGCCGTGGACTACCTGGTCAAACCGTTCAGCCGGGAGCGCTTTGCCGCCACGCTGCAGCGGGCGAAGGCGCGGCTGTCGGCGGCCAGCGGCGTGGGCTCACAGGCCTCGATGCAGATCCTGCAGGCGCTGGATGCACTGCGGCAGCGGGACGACTACCTCCAGCGCATCCCGGTGCGCGTGGACGAGCATGTGGTGCTGGTGGCGGTGGATGACATCGTCTGGATCAAGGCCGCGCGCAACACGGTCGAGATCCACCTGGTCGACCGCGTGCACGAGCTTCGCGAGACCATGGCCACCCTCGCCGCCCGCCTGGACCCGCGGCATTTCGCGCGCGTGCACCGCTCGGCGATCGTCAATGTGCGCCGGGTCAAAGCGATCCACCCGTGGTTCAACGGCCACCACGTGGTGACCATGGATACCGGCCAGCAGCTGCGCATGAGCCGGTATCAGAACGAGGCGTTTCTCAAGCTGGTGGCCACACGTAGCGAATGAGGCGGTTCAGTCGGGCAGACGCTCGCCCGTGCGCAGGGTCAAGACCTCAACGCCATCGGCAGTCACCAGCACCGTGTGCTCGGCCTGCGCCGAGAGCTTTCCATCACGGGTGGTGACGGTCCAACCGTCGTCGCTCATGTCGATGGCCGCGCGACCCTGGTTGATCATCGGCTCGATGGTGAAGGTCATGCCTTCCTCCAGTTCCAGCCCATCACCGCGACGGCCGTAATGCAGCACCTGCGGCTCTTCGTGCATCTCCTGGCCGATGCCGTGGCCGCAGAACTCCCGCACCACGCTGTAGCCGTGCGCCTTGGCATGCTGCTGGATCGCGAAACCGATGTCACCCAGCGTCGCCCCCGGGCGCACCACCCCGATCCCCTTCCACATCGCCTCGCGGGTCACCCGCACCAACCGTTTGGCCGCGTAGTCCACCTCGCCGATCAGATAGGTCTTGCTGGAATCGGCGATGTAGCCGCCTTTCTCCAGAGTGATGTCCAGATTGACGATGCTGCCGCTGCGCAGGATGTCATCCGACGATGGCACGCCATGGCAGACCACGTTGTCGATGGAGGAATTGAGCACGTAAGCGAAGCCATACTGGCCTTTGCTCGCCGGACGGGCGTGCAGTTCATCGATGATGAAACGTTCCACCCAGTCGTTCACCTGCAGCGTGCTCATGCCCTCAAGCGGCAGCTGGTCCAAGGCTTCGAACACCTGGGCCAGCAGGCGCCCCGATGCGCGCATCAGTGCCTGTTCTTCCGCGGTCTTGATCATGCTTCGGCCACCCGCAACGCGCCAGGCTCGACGCCCGCGGCCCGCAGCTCACGGTTGACGATATCCTGGTAGGTCGAGCCGGGATTCATCTCGCACAGCATGCCGATCTTGATCCAGAAGCCCGCCTGGGCATTGATCGAACGGCCGGAGACGCCGCTGGCGCGGCGCAGGTTGTCGTGCAGTTCGTCGTCGATGTTGACGATGCCCATGGGCAGCCCTCTGAATGTTGATATACGCATCATATATGTTTCATATATTGATGTGTGGGGCGTTCGCCCAAGGTGTTCAGGCGGTGTAAGCCGTTGCCTCGATCTCGAACAGCATGCCGTCCAACGCCAGGCGCGGCACCGGGATCAGCGTGCAGGTCGGCGCACGACCCAAGGGCCAGCGGCGACCGATCTGATCGGACAGGATGCCGAGCCGATCCTGATCGTGATCCACCACCAGTACGGTCAGCTTGGCCACGTCGGCCAGGGTTGCACCGGCCGAGGCCAACGCCAGGCTCAGGTTGTCCAGCGCCTGGGCAACCTGCGCCTCGAAGCTCGGCGACAGAGCGCCATCGGCGGTTTCCCCGCCCTGCCCGGCGATGTGGATCACGCGTGCCGGCAGCCGGACCACCGCCACGTGGGAATAGCCGTTCCCGGTCGGGTCGTACAGGCCGGACGGATTGATGAAGCCGAACAGGCCGGCGGGCGAAACAGGAGCATCGATCAACATGGGTCAGGCGTCTTCAGGGGGTGGGCGCGCAGTGTCCGGCCTCAACTGCGGTTGAGGTCAACGCAGTGCCTTGGAATGCTGCGGTGCAGACATCAAGGTTCCGCCTGCGCGCCTCAGGTCCAGGCCGGATCGGCCGTGAAATCAATCGTCAGCCAGAACTCACTGCCGCGCGCATCCAGTCGCTCGGCGATCTCATCACGCAGCCGGTCCACGTTCCCGATGGTGCCGATGACCGTGTCCGGGTGGGTCAGGATGTGGATTTCGACGAAGCGCATGCGGCCCATCTTGGCCACGTGGCTGGTGAAATCCAGATAGCCGTGCTCGACGACGAAGTCCTTCATCACCGCCTGCACGCGCGCATCCAGCGTATCCGGCGCCACCTGCAGCACTTCGCGCATGGCCTTCCAGGCGCTGCGCAGCGGTACCGGCAACACCGCGACACTGATCGCGGCCAGCACCAGCGGATCCAGATAGGGAATCCAGTGGGCATGCGCGCCACCGCGCAGCAGCAAGGCGATCGCGAAGGCCAGCACCACGGCCAGGCTCATCAACCCGCTGAGCAGCCAGGCGCGTACGTCCAGCCACAGCAGGGCCGAATGCAGCTGCATCGCACGGGTACGCACGAACGCCGCCATGGCCAGGTTGCTCACGCACAGGACGGCGGCCCACAGCAGCGCAGGCCCCGCCTTGACCTCATGACCCCCGGTGGTCAGCCCGATCACCGAGTTGGCCAACGCATAGATGCAGGCCAGCGACAGGATCGCCCCGCCAAGGGCCTCCACCATCGGCTCCAGGTGCCAGTACCCATACTGGAAGCGCGGGCTTTCTTCCCGCGCCACCAGCCGCAGCACCGACAATGCCACCAGGGTCAGCGCCACATCCACCAGGCTGTAGACGCCGTCGAACAGGATGGCCTGCGAGCCTACCAGCAGGCCACCGACGAAGCCGATGGCGCTGACCGCCATCGTCACCCCGATGGAAAACGTGAGGACCCGCTGCTCGCGTGCTGTATCCATCGCTGGCCGAGGGTCCTGCGCGCAGGCGTCAGACCTTCAGCACCTCCACCTTGTAGCTCGGCGCATCGCCGTCGGTATCGATGATAAGCCCGTGCACATCCGACTCGAAGCCCGGGAAACGCGCGTTCTGCTCGCGGGCGATCCGCAGCGACTGGATGATCGGCTCATCGCTGGTGCCGAAGCGCTCACCCGGCATGATGGTCGGAATGCCCGGCGGGTACGGCACCAGCATGGTCCCGGCAATACGGCCGCTGATCTGCTCGATGTCGACCCGCTCGATCTGGCCGCGCACGAGGTGGTCGTAGGCCTCGGCCGGCGTCATCACCGGCTCGGGCAGATCCACGTACATCGCGCGCATCACCTGGGCCACGCCGAACTCGGCGTTGAAGGCATGCAGCGCATCGCACAGATCGCGCAGGCCCCAGCCGGCGTAGGCGATCGGGAACTCGGCGGCCAGCTGCGGCAGCGCGCGGGTCAACGGCGCGTTGCAGTCGTAAAGCTCCTTGAAGGCCATCAGCTCGGTGACCAGGGTGCTCCACTTGCCCTTGGTGATGCCCATCGAGAACAGGAACAGCACCGAATAGAGATTGGTCTTCTCCACCGTGATGCCGCGGGTCCACAGGAACTTGCTCAGGACCGCGGCCGGAATGCCGCGCTGGCCCATTTCGCCGTCCATCGACAGCCCGGGCGTGAGCAGGGTCACCTTGATCGGATCGATCAGCACGTAGTCGTCGACCAGGCCATCGAAGCCGTGCCAGTGCGCATCCGGCTGCAGGTACCACTCGCTGCGCTTGGCCACCATCGGGGCCGGTGCGTCGCCCTTGGCCAGCGAGCGCTCCAGCTTGTCCGGCTGCCAGACGCTGAACCACCAGTCGTCCCGGCCCAGGTCCTCGCGCACATGCAGCATCGCGCGGCGGAAGGCGATCGCTTCGTCATGCATCTCCTGCACCAGCGATTCGCCGGCCGCGCCCTCCATCATCTTGGAGGCCACATCGCAGGCCGCGATCACCCCGTAATGCGGGCTGGTGGTGGTGTGCATCATGAAGGCTTCGTTGAAGCGCTCGGCGTCCAGCTCACGGGAAGCCGCGTTGCGCACGTGGATCATCGAGGCCTGCGAGAACGCGGCCAGCAGCTTGTGCGTGGAGTGCGTGGTGAAGATGATCGCATCCTGCTCACGCGGCTTGCCCTTGGCCATGCCGTAATGGTTCTCGTAGAACGGATGGAAGGCGGCGTAGGCGTACCAGGCTTCGTCGAAATGCAGGAAGTCCACCGCGCTGCCGATCTCCTCGGCGATCTTCTCGGCGTTGTAGCAGAGCCCGTCGTAGGTCGAGTTGGTCACCACCGCGATGCGCGGCTTGGACCCGGCCTTGTAGGCCTTGCTCGCCAGCGGGTTGGCAGCAATGGCCTGCTGCAGCGATTCGGGGGTGAACTGATCCAGGCTGATCGGGCCGATGATGCCGTGCGCGTTGCGGCTGGGGGTGAAGTACACCGGGATGCCGCCGGTCATGATCAGCGAATGCAGCAGGGATTTGTGGCAGTTGCGGTCGACGAACACCACATCGCCCCGCCCCACGGTTCCGTGCCAGACGATCTTGTTGGCGGTGGAGGTGCCGTTGGTGACAAAGAAGGTATGGTCGGCGCCGAAGTTGCGCGCCGCCTCGTTCTCGGCCTCCTTGATCGGGCCGGTATGGTCCAGCAGCGAGCCCAGCTCCGGCACCGAGATCGACAGATCGCTGCGCAGCGTGTTCTCCCCGTAGAACTGGTGGAACGCACGTCCCACTGGCGACTTGGTGAACGCCACGCCGCCGGCATGCCCGGGCGTATGCCAGGAGTAGTTGGATTCGGCGGTGTGGTGGATCAGGGCCTTGAAGAACGGTGGCAGCAGATTGGCCATGTAGTCTTCGGCCGCACGCATCACCTGGCGCGAGATGAAGCTCTTGGTGTCTTCAAACAGGAAGATGTAGCCGTGCACGAACTTCAGCAGCTTGCTCGGCACCTTCTCGATCGTGCGCCGTTCGCCGTACAGGAAGACCGGCAGGTTGGCGCGCCGGGCCGTCTGCTCGCGCAGGAAGCCCAGCAGGCGCTGGAACTGCTCCGGGTTCTCCTCGGTGCCATCGATGGAGATCAGCACCGCCGAGGCCGCCACATAGGTGCGCGCACCGGCCTGCGCATCGGCCAGGGTCAGCCCGCACAGCACGCGCTGGTCATTCTTGCGCAGCTCGTCCACCAGTGCACGGATCAGGATGCCGCCGATGCGCGGGGATTCGTAGTCATCGTCGATGACGATGATCGGGTAATCAAGGGACTTGAAGTACACAGGGATTCTCCTGGGGGAAGATCACGAAAGCGTCGTGCGGACGGCGGCGTCGAGCGCGGGCAGCTGGCCGCGCTGGCGGCGACGCTCCTCGCTGAAGAACGGATAGAACACCGTGATGAACAACACGAACAGGAAGGCGTACTGCACGATGTTGCCGGCCGAGCCGAAGATCGCCCACAGGCAGTACACGACGGTGACACTGGTCAGCAGCCAGAACGCGCCGGTATGGACCAGCGTGTGCGAGCGCTCCACCACGAAATAGCAGGCCACGCAGGAGTAGATGTACGGCAGCAGCGTCAGCACGACCGCCGCGGAGGTGATCACATCGAACTGGGCCGAGGCGGTCTTGGAGGTGGAGGTGACCAGCACCGCCAGGGTCATCAGCACCGCCACGATCAGCACGCCCTTTACCGGCACGTCATCCTTGTTGGTCTTGCTGAAGATGCTGGGGAACAGACCGTCATCGGAGGCGGCCTTGGCGCTCTGCGCGGTCAGCAGGATCCAGCCGCCGAGCGAGCCGGCCGCACCCACGAACGCACACAGGCTCACCAGCGCCCCGCCCCAGCCGCCCACCGCATTGGCCGCCGCCAGTGCGAACGGCGCATCGGACACCTGCAGGTCGCCGTTGGGCACCATGCCCATGATCACCGAGGAGCTGGCGATGTAGGCGATCGCCGCCAGGAACACGCCGGCCAGCGTCGCGCGGGCCACGTTCTTCTCGGGGTTTTCGACCACACCCGCGGTCACCGACGCCGATTCCACGCCGATGAAGGCCCATAGCGTCAACGCCGCCGCACTGGAGATCGCGCCGAAGTTGGATTCACCGGAGACGTTGTAGGCGCCCTTGAAAATGGTCGGATCGAAGAAGAACCAGCCGAAGATCGCGATGCCCAGGATCGGTACCAGGGCGAAGCTGGTGGTCACCGTCTGCAGCTTGCTGACGAACGACGGGCCGATGACGTTGGCGAAGCTCAGCGCCCACACCAGCGCCAGCACGGCGATGCAGCGCGGCAGCGGCTCGGACAGGATCGGGAAGAAGTAGCTGAAGTAGCCGACCGCCGCGATCGGAATGGCAACGTTGCCGATCCAGTTGGCGAACCAGTAGATGGTGTTGGTCTGGAAGCCCATGTAGGGGCCGAACCAATCGCGTGCATAGGCATACGGGCCACCGGCCTTGGGCGCGAGCCTGCCGAGCTTGGCGAACACGAACGCCAGCAGCAGCGCGCCGGCCGTGGTGATCAGCCAGCCCCAGATGGAGGCGGTGCCGATCTTGGCCAGGCTGGAGGGCAGCAGGAACACCCCCGACCCCATCATGTTGCCGGCCACCAGGAAGGTGGCGCCGACGACCCCGATTTTCTTTGCTTGTGCCATGACGTTTGCTCCTTTGCCAGGCAGGGACCCGGTCGTGCCGGGCGGTGGGAGTTACTTGATGAAGTTGTATTGCAGGCTGCCCTGCAGCCGCATCGTGTCGCCGCGTTGCCCGCGTTGCTGTTCCAGTTGTCCGTAGAGCAGTTCCATGCCCATCGTCCACGACGGTGCCGGGCTCCAGAGCAGATTGAAGACGCCATAGCGGCTCTGGCGGAACGCATCGGCGGCCAGCGCCTCGTTGCGCCCGCTGGTGAGCTGGCCGTAGATCAGGTTGGAACGCCAGAGCGGCGACCAGTAATGCGTGTAACCGACGAAACCGCCGTACAGCGACAACGCCTGCAGGCGCCCGTCTGCGGTCACCACCGCATCCATGCCCGAACCGGTCAGGTCGGCTGTATAGCGGGCCAGGCCCTTGCCACCGAGCATCCCGAACAGCAGCAGGTCCTGCTCGCCCACCGCGGCCGAGCCACTGAGTTGCAGGCCGCCGGCGAAACGACGGCCGTCGCCTGCATCGCCGTCGTAGCCCAGGCTGCGGGCGACCGCGCCCAACTGCAGATGGCCCCAGTCGCGCTCCATGCGCGCGGTAACGGTGACATCCGGCAGTTGATCGACCGGCATGATCCCCTCGGCGGGGTTGCTCAACTGGGTATCCGGATCTTCGGCAGCCACGGTCAGCGTGTTGCCCTTGCCCATCGCGAAGCTGTGGTGGATGCCGGCCACCAGCAGGTAGCCCGCCCCCCCTGGCCCGGCGAAATCCAGGGTGTCGGGCAGGCTGTCGGCATCCATGAAGGTCGAATAGCCATAGCCGGCGTAGGTATTGCCGAGCTGTCCGTAAGCATGGCGCAGGCGGAACTGATAGCTGTCGCTGCTGCCGAAGAAGTCGTTCTCCAGGTAGAAGCGCAGGTTGCCATGGGTGGTCGGCCGCCGCGCTTCAAAGCTGAAGCGGGTCTGCTTGGCATGCAGGGTGAAGTTGGAGACATCCCGGTGCGCACTGCCGACCGGGATCGAGGAGGTAATGAACTGCTCCTGGTCGCCGGCCGCCCGTGAATCGGCGATCGCATCGAGCTTGGCGTAGCCGCCGATGCGGATCAGCGTATCGGTGTTGGGGATCGCGAAGAAGCCTTTCAGCTCGGGATCGGTCGGGCCGGCGGCACTGTCCGGGCGGGATGCGGCGGTGGACGGATCAGCAACGGAGTCGCGTTGCGGAAGGATGGCCTGCCCCATGCCGGGCACCTGTGCCTGGGCGGTCAGGGGCGCTGGCGAAGGTGCGGCGGGGACGCTCGTGCTCGGCGCAGGTGCCGCCGTGACCCTCGGTGACGTGGGCGGAGGTTTGCCGGATTCGATGGCCTGCAGGCGCTCTTCCATCTGTTCCAGCGTCTGCCGGAGCGTCTGGATGTCCTGCCGCAACGCGGCAGCCGAATCCTGCGCATGGACCGGCGCCGCAGCCAACGCTGCCACGCATGCGACCGTCAACACAGCCAAGCGCATCACGTCCTCCTTGAACCGTACACAGTCCCGCGGGTCAACACCGGCTGACGTTCACAACGTCGCAGGTGGTGAGCACGCAGCCCGGCACTGCAATGCGCGCGACCTCTGCCGACGCGTGGTTCGGTGGCGGTCACGCCATCGGACACATCGCCTGCATGGGTACGCTCGCACGGGATCCCCTCATCCCTGATGACCGCCGCGTTGACGCGCGGCCGCCAGCGCTCTGAGTAACAATCGCAAAGTGAGAGCGCCGTGAACGTTCTCAGGCAGTTTTCTGACTGGGTGGCCAGGTGTCCGCTGCAGGCGGGGAAATCCAGGAGATAGCGCATGCAGGGAAGCGTAGCGACGCAGGCGTTTTCAGCCTTGATCCAGATCAAGTCGAACGCGACAGCGCGTCGCCCCCCCCACTACCCAGCGGATATCCGGCCGCCCAAACGCAACGCGCCGGGCAATGCCCGGCGCGTTGTGGCACTACGGTCGCCAGTGCTCAGCGCGGGCCGAGCACCACGGTCATGTCATCCCCCTGCGGCATGCCGGAACGGCGCTGCACCATTCCCTGGGCGTCCTTGAACAGAATGCCGGGTGTGCCCTGGAAACCGAGCTCGATCATCAGCACCTGATTGGCATCGAGCTTGTTGGCGACTTCCGCCGTCAGCGATGCCGCCGGCTTGATGCCGCCCTTGTCGAACAGGCGCTCGTTCTCCAGCAGCGCCGCGCTGGGGTTGGGCGCGGTGAGGATCGCGGCCGCCTTGGCGGGGCTGTCTTCGCGGATCACACCGACCATCACGTGGCGCAGCTGCACCTTGCCCGCGTCCACCCACGGCCGCGCGGCCTCCCAGAACCGATGGCAGTACGGGCAGTTCGCATCGCTGAAGGTATAGACGACGCGCGGCGCGTCAGCCTTGCCGTCACGCACCCACGCACTCTCCTCGAGCTTCTTCCACGAGCGCTCGGACATCGGCTTGGCCACCAGCTTCTCCAGCGGCGCGGCGCCCACATCTTCACCGTTGGCATCGAACAGACTGCCCACCACGACATTCTTCCCATCGGCCGTCACATACGCCGCCGCTGGTTGTTGCCCACCCACCACGCCGGCAAAACCGCGCAGGCCGCCGGGTGCGTCGAACTCGCCGATCACTTCGAACCCATGCTTCTCGATGCCCTTCAGCACCGCCGGGCGTTCACCGCCGGCTTTCTCGGCCGTGGCCTTCGGCGTCTGCGCCTGGCTGCAGCCGACCAGTGTGATCAGCAGCACGGCGGACAGCGCGGTGATCAGCGTGCGCGAGGATTTCAACGTCATGAAGACTCCTGGATTCATGGAACAAACGACCCGCGACCCTTACAGGTCGTCGAGCTTGGATTGCAGGCCGGCGGCTGTCAGCTCGCCCAGGTGCAGGTGCCGCAGCCGGCCCTGCCCATCGAAGAACAGGGTAGTCGGATACGCATGTACCTGCAGCCGTTCGGCAACACGCGCCTCTTCGTCGAGCAGCACATTGCGCAGCGACAGGTGTTCGGCCGACATGAAGGCATCCACTTCCTCACGCGTCTCGCCCTGGTTGACGAACAGGAAGCGGATATCAGGATGGCGCTGCTGCGCGCGTGCCAGTACCGGCATTTCGCGGCGGCACGGGCCGCACCAGCTCGCCCAGAGGTTGATCACCACGGGCTCGCCGCGGGTCTCGTCAAGCGCGACGGGCGCGCCCTGCAGCGATGTCAGCGTGATCGCCGGCAATGACACCCGCGATTGCTGCAGCCAGCCGGCGCCCGTGGACAGCACGGCCCAACCGACAAGGCCTGCCAGCGCAGCGGCACCCACGGGGCGGCGCAGGGTGGGCCAGCGACGCAGGCGCCACCCGCCCCACCCCAGCCCGACCAGCAGTGCCGGCCACAGCAGGAACCCGCCATCTCCGACACGCAGCACCGACCAGGGATCGGCCACATAGTCGCCCGCATGCCAGATCACGAAACCTGCCCGCCCGGCGAGCAGGCCCAGCAGCAGCATGTCCACCACCACCGATCGCGGACGCGGTGCGCCCTCGATTGCCGGAGCACGCACCACACTGGCCACCAGCATCGCAATGCCGAGACCCACCAACACCCACACGACCGCAAGCGGTACCGGGCCTACACTGCTGATCATTGTTTCTCTCCGCGATCGCCCGGGACCTGCCACGCGGCGACGGCTGTTGCATCGGGCCCGCCGGCATGGTCCCAGCAAGGCGTCAATGGATCAAGCGTGCCGGTGTTGCGCGATTCAGGCCGCCGAGCGGAGCGGTTCGACCGCCCGGGTGCCCGGGTGCGACGCCGCACGCTCACGCTGCTGCGCGGCCACCTGGCGCCGATAGCGTGTCGGCGTCAGCCCGACGATGCGCAGGAACAGCCGCCGGAACGCACTCTGGTCGGAGTAGCCCACCGCCCACGCCACCTGGTCGACCAGCCCGCCCGCCTGCAGCAGCAACTGCGCCTTGGCGATGCGCAGGCGTTGGCAGTACTCGATCGGACGCATGCCGGTCGCTTTGAGGAACCGGCGCTGCAGGGTCCGCGGCTCCAGGCCGGCCTGTGCGCAGATGTCGTCCAGCCCCGCGCCGCGTGCGGCGATGCCGTGCAGCCAGCGCTGTGCCTTGAGGATGCAGCGGTCGCCGTGGGCGAAATTCGGGCTGAAACGTTCCAGGTCATGCAGTTCGGTGCGCGGGATCACCAACTGCAGCTGCTGGATGACGGTGTTCATCACGCTCTGCCCGTACACCCGGGCCAGCAGGCGCAGGCTGAGGTACTTCCAGGCATCCTGGCCGGAGGAGGTCAACAGGTCACCATCATCGACCAGGGTGCGTTCGCTGGGCAGCCAACTGGGCACCATCGTGCGCAGCGCCGGGCAGCGCGCGGGATCGGGAACGCTGACCGAGCGCCCGGCCAGCACGCCGGCGGCGGCCAGCAGCAGCCCGCCTTCGTCGCAGCCGGCGAGCAGGCTGCAGCCATCGTGGCATTCCTGCAGCCAGGCCAGCAGACGCTCATCCGGCGGCGCCATGGTCCAGCTGGATTCACTGCCCGGCACCACGATGATCGCGGGCAGCGCATCGCCGAACAGTTCCACCCCGGCAACCCGCTGCATGCCGCGGGCGGACATCGTCCAGCGGGTGACCAGCATCCGTGCGCCGGTGCGGCGGCCGGCGGCTACCGTGCGGTTGCACCGCTGGGCCAGCTCGGAGAGGATCGGGGCGGCGGCACGCAGGCTACCGGGGAATTCGACCACGGCGACTTCCATCAGGGTTGGCGTGTCCGGCCGGCGGTCCGGCTGCAACGTGTTGCGGGGTGCGTCCATGGCCATTCTCCTGGGACAGTGTCTGCCAACGTGGGGCTGGCAGAACAGATCGATACATAAGATGGCCTGAGGCTACGGCCGTCCCGGGAGGGCGACCATGCAACTAGTTGTAAATTTCACGCCAACTGAATTTCCAGTGGCGTTCCAGCAAGGCTTGACTCTGGAGCAGACTCCAAGGTTCAGAATGGAGCGGTCATCCACGAGGTGCTCATGAACATTGGACAGCTCGCGCGCCAGGCCGGCGTGCCCATCGACACGGTGCGCTACTACGAACGGCAGCAGCTGTTGCCCACCGCACGGCGCAGCGCCGGCGGCTATCGGGTCTTCAGCGAGAGCGACCTGACGCGCCTGCAGTTCATCCGCCGCGCCAAGGCACTGGGTTTCAGCCTGGATGAAATCGCCGATCTCCTTGGCTTCAGCGATCAACGTGGCCAGGACATGGCGCAGATCCGCCACAGTGCGGTGAGCAAGCTCACCGACATCGAACAGCGCATCAACGAACTGCAGCGGATGCACGGCGCGCTCAAGCAGCTGGTCGATGCCTGCCCCGGGCATGGCGATCAGGAACAGTGCCCGATCCTGACGGCATTGACCGAGTCTCGCCAATGAACGCCACCCACGGCCACAGCAAGGCCTCCCGTGCGGACAACGGCCCAACCTGCTGCGGTGGCAAGACGTCGCCCGGCGCCGGGATGACCACCGACGCGGTCTGCGGCATGGCAGTCGACCCGGCCGCCACGGCCCACCATGCCCACCATGACGGCAGCGACTACCCCTTCTGCAGCGATGGCTGCCGACGAACATTCCTGGCCGACCCGCAGCGCTATCTGGATCCGGCATCGCACATCGCCGAACCAGGCCCCACCGGCACGTTGTACACCTGCCCCATGCACCCGCAGATCGTGCAGGAAGGCCCCGGCACCTGCCCGCTGTGCGGCATGGCGCTGGAGCCGAAGATGCCCAGCCTTGAGGAAGGCGAGAACCCCGAGTTGACCGACTTCCGCCGCCGCTTCTGGTGGAGCCTGCCGCTGAGTGTGGCGACGATGGCCCTGGCGATGCTGGCGATGACCCCCGTGCTGCATGGCCTGGCGCCCGATCTGCGGGTGTGGATCGAGTTGGCCCTGGCGACGCCGGTGGTGCTGTGGGCCGGTTGGCCGTTCCTGCAGCGCTGGGCGCAGTCGATCCGCAGCCGCAGCCCGAACATGTGGACCCTGATCGGGACGGGTGTGCTCGCTGCGTACGGCTACAGCGTGGTCGCCACCGTCGCGCCCGGTCTGTTCCCGCCGTCGTTCCAGCAGCACGGGCATGTCGGCGTCTATTTCGAGGCCGCAGCAATGATCATCTCGCTCACGCTGCTCGGCCAGTTGATGGAGCTGCGCGCACGGGCAAGAACATCCGCCGCGATCAAGGCGCTGCTCGGCCTGGCACCGAAAACCGCACGCGTGCTGCGCGCGGATGGCCGTGAGGAAGACGTCGACATTACCGCGCTGCAGCCCGGCGACCGCGTGCGCGTGCGCCCGGGTGAGAAGGTGCCCGTGGATGGCACGGTCGTCGAAGGCCGCTCCTCCATCGATGAATCCATGCTCACCGGTGAGCCGGTGCCAGTGGCCAAGGCCGTGGGCGACACGGTGATCGGCGCGACACTCAACGGCACTGGCAGCCTGGTCGTCCGTGCCGATCGCCTTGGCGATGACAGCATGCTGGCGCAGATCGTGCAGCTGGTGGCGCAGGCGCAGCGCTCACGCGCCCCGATGCAGCGCATGGCCGACACCGTCGCGTACTGGTTCGTGCTGGCGGTACTGTCGGTCGCGGTGCTGACGTTCCTCGGCTGGGGACTGTTCGGTCCGGCGCCGTCATGGACGCATGCGGTACTGAGCGCGGTAGCGGTGCTGATCATCGCCTGCCCGTGCGCGTTGGGGCTGGCCACACCGATGACGATCATGGTCGCCACGGGTCGCGCCGCGCAGCACGGGGTGCTGTTCCGCGATGCCGAGGCGATCGAGGCACTGCGCCAGATCGACACGCTGGTGGTCGACAAGACCGGTACCTTGACCGAGGGCAAGCCAGCGTTCCGTGACGTACAGGCGGTGGCGCCCTTCGCTGCCGATCAGATCCTGCAATGGGCGGCCAGCCTGGACCAGGGCAGCGAGCATCCGTTGGCGGCCGCGATCGTGGCCGAAGCACGCGCGCGCGGGATGCCGCTGGCCAGCGTGGACGATTTCGATTCCCTCACCGGCATGGGTGTGCAGGGCGCGGTGGACGGCAGGCAGCTGCTGCTTGGCAATACCGCGTTGATGGACGAACACGGTATCGCGCTGGACACGCTGCGCGAACGTGCCGAGCACTTGCGCAGCACCGCGGCCAGCGTGATGTACCTCGCCGTCGATGGCCAGCTTGGCGGCCTGCTCGCGGTGGCTGACCCGATCAAGGCCTCCACCGCCGAAGCGATCGTGCAGCTGCACCGCGATGGCCTGCGCATCGTCATGGCCACCGGCGACGGCGCGGCCACCGCGGAAGCCGTCGCGCGGGAACTCGGCCTGGATGACGTCCACGGCGAGATGCGCCCCGCCGACAAGGCCGCGTTGATCCGTTCGCTGCAGGCGCAGGGCCGCAAGGTGGCGATGGCCGGCGATGGCATCAACGACGCGCCGGCGCTGGCGAGTGCGGACGTTGGCATCGCGATGGGCAACGGCACCGATGTGGCGATGTCGAGCGCACAGGTCACGCTGGTCAAGGGCGATCTGCGCGGCATCCTGCGTGCGCGCCAGCTGTCCACTGCAAGCGTGCGCAACATGCGGCAGAACCTGGGCTTTGCGTTTCTCTACAACGGCCTCGGCATTCCTGTTGCAGCCGGCGTGCTGTATCCGCTGGGCATCGTAATGTCGCCGATGTTGGCGGCGGTGGCGATGAGTCTGAGTTCGGTCTCGGTGATCAGCAATGCACTGCGGCTGCGCCATCAACGACTGCCCGGCGAGTGACCGCGGATTGCATGACGATATTTCTTCACTTTTTTCTTGCCAATCCAAAACGTCGTCGCTATGATTTCGCTCCTCAAGACGTGGGGCCATAGCTCAGCTGGGAGAGCGCCTGCATGGCATGCAGGAGGTCGGCGGTTCGATCCCGCCTGGCTCCACCAATCCGATCATTAGGCCGATCAGATTGCAGTGACAAAATTTGAAGTTTTCGTGCGTCCCCATCGTCTAGAGGCCTAGGACATCACCCTTTCACGGTGGCGACCGGGGTTCGAATCCCCGTGGGGACGCCAGTTTCAAACAAACAGCCCTGACTTCGGTCGGGGCTTTTTGTTTGTGCCGCATCGAGCAACGCTCGGCATTGGCGGCCTGTTTTATCGCGTGCGTGCTGGTGCACTCGCGCGGGCAACGATCAGCCTCTGCAGATGGATGCCTGCATGCATTCTTTCTTCGGTATTTCAGAAAAAAGACTTGGCGAATGCTTCACGGCCGCGTAGAATTCCGCCTCCAGCATCGTGGGGCCATAGCTCAGCTGGGAGAGCGCCTGCATGGCATGCAGGAGGTCGGCGGTTCGATCCCGCCTGGCTCCACCACTCCGGACCTTAGGCCGTTCGGTGTGCTGAACAATTTGATGAGTTTATGCGTCCCCATCGTCTAGAGGCCTAGGACATCACCCTTTCACGGTGGCGACCGGGGTTCGAATCCCCGTGGGGACGCCACTCATCAGAAGAACACCGAGGCCCGGCATGCCGGGTCTTTTTGTTCACCGCCTACTGCGGTTGCGATGCGGATGCCCGAAAGGCTTCCACAAACGTGAACAGGCAGATATACTAGGCGGCTTGCGGTACAACGTGGGGCCATAGCTCAGCTGGGAGAGCGCCTGCATGGCATGCAGGAGGTCGGCGGTTCGATCCCGCCTGGCTCCACCACTTCTCCGGACACAGGCCGTCCGATAGAAGCCAAAATTCGGTTTAACGCGTCCCCATCGTCTAGAGGCCTAGGACATCACCCTTTCACGGTGGCGACCGGGGTTCGAATCCCCGTGGGGACGCCAGCTTCAAACAAACAGCCCTGACCTCGGTCGGGGCTTTTTGTTTGACGACCCTCTTCCCATTCGGCAAGACCGCCGCTATGATAGGCGGCTCGCAGCACAACTGTGGGGCCATAGCTCAGCTGGGAGAGCGCCTGCATGGCATGCAGGAGGTCGGCGGTTCGATCCCGCCTGGCTCCACCACTTCTCCGGACACAGGCCGTCCGATAGAAGCCAAAATTCGGTTTAACGCGTCCCCATCGTCTAGAGGCCTAGGACATCACCCTTTCACGGTGGCGACCGGGGTTCGAATCCCCGTGGGGACGCCAGCTTCAAACAAACAGCCCTGACCTCGGTCGGGGCTGTTTGTTTATGGGGCCTACGCCACCACCTTCGCCATGCCCACCGAGCGCGGCGCGGTCACGGTGAAACCGAACTGCGCATACAGCCGGTGCGCCTGGCCATCGGCGATCAGGCTCACATACGCACCTTGCGCATTCGCGTGCAGCCAGGCATCGAGCTCGGCCATCACCGCCTTGCCCAGGCCCTGCCCCTGGCGGTCCGGGACCACGGCGATATCCACCACCTGCAGGAAGCAGCCGCCGTCGCCGATGAGCCGGCCCATCGCCAGCAACCGGTCATCCTCGCGCAGGCTCACCCCGAAGACCGTGTTGGGCAGGCCACGCGCCGCCGCCTCGGCCGTTTTCGGGCTCAGGCCGGCCAGCACCCGCAGCGCGCGGTATTCCTCCACGCTGGGCGCCAGGGGGATGCAATGAACACCAGCAGGCAGCGACATGAGACGGGTCCGGCAATGAATGGACGCTCAGCATGCCCGAACGTATTCGCAGCATGTGCGACCCACCGGCCTATCCTGTCCCCCTGCCCACCCTGTTCCGTCGCCATGTGCTATTCCGCCCAGATCCGCGCCGATTACACCAAGCTGGTCCGTGAGTACGGGGCCATGCTGTCCCTGGACGAGTTCGCCCAGCTGTATGCCCACGACGCCGGCAAGCAACGCCCGAAAACGCCCAAGGCGATGGACGATGGCTTCGCCGGCGCGCGCACCGCGCAGGGCCAGGAGATCGTGGCGCGAATACAGCAATGGCATGCCGAGGAGATGCAGGCGCTGGATGAGGAGGTGCGCCTGCAGAGCGCCCGGCGGAAGGCGGCCGAAGAACACCTGGCCGCACGTCCCACGCAGAAGGCGCGCAATGAACTGCGCGTGGCGGGCAACCGGATTGAACGTGCGCAGACGCGCCTGTCCGATCTGCAGCGCGCCGGCCTGGTGCCGCGCGACAGCCGCATTTTCCCCGGCGTCTATGCGCCGGTGATCGTGTCCGAGCAGGGCCAGCGCGTGATCAAGCCGATGCGCTACCAATGCCGGCTGCCGGACAAGCCCGCGCGCAACGACGTGTTGTATCCCGGCACCTACAACGCGCGCCGCGACAGCCTGGAGGCGTACTGGAAATCCGCGTTCGGCCACCAGCATGGCGTGGTGGTGGTGCAGTCGTTCTACGAGCACGTGCCGCGGCATGCCCTGGAGCAGCGGATGCTGTCGCCGGGCGAGAAAGCCGAGAACGTGGTGCTGGAATTCAGCCCGCAGCCACCGCGCGATCTGTTGATCGCCTGCCTGTGGTCGGCGTGGGAAGGGCCGGAGGGCCGGCTGTTGTCGTTTGCCGCGATCACCGACGAGCCACCGTCCGATGTGGCACGCACCGGGCACGACCGCTGCATCGTACCGATCCGGCGCGAACATCTGGATGCCTGGTTGAACCCGGACCCGCACGACCTCGCTGCGCTGTACCGGATCCTGGACGATCGCGAACCGGTCACACTGGCGCACGCCGAAGCGGCGTGAGAGCTGCTCAGCCGACGACCGAATCGCCTATCCGTGCCCGCCCCAGCGCGGCATTCAACTCGGCCGTCAGGTAGGGCTTGGTCAGGATGATGCCTGCCCGGAAGGCTTCGGGGAGGTGCTCGGTCGCCATGCCGGTGGCCAGCACGAAGGGAATCTGGCGCGCGGCCAACGCCGCCGCAACCGCTTCACTGGTTTCATTGTTGGCCAGGCGGTAATCCAGCAGCACCACCTGTGGCTGGGTCTCGCTGAGCAGACGCAGCGCCTCGGATACCGAGGCCGCCAGCCCCACCACCACCGCGCCGGACTGCACCAACTGCATCTGCAGCAGGGCGGCACTCATTTCGTCGTTCTCGACCACCAGCACCCGAAGATCCTGCAGCGCGCTCATGACGACTCCCTGTATGGTTCAGCGCGATGAGTATAGCGTCCTGCGTAGGTGAAACCCTGACAGGAACTTAAGCATTCAGGTCTGCACAAACGTCGACATCTTGTATACACTACGCGGCCAGCCAGCCGAAGTGGCGGAATCGGTAGACGCAGCGGACTCAAAATCCGCCGCCCTTAAAAGCGTGTGGGTTCGAGTCCCACCTTCGGCACCATGGAAAACCAGAACGCCCCGGATCGACGGATCCGGCGCGTTTTTCGTTACCGCTCAGACCAGCCGAAGCGTCGGATGTGCGGCATTGGCCGCCGGTGGCGCAGCCGGTCGCGACGTTCCCGTCGCCCCCGCCACCCGGAATGCCGCCACCGTCTGCAGCAACTGGGTGGACTGCTCTTCCATGCTGCGGGCCGCCGCAGAGGCCTCTTCGACCAGCGCGGCATTCTGCTGGGTGCTCTCGTCGATGTGCTCGACCACCTGGTTGATCTGCTCGATGCCCTCGCTCTGCTGCTGGGCCGCCGCGCTGATGTCGGCCATGAGATCGCTCACGCGTTTCACGCTGACCACGATCTCGTCCATGGTGCGCCCCGCGCTTTCGACCTGACGCGTACCCGCCCCGACCTTCTCCACCGAGTCGCCGATCAGCTGCTTGATCTCCTTGGCGGCTTCGGCCGAACGCTGCGACAGCGAGCGGATTTCCGAGGCGACCACCGCAAAGCCGCGCCCATGCTCGCCGGCACGGGCCGCTTCCACTGCGGCATTGAGGGCCAGGATATTCGTCTGGAACGCGATGCTGTCGATCACGCCGATGATATCGACGATGCGCCGCGAGGAGTCGTTGATCAGCGACATGGTGGAGACCACCTCATGCACCACATGGCCACCCTGCGCCGCCACCTCGACCGCACCACCGGCCAACTCATTGGCCTGGCGGGCGTTGTCCGCGGTGCGCCGCACGGTCGCGGTCAGCCCCTTCATCGAGACGGCGGTCTCCTCCAGCGAAGCGGCCTGCTGCTCGGTGCGCACGGACAGGTCGCTGTTGCCTTCGGCGATCTCGCTGGCACCCACGGCAATGGTGTCCGCTGCCAGCTTGATCTGGGTGATGATGCCGGCCATCGCTTCGACCAGCGCATTGATGCCCTCGCACAACTCGGCGATCGGGCCGGTCTTGTCCTGGGTGGCGATATGGCCGGTCAGATCACCCCCCTGCGCCGCCGCCACCACTTCACGCGTCTGCGCGACGGCCTGCTGCAGCGCCAGCGAGTCACGCACCTGGGCCGTGATGTCGGTAGCGTACTTGACCACTTTGAACGGCCGTCCGTTCATATCGTAGATCGGGTTGTACGAGGCCTGGATCCAGACCTCGCGACCGCCCTTTCCCAGGCGCTTGTACTGGCCGGCGTCGTATTCGCCACGGCCGAGTTTGGCCCAGAACGCCCGGTACTCGCCGCTCTGGCGATGCTCGGGCTCGGCGAACATCGAATGGTGCTGCCCGCGCACCTCCTCCAGTGCATAGCCCATGGCAGCGAGGAAGTTCTCGTTGGCGGCCAGGATGCGGCCCTCGAGATCGAACTCGATCACCGCCTGTGATTTGTTGATCGCGGCGAGCTGGCCGGCAAAATCGGCCGCCTGGAATTTCTGCGCGGTGATGTCGGTCGCGAACTTGACCACTTTGTACGGCCGTCCGTGGCTGTCGAAGACCGGGTTGTAGGACGCCTGGATCCAGATCTCGCGTCCACCCTTGCCGATCCGCCGGTACTGGCCGGCGTCGAACTCACCGCGGCCCAGGTTGGCCCAGAAGTCGCGGTACTCCGCGCTCTTCGCATACTCGGCATCGACGAACATGGCGTGGTGCCTGCCTTGGATCTCCTCCAGCGTGTAGCCCAGCGTCTGCAGGAAATTGTCGTTGGCGTGCACGATGGTGCCATCGAGGTGGAACTCGATGACGGCCTGGACTCTATGCAGCGCCTTGATCTGATCTTCGAGCTCGGCCTGCCGTTGCAGCGCGGCCGATGCCGCGGCGCCATGGGCCGCGCGACGGGAAACGAACCGTGCCGTGAGCGTTCGCCACAACGACCCGGCGTCGGCGTCGCTGGCACGACCTGGCACATGCGTGTGCAAGCCTGAAGTAATCATCGTTAGACCTCGGTGTCCGGTTAGCGAATAGGTCAGCGCCGGGCGGTGGCCCGGTGGCGGTATTCCGTTGGCTGGGACTCACGAAGATCGTCAGTGGGGATGACGCAACTTCGATGGGCTTCAAACACCGGGCGGGCCGGCGAACATGAACCATGTAAAAAAGGTGTACGGCCAGATATCCACGTGAGCAGACGGGCAGCAACTGCGAGTCATATAACGGCGGACACTCTGAAAGCTTTAGGGCCATCAACGGCCGCGGCCGGGGCCTGGCCCGGCCGGCCGTCACTCGCCGCTTTCGCTCGCATCCAGGGCGTCAAGGGGGTCCACGGCACCCAGAGCGTCGGCCTCCACCTGCACGTTGTCGCGCCCCATCGCTTTGGCCCGGTAGCACTGCGCGTCGGCGGCGGCCACGGCGTCATCCACGCTCATGCCCCCGAACAATGGCGCGATGCCGATGCTGGCGCCCACGCTCAACCGCCGCTGGTCCCAGGGGATCGACAACCCCCGCATCGCCTCGAGCAGATCGCTGGCGATACGGCGGGCGCGCTTGAGCGAACAGCCGGCCAGGATCACCGCGAACTCGTCGCCGCCCAGCCGCGCCACGATGTCCGAATCACGCACGCCATGCCGCAGCACGCTGGCCACCGCCCACAGCACGGCATCGCCAGCCAGATGGCCGTGGGTATCGTTGACCGGCTTGAAGTGGTCCAGGTCGATATACATCAACGAGGCCGACTGCCCGGTCCGCGCGACCCGGGTGATGGCCTGCTGCAGATGCGCCTCGAAGCCGCGCCGGTTGCTCAGTTCGGTCAGCGGATCGATCTCGGCCAGATGCCGCGCCTCGCGCTGGCGCGCACGCTGCTGGGTGACGTCACGGATCACCCAGACCGCGCCGCTGGTCAGGCCATCCTCATCGCGCAGCCAGGCACGGGTCAGGTCGACCGGCAGCAGATGCGCACCCACTGACAGCAACAGGTCCGAATGCAGGTCGACTGCATTGCTGTCCGGGTCGAGCAGCACGGCCACATCCAAGGGGGAGCGCGGCGCGTATTCGGTCGTGAGCTCCATCACCTCCTGCAGCTGGCTGCCGGCCAGGACCCCGGCGCCCTCCCCGGCCAGCGCGCGGGTGGCCGCGGCGTTGGCGTACTGGATCCCCCCCTGCAGGTCCAGGGTCAGCACCATGTCCGCCACCGCATCCAACGTGACGCGGGTGCGCTGCTCGGATTCACGCAACTGCTGACCACTGAGCCGTTGGGCGGTCACGTCCTGGATCTGCGAGACGAAGTGCAGCGGCTCGCCATTTTCCGTGCGGACCAGTGAGACCGACAGCCGCCCCCAGACCAGGTTGCCCGCCTTGCCCAGGTACCGCTTCTCCATGTGGTAATGCGCGCGGCGGCCGGCCAGCAGGTCACCGAGCAGGGCCAGGTCGGTGTGCAGGTCATCGGGATGCGTGAGCGTCTGGAAATCGATCTGCAGCAGTTCGGCACGGGTGTAGCCGAGGATGCCGCACAGCGAATCGTTGACGTCCAGCCAGCGCCCTTCCAGCGACACCAGGGCCATGCCAAGCGCGGCCGACGAGAACGCCCCGGCGAATTTTTCCGAGGCCAGGAACGCCTGTTCGCGGACCTGCAGCAGCGGGGTCAGGTCGACCGCCATGCCCACGTAGCCGATTCGGTTGCCGCCGGCGCAGTCCAGCGGACTGATCGACAGGCGCACCTGCCTGCGCTCGCCGTCCTTGCGCAGGAACGTCCACTGATGCGACCAGGTGCCCTGTGCCGCCCGCGCGCTCAACGCCTCGAAGACGGTCGGCAGGCGTCCGTCCGCCTCCATATGGGGCTGCAGGTAGGCGCGCATCTCTTCCGGATCGTGGAACAGCCCCGGGTTGACCCGGCCGATCACTTCATCGGGGCGGTAACCCAGCAGCTTCTGCGCACCGGTATTGAACAGGTTGACCACCCCATCGACATCGGTGGCGATCACCGCCACCTCGTCAGAGGCATCCACCACCGCCTGCAGGCGCTGGCGCATGTTGGCCGCCTCCTGCCGGGCCTGCTGCAGTTCGGTAACGTCGGCATGCGCACCGGCCATCCACAGCGGCCGGCCCTGCCCATCGCGCTCATACACGCGACCGCGGTCCTGCACCCAGATCCAGTGGCCCTGTTTGTGGCGCATCCGGCACAGGCTGTCGTAATGCGGCGAGCGACCTTCCAGATGCGCTTCGAGCAACGTATTGGACTGGGCCAGATCGTCGGGATGCACCAGCTTGAAGAACGTCTCCGGCGTGATGGGTGCCAGTTCCTCACGCGTATAGCCGACGATCTCCGCCCAGCGCTCGTTGACCCGCATCTGGTTGCCCGGGATGTCCCAGTCCCAGGTGCCCGCCGCAGTACCTTCGATGATCATTTCCAGCCGGTGGCGCTGCTCGGCCATGTCGCGCAGCGCGGCGGCCGCATCTTGGGGGGCGTCCGGTTGCCGGCTCATGCGTGCGCTCCGGTCCGACACGCCACGCACAGCCCTGCGCCAGCGCGGTAATCGGCGCTGGAGCCCGCCCGGTTGCCCGGTCCTGCCTGGTCGTCTGTCATCTGGGCTCCCCGCCGTCCACCCACCCTACGGGCATTCAACGCGAAGTGTGCGTAAACCCGGGCCAAACCAGAAGTGCCCCTGCCCCTGGAGACCCCTGAAAACGCCAAAAGCCGCCCGAAGGCGGCCTCTGGCAGGCACCCACCGCGGGATCAGCCGCCGCGCTTGGCCCGGGCGAAGGCGTCGGCCAGCGCATTGTTGGCCGGCGGTGCGGCGCTGCCCGGACGCGGGCCGGACGGGGTGCCACGACCGCCACCGCGCGGACCATTGCCCGCCCCGCCGTCACGGCGGCCGCCACCGGCCGGGCGCGCATCGCGCTCACCCTGGGCCTTGGCCGGGGCCGGGGTATCGTCGAGGCGCCGGGTCAGGGCGATGCGCTTGCGCGCCACGTCCACCTCCAGCACCTTCACCTTGACGATGTCACCGGCCTTGACCACATCACGCGGGTCTTTGACGTAGGTGTCCGACAGCGCCGAGATGTGGATCAGGCCGTCCTGGTGCACACCGATGTCCACGAAGGCACCGAACGCGGCCACGTTGCTGACCACGCCCTCCAGGATCATGCCCGGCTGCAGGTGCTTGAGCTCTTCCACGCCCTCGGCGAAACGCGCCGCCTTGAACTCCGGGCGCGGGTCGCGGCCGGGCTTTTCCAGTTCCTTCAGGATGTCGCGCACGGTCGGCACGCCGAAGGTGGCGTCGGTGAACTGTTCGGCCTTGAGCCCGCGAAGGAAACTGCCATCGCCGATCAGCGCCTTGATCGGGCGTGCCGTGGCGGCCACGATGCGCTCCACCACCGGGTAGGCTTCCGGGTGCACCGAGGACGCGTCCAGCGGCTGGTCGCCATCGGCGATGCGCAGGAAGCCGGCGCACTGTTCAAAGGTCTTGTCGCCCAGGCGCGGCACCTTGAGCAGGTCCTTGCGGCGCTTGAACGGACCGTTGTCGTCGCGGTGGCGCACGATGTTTTCGGCCACCGTGGCCGACAACCCGGACACGCGCGAGAGCAGCGCCGCCGAGGCGGTGTTGACGTGCACGCCGACCGCGTTGACGCAGTCCTCCACGCGCGCATCCAGCGCACGCGCCAGGCGGTACTGGTCCACGTCGTGCTGGTACTGGCCCACGCCGATCGCCTTGGGTTCGATCTTGACCAGCTCGGCCAGCGGATCCTGCAGGCGACGGGCAATGGAGACCGCGCCGCGGATCGACACGTCCAGGTCCGGGAATTCCTTGGCGGCAAATTCGGACGCCGAATACACCGACGCACCGGCCTCGCTGACCACGATCTTCTGCAGGCTGGTCTCGCCCAACGCCTTGATCACCTCACCGGCCAGCTTGTCGGTTTCGCGGCTGGCCGTGCCGTTGCCGATCGCGATCAGCTCCACGTTGTGCTTCATGCACAGCTGCTTGATCGTCTGCAGTGACTGGTCCCACTGCCGGCGCGGTTCGTGCGGGTAAATGGTGTCGGTGGCCACCAGCTTGCCGGTGGCATCGACCACGGCGATCTTGCAGCCGGTGCGGATGCCCGGGTCCAGCCCGAGCACGCTCTTGGGGCCGGCCGGGGCGGCCAGCAGCAGGTCCTTGAGGTTGTCGCCGAACACCGCGATCGCCTCGGCTTCGGCCTTCTCGCGGGCCTGGTTGAACAGGTCCAGCAGCAGGTGCATGTGCAGCTTGGCGCGCCAGGTCAGGCGGCAGGCGTCGAGCAGCCAGCGGTCGCCGGGGCGGCCGGCGTCGCGGATGCCCGCGTTGTGCGCGACACGGCCTTCGGCGTACAGATTGCCGGCCTCGGCATCGTTGCCCGGATCCAGTTCCAGGAACAGGATTTCCTCGCGGCGTGCGCGGAACAGTGCCAGCAAGCGGTGGGACGGAATCTTCGCCAGCGACTCGGCGTGTTCGAAGTAATCGCGGTACTTGGCGCCCTGCTCTTCCTTGCCCTCGGCGACACGTGCGCGGATCACGCCGTTTTCGCCCAGCCAGGTGCGCAGCTCGCCGACCAGCGCGGCGTCTTCGCCCCAACGCTCCATCAGGATCGCGCGGGCACCTTCCAGCGCGGCCTTGGTGTCGGCCACGCCGTTGTCTGCATCGACGAAGGTGGCACCGAACACCTGCGGGTCCAGGTTTGGATCGGCCAGCAGGCCATCGGCCAGCGGCTCCAGTCCGGCTTCGCGCGCGATCTGCGCGCGGGTGCGGCGCTTGGGCTTGTACGGCAGGTACAGATCTTCCAGGCGCGACTTGGTGTCCGCACCGAGGATCTCGTTGCGCAACTCGTCGCTGAGCTTGCCCTGTTCGTCGATGCTGGACAGCACCGCGGCGCGGCGGTCTTCCAGCTCGCGCAGGTAGGTCAGGCGCGTTTCGAGGTTACGCAGCTGGGTGTCGTCCAGCCCGCCGGTGACTTCCTTGCGGTAGCGGGCGATGAACGGAACGCTGGCGCCTTCGTCCAACAGGGCGATGGCGGCGAGCGCCTGGGCGGTCTGGGCACCGATCTCATCGGCGATGGTCTGGGCGATCTGCTGTGCGAGCTTGATGTCAGGCATTGCTTCCGGCCGGAGCCGCTTTGCGGAAAGAACCCATTCTGGCGATGCGCGGCGGCGGGGGAAAGCCGTTGACAGGCCGGGCCGAACCTGTCGCCCCGTGGCGATGACCACACGAGGGGTCCTGCATTCACGCCGGCATCCTGCGTGGGGCTGGGATGCCGGCGCGGGCGCCCGCGACAACCGGGCACCTCCGCGGGATCGCTGGCTTACCGGTAATGCACGGCCGCGCGTTGGTGGACGATGTCGTCCTGCATCGACTCCAACGCCATCACCCGCACCTTGCCTACACCCTGCAGTTCCATGAACCGCTCGGTGTAGATCTCCGGACCCAGCTCGGTATCGGCCTGGGACTTGCTGAAACCATGGGGCACCAGGCCCTTGTCGCCATCCTTGCTACCACCGACATAAAGAACGATTGCCATGTGATGTGTTCCTCCAGAAAAACGGTTGCTCATACAGCGCTGCAAGCTTACCCCGGTAAACCTGACTGGTTCGTCATGCAGGCTAATAACGTTTTTTTGCATGCAGATGACGTCGCGTTGTCGACGTTTTTCTTACATGGATTTAACGCGGAGATAACCTCACTGCGCATCACGACGTGATGGCCACCAGCCCCGCCCCTGCAGTGCATACACATCGGCCGCGCGCTCGAACGGGTTGCGTGCACTGACCCCACCGCACAGCAGGTACACCGGCAGGTAGAGCGGCCCCAGCACCAGATACTGGTAGACGTGCGCACGCTCGTGGTCGTGCAGCCCGATCACCGGCTCGGTGGCGTAACCGGCCTGGTGCGCATACGTGCGGCACGGCACGTCCAGCACCGGTCCCGTGTGCAGGATGACGTTGCCCAGCGTGATCGCTCCGCCCGGGCCCCACGGAAATTCACGGAACACGATCGCGCAGTCGCGCCTGTTCCACGACGGACGCGCACCGGCCAGCATCCCGGCGGTGCCGGCGGCCAGGCCGATCAGGGTGTTGGGTGAGGTCCACAGTGCGCCAAGCCCCTGCAGCGCGCGCAGCAGCACCGGTGACAGGCTCAATCGGCCTCGTTGGGGATCAACAGCCACAGGATCAGGTAGACCAGGATGCCGGGGAAGGCCGCCGAGCCGATCGAGATCAGCACGAACAGCACCCGTACCAGGGTGACGTTCCAACCGTAGCGATGCGCGATACCGCCCATGACGCCGGCGATCATGCGGTCGTTGAGCGAACGGGACAGCGGGCGCGGCGGTGTGTTCATGCACGGGGTCTCGTTCCGGAATGCGCCGACTCTAGCGCGAACCGTGTCTACGGGGTGCGTTGGCGCAGGGCCTTCAGCCGCGCGCCGAACCACGCCGCGGCGGTCTGTTCCGGCTGGCCCGGACAGGCGATCCGGTAGGGCTTGCCGCTCAGGCTGCTCTGGCTGGCGGCGCGTTCGATGAACTGCTCGGCCGTGTCGACCTTGTCCTTCTTGAGCAGGTAGTCGTACTTGCGCTGCAGATGGGCCCGCGCCTCGGGCGCATCGTGCCAGCTGCCATTGCGCTGGAACCGGCAAGGGGAGCCGTCCAGCGCGCCGATCAGGCCGGCGATCTCGCGGCGGGCGGTTTCACCGGGTGCGGCGTGGGCGGTACCAATGCCCAACAGACCCACAGCCAGCCAGAGAAGGCGAGGACGCTTCATTGCGAACGCTCGTTCAACCAACCGGTGATGGTTGCGGGCACTTCGCGCTGGGCCCGCCCGGAGACATAGATACCGATATGGCCCCCGCGGAAACTGCTCTCGGTGTAATCCGCGCTGCCGATCCGGCCGCGCAGCGCGCGTGACGCATCGGGCGGGACCAGATGGTCCTGCTCGGCATAGATGTTCAACACCGGCAACGTCACCTGCCGGAGGTCGACGGTTGCGTCGCCGATGCGCACGCCGTCGTGCATCAGGCCATTGCCCTGGTAGAACTGCTTGATGAAGTCACGGAACGCTTCGCCGGCGAGATCGGGCGAGTCGAAGATCCACTTCTCCATGCGCAGGAAATCTTCCAGCGCGTCCTTGTCGTCCAGGATGTCGAGCAGCCCCACGTACTTCTGCACGTTGAGGCGGAACGGCTTGAGCATCAGGTAGCTGGCATTCATCAGATCGGCCGGGATGTTGCCCAGCGTGTCCACCAGCAGGTCCACGTCCACCTGGCGCGCCCAGTGCGAGAGCATGTTGTCCGGCGTGTGGAAATCGACCGGGGTGACCATCGTGATCAGGTTGGCCAGCTTGGCCTGACGCAGCGCGGCATAGCACAGCGCGAACACGCCGCCCTGGCAGATGCCGAGCATGTTGATCGGTTCGCCGCCGTTGTGCGCCTGCAGGTGATCCACCGCGCCATCCACGAAGCGCAGCAGGTAATCCTCCAGCGTCTGGTAGCGCTCGGAGCGGTCCGGGTAGCCCCAGTCCAGCACATACACATCGTGGCCCAGAGCCAGCAGCTTCTGAACCAGTGAGCGGTCGGTCTGCAGGTCGACCATGTACGGCCGGTTGACCAGCGCGTAGACGATCAGCAGCGGCGTGGCGTGCACCGGCGGCTCGGTGCCGACAAAGCGGTACAGCGTGACCTTGCCGTCGCGCCAGACTTCCTCGCGGGTGGTCACGCCGTAATCGACATCGTCCACCGCAGGCAGCAGCTTCAGGCCATCCATCAGCTTGCGCTGCATGGCCAGGGTCTCCTGCAGGAGGTCTTCGGCATTGAAGCCCAGGGGGCCCTTCATGCGCTGCGTTTCCTTGGCTTGGTGGGTTTTCCGGCGGCCTTGGTGGCCTTGGCGGCCTTGGTGGCCTTGTTGGGGTTGGCGGTGGCCTTGGTGGGGTTGGCTGGCCTGGAAGCGCGGGTTGTGCGCTTGCTCGCGGCGGCTGGCTTCACTGCAGCCTTGCGCACCTTGGCCGTGCTGGCAGGTGCCGCACCCGCGGCTGCGCCAGCGGCCATGCGGCGCACCAGCCGCTCCAGCTCGGCGATCCGGCGATGCGCTGCATCCATTTCGGTGCGCGTCGGCAGCCCAAAACTCTCGGTCAGCCGTTCGATCTCCTGCTGGGTGGCCGCGCGCAGCCGCATCTGGGCATTGCCCAGCGAGGCGTACACCGCCTGGAACGGCTCGGACAGCGCAACCTTCGCATAGGCCTCCTCGGCCGCATCGATCCACAGATCGAACATCGCCCGCGCGCTGGTCAGCTGGTTGCCCGGCTGCTCGTGCTCGGCCAGGCGCTGCTCGAACAGGGTGAACGCATCGTCCAGCGCCTGCTTGATCTGATCCACGTAATCGCGCGAGTGCGCCTGGTAGTCCTGCTGGGCCCGCAGCAGCGCCTGCCAGCGGGCCTGGTGCTCACGGCCGGGACCAAACGCCGGGCTCTGCAGCCATGGTCCGAGCTGACGCTGCAGGGTTTCCAACAGCTGCAGCAGGTCCGGGCCCTCGGTGTGGGTATGTCCGCGTGCGCCCTGCAGCATCCACTGCAGCAGCCCGTCACCCTGCCCCAGCACCGCCGTGCGCCACGCCTGCGCCACCTCGGCGCTGGTGGTGTCGCGGCCGGCAAACTGCGCGGCCACCTGCTGCATCGTGCCGTACCACCCACCGGCCTGTTCACGGAAACGGTGCACGGCCTCGTCGGCCGGGCGGCTGGCCGCGTTGGGCATCATCTGCGCCCACCAGTCGATCGCCTGCTGCCAGTTGCCCTGCCCCTCGGGGCCGGCGGTGTGGCCGGGCGGTGCCGCAGCGTGCCGCAGGGCATCGCCCCAGGCACTGAAATACTGCCGCGCCAGGGCTTCTACATCGCCTGCGCCGCTGCCGCTGCCCGCCGTGGTCATGACCGTCCTCCCGTCTCGGGAAACGATGATAGCAATGCCGCGCTGCCCTGCCTCACGGCTTGGGGATGCGCAGGGTCTTGCTGATCATCAGCGAGCCGGACAGCGCGAACAGCAGCACCAGCGGGTGCAACTGCCACGGGCCCAGCTGCCACTGGCCCAGCCACAGGTCCGCGCCGGTGGCCCCGACGCTCGCCGCCACGGCCAGCACCACCACCAGCGCCAGGCTGGTCGGGATCGGGGTGCCTTCGAAGTACGGCACCTTGTCGCCCTCGCCGGCCAGTGCTTCGGCGGTCACGTTGTAGCGGGCCAGGCGGCTGACGCCGCAGCAGACGAAGTAGCTCAGCACCAGCCAGTCCCAGCCGCCCTGCATGCCGCAGGCGTAGGCCAGTGCGGCCGGGGCGACACCGAAGGAAATGATGTCCGACAGCGAATCCAGCTCACGGCCCAGCGTGGAGCTGGATTTGCGCCAGCGTGCGATGCGCCCGTCCAGCGCGTCGAAAATGAAGGCCAAGGGGATCAGGGCCATGCCGAACAGCAGATAGCTGCGTTCGCCATCCTGCAGATAGCGCATGGCGGCAAAGACCGCGCCGGTGCCACAGAACGCGTTGGCCAAGGTGAACCAGTCGGCCAGGTGGAACTCGCGCAACATCGAGAAGTGACGTTTCATGAAGGATCAGGTGGCGGCAATCGCAAGAGAGTACCGCGAGCGGCCCGCGCCGGGACAGCGTTCCCTACGCCACCGTACTCCAGCCTTGCCGCGCCGTTCACGCCAGCACGACCTGCGGTGAATTTTTGGCCACCCATCTTGACAGCGAGCACCGGCGGGGGCCGACGCGGCTTATCCACAAACTTGCCCACGAGTCATCCACACCCCCTGTGGACAACTCAGTCTCAACAGAGGCGACGATGGTGATTTCCTGATCACCGATCCTCGTTGCCGCGGCGCGATCCCCCTTCACACGTGCGCCCATCGGTGCCATCAGTGGGCTAAGCTGGTGGATGGACTCCGCCGCCGCCAGGTCCTGCCGCCCACCGACAGGAGTCTTGCGCGTGCTTTCCCCCGACCATCTGGCCGCCCAGTTGCGCCACCCGCACGGTGAGCACGCGCTCGTCGTGGCCGAATCGATGAACCGCAGCAACGGCGACCTCAACCGGGCCGCCATCGCCCTGCTGTCAGTCACCCCCGGTGAACAGGTCCTGGAGATCGGCCCGGGCAATGCAGCCTTCGCACCCGATCTGCTGCGTACACCGGATAGCCGCTATGTGGGCATTGACGTTTCAGCGGCGATGGTCGCGGCCGGCACTGCGGTGCTGGCCACGCATGGGCTGCTGGATCGTGCCGAGGTCCACCTGGGCGATGCCCATGCCCTGCCCTTGGAGTCGGCCTGCATCGATGCGGCGCTGGCAGTGAACACGCTGTACTTCTGGGACGAACTGAAATTCCCGTTCGCCGAGTTGGCGCGCGTGCTGCGCCCCGGCGGCCGGCTCTGCCTGGCCTTCGGCGATGCCGCTTTCATGCGCACGCTGCCGTTCACAGCACATGGGTTCCACCTGCATGAGCTGGCCGAGGTCGAGCAGGCCCTGCGCAGCGCTGGGTTGACCGTACAAGGCTGGCGCGCCCACCACGAAACCGGGCGCAGCAACGATGGGCGCGAGGTGACCAAGCACTTCCACCTGTTGCTGGCCCGCCGGTAATACCGGCGCTGGCCGGCACTACAGCCGGGTGTAACTCCAGGACTGCATGGCGCCATCGCGGTACGGCATCACGCCATGAAAGGCGCGCGGCTCATCGTCGAAGACCAGTGGCAGGAAGCTGCGGTCGCCTTCCCATAGCGGAAGGCCGTCGATCTTGTCCACGTCCACCCACTCCAGCGTGCCCTCCGGATTGGAGGTCAGCGGCGTGCCGGTAAAGTCATCGATGACGAACACGAAGCCGAACCAGTCCTCGCCGTTCTTGCCGAAGCCCGGCCAGCTGATCGTGCCGCGCAGGCGCATGGTGCCGCACTCGATGCCGGCCTCTTCGCGGATCTCGCGGCGCATGCAGGCAGCGGCGTCTTCATCGCGCTCCATCTTGCCGCCCAGGCCGTTGTACTTGCCCAGGTGCAGGTCACCGGGCCGGGCGTTGCGGTGGATCATCAGCACTTGCTTGCCGTCGGCGGACAGCACGTAGCCCAGGGTGGCCACGATGGGGGTATAGGGCATTTCGCACAGGCTCGGGAACACAGACCCCCGATTATGCGCGATCCGTCCGGGGCCGGCTCAGGGCACCACGCTGGTGCGGCGCGCGTCGGCCGGTGCCGCCACCGCGCCATCGCGGCGCAGCGTGGCCACGCCGTGGCCGCGCTCGGCCAGGTATTCCAGCCATTTGCCGAGGAAGGTGTTCATCCGCATGCGGTGGCTGATCAGCTGGGCCGGCGGCGGGTACATGCCCATCACGTCCTGCCAGCGGCGACCGACGTAGCAATGCGTCGTCTCGGCCTGGCGGGCGTCACGGTACAGGCGCACATAGGCCGAAGGATCCGGCTGCCCGGTGACCGGATCGGCGAAGTCGTAGGTCAGGCGCAGCTCGACCGTATAGCGGTGGCATTCGATCACGTCCAGCCGCACATCCAGCCCATCACCGATCGATGAGACGTAGCTGCCAGGGACGAGCTCCGCCGGTGCGAACAGGCGCACCAGGTGCTGGTAGTTCTCGGCGTACAGGCCCATCAGCCAGCTCAGGCGGCTGAGCCGGGGAATGCGTTCGATACGGGGCGATGCCTGGGCCATGGGTCGATCCTACACGTTGATCTCCCAACGTGGGGGCGGCAGCCGCCCGGCCAAAGGGGCGGCCCACCACCGGTTCACACCGGTCAATACATCTCGCGCTGCAGCCCCAGCGTGCCCAGCACCTTGCTGGAGATCTCCTCGATCGAGGTGTGGGTGGTGCTCAACGTCGGGATCCGCTCCATCCGGAACATCGTCTCGGCGGCGGCGACCTCGCGGCGGCAGGTCTCCAGATTGGCGTAGCGCGAGTTCGGGCGGCGCTCCTGGCGGATCTGCTGCAGGCGGTCCGGGTCGATGGTCAGCCCAAACAGCTTCTTGCGGTACGGGCGCAGGCGCGGCGGCAGGCGGTCCTGCTCCAGGTCTTCATCGGTGAGCGGGTAATTGGCCGCGCGGACCCCGTAATGCAGGGCCAGATAGATGCAGGTGGGGGTCTTGCCGGCCCGCGACACCGCCACCAGGATCACGTCGGCGTCGTCGTAGTTGATGGCAATGCCGTCATCGTGGGTCAGCGCGAAGTTCATCGCGTTGATGCGCCGGTGGTAGGTCTCGAAGTCCACCATGCCGTGCGCCTGGCCCACCCGGGAGTGGCGGTTGACCGCCAGTTCGCGCTCCAGGGGCTCGATGAAGGGGGCGAACACGTCCAGCATCAACCCGCCGCTTTCGGCCAGGATGATGCTCAGTCCGCTGTCCACGCAGGAACTGACCACGATCGGCCGAACCTGGTACCGCTCCCCCGCTGCACGGATCCTTTCACAGGCTTCCCGCGCTTTTTCCGGATCATCGATGAACGACATTCGGTCGGTGATGAAGCTGAACCCGGAGAACTGGGTCAGGAGGCTATGCCCAATGGTTTCAGCGGTGATACCGGTTCCATCGGACACGTAGAACACCGGACGGATCGTCGACATACGGCTTTTACCCCCTCCGAAGCTTAAAAAGGCCGTCGATACAAGCTTGTGCCGACAGCGGTCTGCCCGGCATCATATCGGCTTCTTCCTACGGACGTGGCCATCCAGCCCGCCTCGGGCGATGGCCAAACGGAGCATCGCGCTTGAACGAGAACATCCTGTGGTTGCACGAACTGCGCCTGGCCGATCTGGCCCGCGTAGGCGGCAAGAATTCGTCGCTTGGCGAAATGATCGGCAATCTTGCCGGTCTGGGGGTGTCTGTCCCCGGCGGTTACGCAACCACCTCTGAAGCCTTCAAGGACTTCATCGCCCACAACGACCTGTCCAAGCGCATCTTCGACAAGCTGGCCACGCTGGACGTGGAAGATGTCGGTGCCCTGACCGTGGCCGGCAAGGAAATCCGCGGCTGGGTGATCGATGCCCCGCTGCATCCGGCGCTGGACCAGGACATCCGCACCGCCTACGCCAAACTGTGCAGCGAAAACGGCGGCGGCGACGTGGCGGTCGCGGTGCGCTCCTCGGCGACTGCCGAGGATCTGCCCGATGCCTCCTTCGCCGGCCAGCAGGAGACCTTCCTCAACGTGACCGGCGCCGACGATGTCGTGCTCAAGGTCAAGGAAGTGTTCGCCTCGCTCTACAACGACCGCGCGATCGCCTACCGCGTCCACCACGGCTTCAAGCACGAGGACGTGTTCCTGTCCGCCGGCGTGCAGCTGATGGTGCGCTCGGGCGTGGGGTCCTCCGGCGTGCTGTTCACCCTGGACACCGAGTCCGGCTTCCGCGACGTGGTGTTCGTCACCTCCTCGTTCGGCCTGGGCGAAATGGTCGTGCAGGGTGCGGTCAACCCGGACGAGTTCTACGTCTACAAGCCCACCCTGAGCGCCGGCAAGCCGGCGATCCTGCGCCGCTCGCTCGGCAGCAAGGCGATCCGCATGGTGTATTCGGATGTCCCCGGTGAGCGCGTGCGCATCGAAGACACCCCGGCCGAGCTGCGCAACACCTTCTCGATCAGCGACGAGGACGTGCAGGAACTGTCCAAGCAGGCGCTGGTCATCGAAAAGCACTACGGCCGCCCGATGGATATCGAGTGGGCCAAGGACGGTGTCAGCGGCAAGCTGTTCATCGTGCAGGCGCGTCCGGAGACCGTGAAGTCGCGTGGCCATGCCACCCAGATCGAACGTTTCGCACTGAACCAGAAGGACGGCAAGGTGCTGGCCGAAGGCCGCGCCGTCGGTGCCAAGATCGGTGCCGGTACCGCCCGCGTGGTGCGCACCCTGGACGACATGGCCCGCGTGCAGCCCGGCGACGTGCTGATCGCCGACATGACCGACCCCGATTGGGAGCCGGTGATGAAGCGCGCCTCGGCCATCGTGACCAACCGCGGTGGCCGTACCTGCCACGCGGCGATCATCGCCCGTGAGCTGGGCGTGCCGGCCGTGGTCGGCTCGGGCAACGCCACCCAGCTGATCCAGGACGGCCAGCAGGTCACCGTGAGCTGCGCCGAGGGTGACACCGGCTTCATCTACGACGGCATCCTCGAGTTCGAGCGCACCACCACGGACCTGGGCAACATGCCGCCGGCGCCGCTGAAGATCATGATGAACGTGGCCAACCCGGAACGTGCCTTCGATTTCGGCCAGCTGCCGAACGCCGGCATCGGCCTGGCCCGTCTGGAAATGATCATCGCCAGCCACATCGGCATCCACCCGAACGCGCTGCTGGAGTACGACCGCCAGGACGCGGCGACCAAGAAGAAGATCGACGAGAAGATCGCCGGTTACGCTGATCCGGTCAGCTTCTACGTCGGTCGCCTGGCCGAAGGCATCGCCACGCTGACCGCGTCGGTTGCCCCGAACCCGGTGATCGTGCGCCTGTCGGACTTCAAGTCCAACGAGTACGCCAACCTGATCGGCGGCAGCAACTACGAACCGCACGAAGAGAACCCGATGATCGGCTTCCGCGGCGCCAGCCGTTACGTCGATCCGAGTTTCTCGGCCGCCTTCGCCCTGGAATGCCAGGCCGTGCTGCGCGTGCGCAACGAGATGGGCCTGGACAACCTGTGGGTCATGATCCCGTTCGTGCGTACCCTGGAAGAAGGCCGCAAGGTCGTCGAGGTGCTCGAACAGAATGGCCTCAAGCAGGGCGAGAATGGCCTGAAGATCATCATGATGTGCGAAGTGCCGTCCAACGCACTGCTCGCCGATGAGTTCCTGGAGATCTTCGACGGCTTCTCGATCGGCTCCAACGACCTGACCCAGCTGACCCTGGGCCTGGACCGCGATTCGTCGATCGTCGCGCACCTGTTCGACGAGCGGAACCCGGCGGTGAAGAAGCTGCTGTCGATGGCGATCAAGTCGGCGCGCGCCAAGGGCAAGTACGTCGGCATCTGCGGCCAGGGCCCGTCCGATCACCCGGACCTGGCCGAATGGCTGATGCAGGAAGGGATCGAGTCGGTGTCGCTGAATCCGGACACCGTGGTGGATACCTGGCTGCGTCTGGCCAAGCTCAAAGCCAAGGGTTGATCCCCTCGGCAACGCGATGAAAATCAACACCCCGCGCAAGCGGGGTGTTGTTTTGTGCAGCATCGGTAGAGCCGACCGTTGGTCGGCTGCGCCGTTGGTCGGCTGCGCCCGCCCATCCCCCACACCCCAACGGCACATCGCCTGATGGCTGCCCTGCACAGCGACGGGCACCCTGCAGGCATGCCCAGCCCACGCCTTCATTACGGTCGCCACTCGTGCATCGGCATCGTGTACGCGCTGACGACCATCACGCATGCGCGTGTACCCCACTTCCACCAGCCCGACCTGGCCGGGCACGTCATGCAGGTGCTGCATGCCATGGAAGACGAGCATCGGGTCTGCAACCTTGCGTGGGTGGTCATGCCAGATCACGTCCACTGGTTGATGCAGCTCCGGCAGGGCGCACTGGGCACATGCATGCAGCGCTTCAAATCACGCAGCAGCCTGCTCATCAATCGGCAGTTGGGCCGCAGCGGGCCTGTCTGGCAACCCGGCTATTACGACCACGCACTGCGCAAGGACGAAGACCTGCGACGCCAAGCCACCTACATCCTCGCCAACCCGGTCCGTGCCGGCCTGGCGGAAGCGATCGGTGAGTATCCCTTCTCGTGGTGCAGATGGCCCACCGAAGACCATCCGCCCGGGTAGAGCCGACCGTTGGTCGGCTGGTAGAGCCGACCGTTGGTCGGCTGCCGCGCATCGCACGGCGGATCACGTATGCATGGCGTCGGATGGGAGAGCAGCTGACCAACGGTCAGCTCTACCCACCATGGATCGGGGGCCTAAGCACCGGTAGAGCCGACCGTTAGTCGGCTGGTAGAGCCGACCGTTGGTCGGCTGCCGCGCATCGCACGGCAGATCACGTATGCATGGCGTCGGATGGGAGAGCAGCTGACCAACGGTCAGCTCTACCCACCATGGATCGGGGCCTAAGCACCGGTAGAGCCGACTGCTAGTCGGCTGGTAGAGCCGACCGTTGGTCGGCTGCCGCGCATCGCACGGCGGATCACGTATGCATGGCGTCGGAGAGGAGAGTAGCCGACCAACGGTCGGCTCTACGCGGTGCGCGTTCAGGCCTCGGCGGTCTCGGCCACTGCGTAGTCGGTGAACCCTTCCGCCCCGCCCCCGAAGAACGTCGCTTTGTCCGACGGGTTCAACGGCAGGCCCTGCTGCAGCCGATCCGGCAGGTCCGGGTTGGCGATGAACGGCCGGCCGAAGGCGATCAGGTCGGCCCAGCCCTTCGCCAGCGCCTCCTCAGCGCGCTCCACGGTGTACTTGCCCGCGTAGATCAGCGTGCCACGGTAGATCATGCGCAGCGCTTCCTTGAAGGCGGCCGGCATCACCGGGGCATCTTCCCAGTCGGCTTCGGCGATATGCAGATAGCCCACGCCGATCTGATCGAGCAGGTGCGCGGCGGCCAGGTAGGTCGCCTGCGGCGTGTCGTCCACCGCGCCCTGCAGCGTGGTCAGCGGCGCCAGACGCACGCCGACGCGCTCGGCACCGATTTCCTCGGCCACCGCTTCGGCCACCTCGCGCAGGAAGCGCAGGCGGTTCTGCAGCGAGCCACCGTAGGCATCGGTGCGCTGGTTGGCCTGGGAATCGATGAACTGGTTGATCAGATAGCCATTCGCACCGTGCAGCTCAATACCATCGAATCCTGCCGCGATCGCGTTGCGCGCGGCCGCCGCGTAGTCACCCACGATCCCGGCGATCTCGTCGATGGCCAGTGCCCGCGGCATCGAGTGCTGCACCATCTCACCGACGCCGCTCAATGGGCCACGGCCCTCGGGATCGACGAACACCTTGACGCCCTCGGCCAGCAGCGCCGACGAGGACACCGGGGCGGCGCCACCCGGCTGCAGGGCCACATGCGAGACGCGACCGACGTGCCAGAGCTGGGCGACGATGCGGCCACCGGCAGCGTGCACAGCATCGGTGACGCCGCGCCAGCCGGCAATCTGGGCCTCGTCGTGGATGCCCGGCGTCCAGGCGTAGCCCTGGCCCTGCTGGCTGATCTGGGTGCCTTCGCTGACGATCAGGCCGGCCGAGGCCCGCTGGGCGTAGTACTCGGCCATCAACGGTGTCGCGACATTGCCCTCGCCGGCCCGTGAGCGGGTCATCGGCGGCATCACGATACGGTTGGGCAGCGTCAGGGTGCCGCGGGTATAGGGGGAGAACAGCATGGGAAATCCTTGATCGGGAGCGCCGCCGCAGCGGGGATGCCGACAAGGATGGGGACAGGGCTGCCCGCTCAACAGACCTGCGACGGCAAAACAGTTGTGCCGCCGATGCAACGATCGATCAGGTACGCTCGGCCGCCAGCATCGAGTAGGCCGCCCGCACGGTCTCGTACCCGTAGGTCCGCTCCAGGCGGCGCACGATGAAATGGCCGCGCGCCACGTCCTGGTAGTAGTCGGTGAACATGGTGTTGAGCGTCGCGCCGGCCACCGCCCCGACAATCGGCACCGCCTGCGCGGCGAACTTCTCGGTGACCACCACACCGAAACGCGCGGCGACCTTCTCCACGAGCTTGGCCAGCCACTTGCCGGCTTCCTTCGGGGTCAGCCCGATCATCACCGGGCTGCCGCCGACCGCGCGGCCGGCCAACTCGGCCGACAGGTGGCGCATCACCTCGGCAGTGAAGCCACGCGTGATGTAGTAGCCGGTCTCGCTGGCATCGTCCTTGCCGGAGTTGCCGCCCAGCGCAAACACTTCCAGGCAGGCATGCCGGGTGCTCATCTCGCGCAGGTCGAAGCCTTCGCTGCGGGCCACGTCAGCCACCGAGCGCATCATGATCGTGGTGGACACCGGCAGCTCGATGAACAGCGTGGTGAAACCGAACGCGCCGCCGACCGCACCGGAGGTGGCCGCGGCCAGCTTGTGCCAGCGGGTGGAAGCCGCTTTGCCCGGCGTGTTGTCCATCGTCCACAACGCCGCCTGGGCCGATTTGAACAGCGCCGCTTCGACCGCGCCATGGATGCGGCGGGACACCGAATCGGGCAGGCGTTTGACCGCGAACTCCAGCGGCGAACCGATCAGATTGGCCATCTTGGCGGTCAGCGTGGGCGATTCCAGCAGGTCCACCGCACGCTGCAGGTCGCGCCAGTCCTGCGAGGTGGGCAGGATCGAGGACTCCAACGGCGGCGGTTGTGGCGAGGTCATGGCGTTCATGGCCGCGATCATAGCGCCGCCGATGTATACCGCTCGTTGCCTCGCCTGCCGGTGGCTGAACGCCTGCGCACAGGCCGCGTTGCCGGGCGACGCCCGGCGTTCGGGTCAGGCCGGCAGGCCCGACAGCGCGCCCATGAATTGACGGTAATGGCGCAGCTCTTCGATGGAATCATGCACGTCGCTCAGCGCGGTATGGCTGGCGGTCTTGCCGACGCCGGCGGCCACGCCCGGGGCCCAGCGCCTGGCCAGTTCCTTGATCGTGGAAACGTCCAGATTCCGGTAATGGAAGTACTTTTCCAGACGCGGCATTTCACGGTGCAGGAAGCGACGGTCCTGGCAGATCGAGTTGCCGCACATCGGCGAGGCGCCCGCCTTGATCCACTGCTGCAGGAAGGCGATCGTCTGCGCTTCGGCCTGCCCGGGCGTGATGGTGCTCTCGACCACGCGCTGCCACAGGCCGGAACGACGATGCTGGTTGCGGTTCCACTCGTCCATCGCTTCCAGCCGCTCGACCGGATGATGGATCGCGAATTCCGGGCCTTCGGCCAGCACCTTCAACTGCGCATCGGTCACCACGGTGGCGATCTCGATGATCGCATCGTTGTCGGTGTCCAGACCGGTCATTTCCAGATCGATCCAGATCAGTCGCTCGCCTTCTGCGCCGTTGTCCGCCATGTGTTCGCCTTGTGCTGGGCCACCGCTTGCGCCGCGACCGGGAATGGATAAGGCGCCCATGATACCGCCAACCCGTCACGACCCTGTCGCTGCGGGGACCTTATTCCAGCAGCAGTGGCGGCTTGCCGCGCTTGGCGCGGAAGTAGTTGGTCAGCCGGGTGCTGGCGTCCTTGGCGAGCACGCCACCATGGATCTCCACGCGGTGGTTGTGGCGCGCGTCGCCGATCAGATCGAACACGCTGCCGCAGGCACCGGTCTTGGGGTCTGTGGCCGCATACACCAGCCGCGCCACGCGTGCGTGCACGATGGCCATGGCACACATCGCACACGGCTCCAGCGTCACGTACAGCGTGCTGCCGATCAGCCGGTGGTTGGTGATCGCCCTGCCCGCCTGCCGCATCGCCACGATCTCGGCATGCGCGCTGGGATCATGGTCGGCGATGTTGAGGTTCCAGCCTTCGCCGAGCACGGTGCCATCGGCACCGACCAGCACCGCGCCGACCGGAATCTCATTGAATTCACGCTCGGCACGCTCCGCCAGGCCCAGCGCGTGGCGCATCCAATGCTCATCCTGGTCGTGCACCGGCACGCCCAGTGGTGGTGGCGGGGCGAGGCGCTCAACCATGGCCGTTGGCCTTGCGCACGAAGGCCTCGAAGGCGGCCAGGGTGGCCTCGCTGACGTGGTGCTCGATCCCTTCCGCGTCGCGGCGCGCCGAATCGGCGTCCACGCCCAGCGCCAGCAGGAACTGCTCCACCATCTGGTGGCGGGCGCGCATCTCCACCGCCAGCTGCTCGCCGGCCGGGGTCAGGAACACGCCGCGATACGGCCGCTGGATCGCCCAACCCTCCTTGACCAGCCGCTTGAGCGCCTTGGCCACCGTGGGCTGTGCAACCCCGAGCCGGGTGGCGATATCCACCTGGCGGGCTTCGCGGCCATCGGCGATCAGGTCCGCGATCAGCTCCACGTAATCCTCGACCAGCTCGGACCGGCGCGCTTCACGCACCTGCACAAAGCCCTCGACATGCACCTGGGCGTCGATCAGGGGCGAGGTGGCTTTACGGGTCGGGGACGGCATGGTGGCTCCAGCAATAGGCCGGTGGCGAAGGGCTGCGGCACCCGGACAGTTTACCTCACGGGGGTTTGCGACTGATCCGGGTGGGCCACGCGTGGTCGGAGCGCCCCGGCTGGCAACAGATAGAGACCAGAATCAAACCGACGCCTCATTCACAGGATCTTTCGTTTGACAAATGATTTTTGGTGCCGGATATATACCCCACCTACTCAGCCATGGACCCGGCCGAAGGCCAAGGAGCAGCATGGACGCATCCGCGCTACGGAAGTACGGCAGCCTCGCTCTGATCATCGTGTTGGCCGCGCTGATGACCGCGCTGGCCGTGCAGAACCGGCAGCTCCGCCAGCAGCAGGCGCTGCTGGTGAGCAAGGTCGAACAGATCTCCAAGGCCGCTCACGGCCTTCCGGAAGGCGCCCAGCCTGAAGCACTCGGCACCACGGCACTGGACGGGCAGGCGGTCACCCTCGCCGGCCCGGCCAGCGGCCGCCAGGTCCTGTATTTCTTCTCTCCTGCCTGCAAGTTCTGCCTGGCCTCCGTGCCGCAGATCCAGGCGCTGGACGCCGCCGGACGGAACAACGGCCACCGTGCCTTCGAGATGATCGGCGTCAGCCTGCCGCCGCATGAAACCGCTGCGGACTACGCACGCCAGCATGGCTTCGCGTTTCCGGTGGTGAACGATACCGATGACCGGATCCGGCAACGCTACACCGCAACCATGGTGCCGATGGTGGTGGTGATCCAGGACGGCAAAGTGATCTATCGCCACGTCGGCCAACTCAAGGACAGCGCGGTCAATGCCATCACCGGCGCCTTCGTGGTGAACGCTGCGCGCAGTGCGGTGCCCGCTCCGGCAGGCTGATTCCCCCTGACGCCGCTCCCCGGCGGCGTACCCAAGGTCTGTCCGCGCCGGCTTATGGGGCGGATCGACAGTTCGTCGGTTTTCCTTCCCCTCCCCGCTGACGGATCCGCCTGCCCGGTAAACCGCATCGCGCACCACCCGCTGCATCCGCATGATCCACAACAGGAGAAACACCATGAAGTCCAAGAAACTCGTCTCGGTCTTTGGCGGTATCGCTGTTGTCTGTGCCCTGGCGTTTGCTTCGAGCCAGGCGGTGGCAACCTCCAGCCAACCCAAACAGCTGGAGGGCTGTCCCTACAAGCCCGGCTGCACCTATGGCGGGCATAGCGAAATCCGCTGCTGCCAGCCGGTGTAACGCCCTCTTCCGTGCGAGCACGTTCGACCGTCAACATCATCCACAAAGGGAAAGATAGACCATGAAGTCGAAGAAGCTGTTGTTGTCGTCCCTGAGCGCCGTCACGATGATCTGCGCACTGGCCTTCGCATCGAGCCAGGCGCTGGCGACCTCAAGCCAGCCCAAGCCCCTGGCAGGCTGCGAAGATCAGCCCGGCTGCACCTACGGCGGCCATGGCCTGTATCTGTGCTGCGAGCCGCTGTAAGCACCACGACCATCCCGGCACAATGCCGGGATGGTTCTATCGGCATCAGCGTGGTCGACGCTGAAGCGTAGTCTCAAACAGCACCGTGCCATCGTGATTCTGCGCCACCAGCGTGCCGCCATGCGCACGCGCGAACTCGCTGGCGATGAACAGGCCCAGCCCCAGCCCGCGGCTATCGTGGAAACTGGCCTTGAACGGTTCGAACAACCGCGGCAGCAACGCCTCGGGAATCTGCCCGGCATTGCGCACCTGCAACCGCAGCGGCGCGCTGCGCTCGCCTTCCAGGCGCACCACCACCGGCGCATCGCCACCGTGCAGCACGGCGTTGCCGATCAGGTTGGACAGCAGCTGCGCCAGGCGATCCGGATCGCCCTGCAGGTGGGCATCGCCCTGGACCTGCAGCTCGATCGTCGCCTGCGGATGCGCACGCCCGATCTCGGCCACCACCGAGGCGGCCACGTCCGCCAGATCGCATTCGGTGCTGTGCAGGCGCAGGCCACCGGTGCGGATCTTCGAGAAATCCAGCAACTGATCCACCATCCGCGCCATCCGCTGCGCACTGTTCTCAAGGTGGCCAAGCGTGCGCTGCACCGCGCCATCGTCGGGCAGATCCAGCGACAGCTTATCGGCGCACAGCAGGATCGATGCCAGCGGCGTGCGCAGATCGTGCGTCAACACAGCCATCATCGTCTCATTGAGCTTGAGCGCATGCTCCAGCGCCTCGTTGCGCGTCTTCAGCAGCTGCTTCTGCTGGTAAAGCTCGATGAACACATTGACCTTGCTCATGATCACCTGCGGCTCGATCGGCTTGTGCAGGAAATCCACGGCGCCGGATTCGTAGCCCTTGAAGGCCCGCACGGGGTCGTTCGGTGAGGCGGTCAGGAAGATGATGGGTACATCGCGGCTGCGCTGCGAGCCACGCATCAGCTCGGCCAACGAAAACCCGTCGATTTCCGGCATGTGCACATCCAGCAGCGCGAGCGCGACTTCATGCTCCAGCAGCAGCTCGAGCGCTTCGGCACCGGACAACGCGCACAGGATCTCCAGGCCGGGGCGGCGCAGCAGCGCCTCCATCGCGACCAGGTTCTGCGGAATGTCATCGACAATCAGCAGCTTCACGCAATCGGTGGTGGCAGTCGACCCGGCGGGTTCGATCAGGTTCATCGGGTAAGACCTTTCATACGCGTGCAGATGGAGGTGAGCGGGAGCACCGCATCGGCACCGGCGTGCGCCAGGGCGGATGCGGGCATCATCGAGGAATACGCCTCCTCAGGGCATTGGATCCAGGCTTCGCCGCCGGCCTGGCGGACAGCGGCGACGCCATCACTGCCATCGGCGCTGGCGCCGGTCAGCAGGATCGCCAGCACGCCATCACCGAACACATCGGCGGCGCTTTCAAACAGCGGATCGATGGCCGGACGCGAGAACAGCACCGGCGGGTCCACCGACAGCGCCAGCGTGGCACGGTCCTCGACCAGCAGATGGTAATCCGGCGGCGCGAAGGTGACGGTGCCCGGCTGCAGGGGCTGCTTGTCCTCGGCCTCGCGCACCGGCAGCGGGCAGCCGGCGTCGAGCAGGCCGGCAATGCGGCTCGGTCGATCACGTGGCAGATGCAGCACCACCAGCACGGGCAGCGCCAGTGTCGTCGGCAGCGATGACAGCAGCGCCTGCAGCGCACTGACCCCCCCGGCCGACGCGCCGATGACCACCAGATCGAACCGGCTGCGTTGCGACGCGCCGCTCATCAGGCCAGCTTCCGATACAGGCGCTGGTCGCGCGCGCAGGCTTCGAACAGATCGGCGTGCGCGCCGAACTGCAGCGATTCCTTGCTGCCCAGCCCCAGGAAGCCGCGATGGACCAGCGCCTCGTGGAACAGGCCGATGGCGCGGTCCTGCAGGGGCCGCTGGAAATAGATCAGCACGTTGCGGCAGGACACCAGGTGGACTTCGGAGAACACGGTATCGGTGGCCAGGCTGTGGTCGGCGAACACGATGTTGCGCTTCAGGCGGCGATCAAACACCACGCTGCCGTAGCCGCTGCTGTAGTAATCCGAGAGCGACCCGGTGCCGCCGGCGGCCAGATAGTTGCGGCTGAACTGCGCCAGCCGGTCCAGCGCGAACGCCCCGGATTCGGCCGCCTGCAGTGCTTCGGGATTGATGTCGGTGGCGTAGATGATCGCGCGGTCGAGCAGGCCTTCCTCATGCAGCAGGATCGCCAGCGACCATACCTCTTCGCCGGTACTGCACCCGGCGATCCACAGCTTGATCGACGGATAGGTGCGCAGCACCGGCACGGCGTGCTCACGCAGCATCCGGAAATACGGCGGGTCGCGGAACATCTCCGAGACCTGCACGGTGAAGTACTGCATCGCCTGGGCGAAGGTCTCCGGTTCGTGCAGCAGCCGGTGCTGCAGCGCCCCCATGGTCGGGCAGTCGAAGCGCGCCATGGCATGCCGCATGCGCCGCCGCAGCGATGCCAGCGCATAGTCACGGAAGTCGTAGTGGTAGCGCTGGTAGACCGCCTCCAGCAACAGCTTCAACTCCAGGTCGAACAGCTCCGTTTCATTCATCGGCGCGAGCACCACACCCGGCACAGCGAGACCAGCTTGTCCACGTCGATCGGCTTGGCGATGTAGTCATTGGCACCGGCCTGCAGGCAGTGCTCGCGGTCGTCCGGCATCGCCTTGGCGGTCAGCGCGATGATCGGCAGGTCGCGCCAGCGGTTGTCGGCACGGATCTCGCGCATGGCGGTCAGCCCGTCCATCTCCGGCATCATGATGTCCATCAGCACCAGGTCGATCTCGGGGCGCAGCTTCTCCAGCGCCTCGCGGCCGTTGCGGGCGATATCCAGGGTCACGCCCAGCGGCTCGAGCACGCTGGACAGCGCGAAGATGTTGCGCACATCGTCCTCGGCCAGCAGCACGGTGCGGCCATCGAGCACCGCATCGCGGCGGCGGGCCTCGCGCAGCAGGCGCTGCTGGTCGGTCGGCAGGGAGGCCTCGACACTGTGCAGGAACAGGGTCACCTCATCGAGCAGGCGCTCGGGCGAACGCGCGCCCTTGATGATGATGCTCTTGGAATAGCGGCGCAGGCGCTGCTCTTCATCGCGGGTCAGCGCGCGGCCGGTATAGACGATCACCGGCGGGAACGCGACGGCATCATTGCCGGCCATGCGCTCGAGCAGGTCATAGCCGGTGCCGTCGGGCAGCGCCAGGTCGGTGACCATGCAATCGAAGGTGGAGCCGGCCAGTTCGGCCATCGCCTCGGTGATGGTGCCTACCCCAGTGATCTCGAGCTGGTCGCGGCCGAGCAGCAACTGCAGATTGGAGCGCAGCTCGCTGTCGTCCTCGACGATCAGCAGGCGGCGCATGTCGCGCTGGCTGGTGGCCTCCAGCTGCTGGATCGCGCCGAGCAGGCGCTCGCGCGTGGCCGGCTTGATCACATAGCCGATCGCGCCCAGCTCCATCGCCACCTGCGAACGCTCCAGCCCGGACACCACGTGCACCGGGATGTGACGCGTGGCCGGGTCGCGCTTGAGGCGCTCCAGCACGCTCAGCCCGGAGACATCGGGCAGGCCGATATCGAGCAGGATGCCATTGGGGCGCAACTCGGCAGCCAGACTCAGCGCTTCCTCGGCAGTGCCGGCGACCACGCAATCAAAGTCCAGTTCGTGCGCCATCGAGACCAGCGCGCTGGCGAACGCCGTATCGTCCTCCACCACCAGGATCATCCGGCCCGCGCGGCTGCGGCGGCCCCGGTCATCCATCACCCTGGCCGCGGGCGCGGGTGCAGGGGTGGATTCGGCGTGGGCACGGCCCAGCGAAGCAGCGGCAGGCACGGCCGGTGCTGCCACGGCGGCGGGACGTACGTCGTGCACGACGTTGTGAGGGCTGCCGGTACCACCACCGGCCAGCAGCGGCAGCTCCAGCGTGAAGCAGCTGCCCCGGCCCGGCTCGCTGGAGACGGTGATGCTGCCGCCCATGCGTGCCGCCAGATCGCGCGAGATCGACAGCCCCAGCCCGGTGCCACCGTAACGGCGGCGGGTGCTGCCATCGGCCTGGCGGAAAGCTTCAAAGATGACCGCGGTCTGTTCTTCGGGAATGCCGATGCCGGTATCGGACACGGCGAACTGGATCCGTCCTGCCCCGGCACTGCGCACCTTCAACGACACGCCGCCGTGTTCGGTGAACTTGACCGCATTGGCCAGCAGATTCTTCAGGATCTGCTGCAGGCGTTGGCTGTCGGCCAGCAGTTGGGCCGGCGCGTCCGGCGCGGCGCTGATCTCCAGGCTCAACCCCTTCTGCACCGCCATCGGCTCGAAGGTTTCCTTCAGGCGCTGCAGGACGCTGGAAACCGCGAGGTTTTCTTCGACCAGCTCGACATGGCCAGCCTCGATCCGCGACAGGTCCAGAATGTCGTTGATCAGCGCCAGCAGGTCGTTGTTGGAGGAATGGATCGCCTGGGCGTACTTGACCTGTTCGGCGGTCAGCGTGCCGTCCTTGTTGTCGGCCAGCAGCTTGGCCAGGATCAGCGAGCTGTTGAGCGGCGTGCGCAGCTCGTGGGACATGTTGGCCAGGAATTCGGATTTGTAGCGCGAACTGGCCTCCAGTTCGGCGCTGTTCTGGACCAGCTGCGCCTGGGCCAGCAGCAGCGCCTGCTGGCGCGACTCCAGCTCGTGGGTGCGCTCTTCGAGCTGCACATTGGTCTGTTCCAGCTCGGCCTGCTGCTGCTCCAGGTTGGCCTGGGAATGCAGCAGGCTGCGGCTCTGCTCTTCCAGTTCCTCGTTGGCCACGCGCAGCTCTTCCTGCTGCGTCTGCAGCTCTTCGCTCTGGCGCTGGGTTTCCTCCAGCAGTTCCACCAGCTGCGCATTGAGCAGCGCCGCGCGCAGCGCGATGCCGATCGGCTCGGCGCACTGCAGCAGCAGCGCCATCTCCAGGCCACGCGCAGGCGAGACGCCGGCCCGGCCCAGCTCGATCACGCCGATCACCACGCCATCGGCGGTGATCGGCCCGAGCAGGCGCTGGTGCACGGTAGTGCGGCCCAGGGGGGTATCGATATCCAGCGGGCTGTCGCTGTCCTCCAGCCGACGCGCGCGGCCCTCCCGGATGATCTCGCCCCACTGCCCGGTATGGGCGGGCAGCGTCTCCGGCAGCTGCGAAGGCAGCGCCGCACCACCGACCAGCACCAGCCGCTCGCCCTGCAGGCGATACATGGCCCCCACATCCGCATTGAGCTGCGCGCACAGCGCGCGCATGGCCGCATCGGCCAGTTCACGCGGGGTGGGATCACCCTGCAGGCTGGTACCCACCACGTTTTCGCCGGCCTGCAGCCACAGCGCATCGGCCGCTTCACGGCGCGCACCGATGGCCTTCATCACGGTCAGCGCCATCATCAGGAAAGCAACGCCGCCGATGCTGCGGTTGACGAAGGAGAACGCCGAGTTGCTGCTGGACGGCGCCACGTTGTAGCCCACCGCAAGCAGGATGCAGGACCCGATCGCCACCAGCAGAGGTACTTCCATCCGGCGCTGGAACAGCGTGATGCCGACCGCCATGAAGTAGGTCAACCAGACCGCGTAGCCCAGCGGCACCACCATCTCCGTGCCCAGCGTGGCGGCCATCAAGGCGGCCGACGCAAGCCAGATCCAACGGTCACGGGAGGTAGGCGCAGAATTCATGCCGTGTTCCAGCTTAAAAGGGGCCTGATGGTACCCGAAGCGGTAAACGGGTGTTAAGCGCCGGAAGTCAGCGTGTTTGCCGCACGTTCTTGACACTTTCTTCACATCGTCGCCCCTACGGTTCGGTCCCTTATCGGGGGAGTCGATAACCGTCGTGGTCCAGGCCGTATCCAGCGTTGCACCGCTCGCCGACGAAAGCCGGCAGCTGAAGCTGTTGATCGACAACGTGAGCGATCACGCGATCTATCTGCTCGATACGCAGGGCAGTATCTGCAGCTGGAACCGTGGCTGCGAACGGGTCAAGGGCTATGCCGCCGAGGCCGTCATCGGCAAGCACGTCAGCCTGTTCTATACCCCCGAAGACCAGCAGCTGGGCGTCCCGGAGCAGGCGCTGGCGCACGCCCGGGACCATGGCCGCTTCGTCGGTGAAGGGTGGCGGGTGCGCTGCAATGGCGAGCGGTTCCGCGCCGGCGAGGTGATCGAGCCTGTCCGCGAAGACGGCTGCCTGCTCGGTTTCGTCAAGGTCACCCAGGATGTCACCGAACGCTACCAGGCCCAGCGCCTGCTGCAGGATGCGCAGCGCGCGCACGTGCAGCAGCGCCAACTGGACAATGTCGGCCGGCTGACCCGCGGCCTGGCCCATGAATTCAACAACCTGCTGACCACCATCGGCAACGCCCTGGACCTGATCGCCCTGCGCCCCGGCGCCGACGGGCGCACCCAGGCGCTGGTGGACCTGGCCCATGCCGCCGCCGACCGCGGCTCGCTGCTGACCCGCCAACTACTGGCGTTCTCCGCTGATCAGACGCTGGTGCGCGAGCCGGTCCTGGTACAGGATTTCCTGCTCGATGCCCTGCCCGTACTGCGCCGCGCCTGCCCGGCGGGCATCGAGGTGCAGCTGGATCTGACCTCGGATCTGCCCCCGATCGTCACCGATGGCGTACAGTTGCACAGCGCCGTGTTGAATCTGGTGCTCAATAGTGGCGAAGCGATGCCCCAAGGCGGCACGGTCACGATCACGGCCGAGGTCGAACAGCGGCTGGCGCCGGATCTGTCCCAGCCCATGCGCCGCCACTATGTCGCCATCGCGGTGACCGATCAGGGCAATGGCATGCCCCCGGACGTCGCCGAGCGCGCCAGCGAGCCGTTCTTCACCACCAAGGAAATCGGCAAAGGCAGCGGACTGGGGCTGAGCCAGGTGTTCGGCTTCGTTTCCCAGTGCGACGGCTTCGTCGACGTACAAACCGCCCCCGGACGCGGGACCACCGTCCGTCTGTTGTTACCTGTCATTGAGGAAGTCGAGCATGTCTGAGCCCCTACGCGTATTGATGGTCGAAGACCAGCAGGACCTGCGTGAACTGATCGGCCAGGCGCTGCAGGACTTCGGCATTGAAATCCACACCGCCGACGACGGCCCGGCCGCGCTGCGGCTGATGCAGGACCCGGGCGGTTTCGATGTGGTGTTCAGCGATATCAGCATGCCCAACGGCATGAGTGGGGTTGAGTTGAGCGAGCATGTGGCCGATGTGCTACCCAATGCGCGCATCATCCTGGCCTCCGGTTACGCCCGCTCGCAGCTGCCGCCGCTGCCCGAACATGTCGAATTCCTGCCCAAACCGTATCGTCTGCGCCAGCTGGTGACGTTGCTGCAGTCACCGGTCGCGCCCTGCTGAGCGAGCGCACTGCCGCCAGCGTGAACGCTTCATCCGCGCCGCTCCTGCTTCACATCGGTTCTGCATTCCACTGGGGATAGTAGTGGTGTAGTCGGAACAGGGTGCGGTAGATGCTGGACAGAAGTGATGATGTAGATCGGATGGCGTTGATCGAAGCGCTCAACGTGATGGACCCTGCGTTGGGTACTGCGCTGGACCCGATCACCGAACTGGCGGCGTTTACCTTCGGCGTTCCAATTGCGCTGGTGTCCATCTTCGATGCCGAGCACCAGCACATCATCTCGCGCGTCGGGCTGACGCTCACCCGCAACGAACGGCACGCATCGATCTGCGCATGGGCGTTGGGCGCCAGCGCCGTGCTGCAGGTGACGGACCTGCGCCTGGATGCGCGTTTTGCCGACAATGCCCTGGTGACCGGCCCGCAGCAGCTGCGCTTCTACGCTGGTGCCCCGCTGATCACCAAGGCCGGCATCGCACTCGGCACGCTGTGCATCATGGGCCGTGAGCCCCGTCAGTTGTCGGCCGAAGAACAGCTGCAGCTGCAGACGCTGTCACGGGTGGTGGTCGCGCAGATGGAGCTGAAGATGTCGCTGGGCCGGCGCGAGCAGATCAGCGGCCTGCCCAACCGGCAGCAGTTCCAGGCCGACCTCAATGCCCTGTCCCGCCGTGGCCAGTCGCATGCATTCACCGCAGTGCTGCTGGATGTATTCGATCTGCAAAGTGCCAACGAGGCCGGCCAGGCGCTGGGCATGAAGCCGGTGGAAACCTTGCTGCGCCAAGCGGCGCTGCGGGTGCAGGACGTGCTGCGCGATATCGCACAGGTCTATCACGTGGGCGTGACCCGCTTCGCCTTCCTGCTGCCGGACCACTCGCACCACCAGACCGAGGCACTGCTTGAGCGCCTGCGCATCCGTATGCGCCGGCCGCTGATGGCCGGCCGCATTCCGATGTCGCCGCAGTTCCACGCCGGTGTATGCGACTTCCGCCCCGTCCCGGGCCAGACCGCGGATCTGGTCCGCAAATGCCTGGTCGCCATGCACCACGCGATCCAGACCGATGCCTGCCTGTGCTGGTACTCGCAGGAACGCGACGATGCCCTTCGCCGGCGTTACCGCTTGGCCTCCGACGCCGGGCGCGGGCTGGCCCAGCACCAGTTCAGCCTGGTGTACCAACCACGCTTCGATCTGCTCGACGGGCTGCCGGTATCGGCCGAGGCACTGCTGCGCTGGACCCACCCGATGCTGGGTCCGGTCAGCCCCGGCGAATTCATCCCGGTGCTCGAGCGCACCGCGCTGATGCCGGCGATCAGCCGCTGGGTCATCGATCACGCCCTGGCCCAGGCCGCGCAATGGCAGGAGCGCGTGCCCGGCTTCAGCCTCTCCATCAATCTTTCGCCACGCGACTTCGATGATCAATGCGTATGGAGCGTCCTGTCGGAGCGACTGCACGCGTACGGTCTCGCCCCCGGCGTGATCGAAATCGAAATCACCGAAGGCCAATGGCTCAACCATCATCCTGCGGCGTTGCCGCAGTTGCGCGACATGGCGGCTGCCGGCGTGCGCATCGCGATTGACGACTTCGGCAGCGGCTACAGCAATTTCGGTTACCTCAGCGAGGTGCCGATCAGCCACATCAAGATCGACCAGACGCTGGTCACCGGGCTGGCGCGCTCGCGCACCGCGCGGCTCAAGGTGGAGGCCATCATCAAGCTCGCGCGGCAGCTCGGGTATCGCACGGTAGCCGAAGGCGTGGAGAACGAAGCCGAGCTCTCGCTGTTGCGGCTGTGGGGCTGCGACGAAGCACAGGGCTATCACCTCGCGCGGCCCATGCACCCTGACGCGGTGCTGCAGCTGGTCAGTGCCTGCCGCGCCGGTCCGTTGCCGGATGCCGGCTGAGACCCCGCGACGCCATCGGCAGCCCGGGCGATAATGGCCAGCCCGCCTGCCTCGCTGCCAGACCATGACCGATCTCACCCCGCTGCCCGCCCTGCCGCTCGGCCATTACCGCCATTTCAAAGGCGGCAACTACGAAGTGATCGGCGTTGTCCGCCACAGCGAAACGCTGGCGCCGATGGTGCTGTACCGGCCGCTGGATTCGGAGATCGGGCTGTGGGTGCGTCCGTTCGAGATGTTCGTCGCGCAGGTGGAGGTGGACGGGCAGTGGCGTGCGCGTTTTGCGCGGGTCGAGGTAGACGGCTGAGGGGACAAAGACCTGCGCAGCGCTGCCCAGCGGCGCGATCAGCCCAGGACTGCCCCTCGCGCGTCCACCAGCTCACGCAACCGCGCGGTCACCGTGCGGAACTGCTCCGGCAGCATCGCCGCCTCCAGTGCGTCGACCTGACCGGACAGCACCGACAGTGCATCACTCATGCTGGCCACCTTCTGGCCCGCCTCGGCGGATGCCTCCGGCACCTCCAGCTGCGCGCCGATGACGCCGGCCAGGATCTCGAATGCCTTCACCGTGGCGGTATCGAGCCTGGAGGGATTCGGATCCAGCGCGCACAGGGTGCCGTGGAACCCGCCATCGCGGCGGAACATCGGAACCGAGATGTAACTCTCGAACCCGTACAACGCCGGCGTGGGGTGGCTGGAAAATACCGGGTGGGTGCTGGCCTGATCGAACTGCACCAGATGGCGATGCTCACGGATTTCATCGCAGATGGTGGTTTCCAGCACCAGGTCTTCGCCCGGCCGCAGACCAAAATCGAGGCCGTCATGGACGGCGCATGCCGTCCATCGATCCGCCGTGACGCGTGCCACGGCGACGAAACGCATGCCGGTCATCGCACTGGCCAGTTCCAGCATGCCCGGCACGGCAGGCATCGCCAGCAACGCCGCGACATCGTCCAGACGTGGATCCGCCGAGATCGCAGGATCCGCCAAGGGCGCCGCGCCGGGACCGTCGTCGTCGAGCGGGTTCTCCATCGCGGCCAAGCGGCGATCCAGCACCTTCGCGTTGACCTCGTTGAAGAGACCGCGCACCGACGCGGACAACGCGCGCGGGTCCTTGATGGCGCCCACGAAATGGATGCCCTGCCCGACCAGCCGGATCTGCTCGACGCCGTGATCCAGGCGCAGCGATGGCCACGCCAGACGGTGCAGGATGCGCATCCAGTCACTGGGGGGCGTGCCATCCACAAGCGCGGTGACGATCACGCGTGACGCGCCAGCCCCATCCTGCAGACCGGGCAGATCAAAGCCGATGAGCGCTGGAAAGCCCGTACTGATAGACATCACAACCCCTATGGCCACATGGCGCAGCCATCGACAGGTGGTGGCTTTGAAGGCAAATTGTCGCACGAATGAGCGAGACTGGCCTTGACCGAAGCCGCCCGAACGGTGCAGCGGCCATCATGCGCGCACGGACATCTCTGCCACTGACAAAGGAATGCACGTGCTGGACGGTTTCTCGCTGTTGATTGGCCTCGGCTGGGCGCTGTTCGGGCTGCTGTGGATCTTCGTTCCCTTCGCCATCTTCGGCATCAAGGGGCTGCTGCGGGAGATCCTGGCCGAACAGAAGCGGACCAACGAGATTCTCAGCCGTGCGCATGGGGTCAGCCCCCCGCTGGACACGCCGGAGGGACTGCCGTTCAGGCCCGAGCGCTATCCGTGAAGACTCGACAACAGCCCATCAGGACGGGCGTCCCGGGCTGACCCGGATGCCCTTGCCGCAGGTGCGCAGTGTCCCGCGGATCCAGCGTTCTACCCAAGGGCCTGATTAATGTTGCGCCGCAGCAGTACAATGCCGCGCTCCCCCGATCGACGCCGCCGCCTGCATGAGCTCCTCCTCCGTCCCTCTGGCCGCCCGGCTCTCGCCGCGCGAGCGCACTCTGATTCTGCTGGCCTTGTCGCTGGGCGGCTTCGCCATCGGCACCAGCGAGTTCGCCAGCATGGGGCTGATGCTTGAGATCAGCCGTGGTCTGTCCATCAGCGAAACACAGGTCGGCCACCTGATCAGTGCCTACGCCGTCGGCGTGGTGGTCGGCGCACCAGTACTGGCCTTTGCCGGTGCCGGCTTCGCTCGCCGCAACCTGCTGCTGGCGCTGATGGGGTTCTATGCCATCGGCAACCTGGCCAGCGCGCTGGCGCCGAACTACGGCACGATGTTGCTGGCCCGCTTCGTCGCCGGTCTGCCGCATGGCGCGTATTTCGGCGTGGCAATGCTGGTGGCCGCCGCGATCAGTCCCCCGGCCCAGCGCGGCGCGGCGGTCTCGAAGGTGCTGCTCGGCCTGTCCGTTGCCATCCTGGTCGGCAACCCACTGACCACCTGGCTCGGCCAGCAGCTCAGCTGGCGCACTGCTTTCGCGGTGGTCAGTGTGTTGGCGATTGCCACCGTGGCCATGATCGCGCGCTTCCTGCTGCCCGATCCGGATGAAGTCCGCACCTCGCCGATGCGCGAGCTGCGCGCCTTCAACCGCACCCAGGTGTGGCTGGCGCTGGCGATCGGTTCGGTCGGTTTTGCCGGCATGTTCTGCGTGTTCACCTACCTCGCCCCGACCCTGGTGCAGGTCACCGGCCTGGCCGAATCGTGGATGCCGCTGGCGGTGGGCATTTTCGGCATCGGCGCGATCATCGGCAACGTGGCCGGGGGCTGGCTGGTGGACCGCTTCCAGTTCCGCGCCGCGGCCGTGGTGCTGGTCTGGTCGATCCTGGTGCTGCTCGCCTTCCCGCTGGCCGCGCAGTCGGTGTGGAGCGTGTTCCCGATGATCATTGCCGTCGGCACCATGGGCGCCCTGGCGGCCGTACTGCAGACCCGCCTGATGGATGTGGCGGGCGAAGCGCAGACGCTGGCGGCCGCCTCCAACCACGCGGCGTTCAACACCGCCAACGCACTGGGGCCGTGGTTCGGCGGCATGGCGATCGGCGCCGGCTTCAGCCCGGCGGTGACCGGTTACGTGGGCGCCGCCACCGCGCTGGGCGGCCTGCTGCTCTGGGGCGTGGCGATGCTGGTGGATCGCCGCTCGCGCAGCGTGCCGGTGCTGCAGCAGTAAGCGCACCGCCAGCCCCGTCGGCCAATTCAACTCCCTGCCCAGGCAGGGATTTTTTTTGGTTTCCCCTATCATGGGCATCCGATCAAACCGCGCCACCCGTGCTGTTCCGGCCACGGCCGCAACGATGGCCGCACCTGGATACACCGATGACGTACGAATGGGCCCCGAGCGACTGGGGTCAACGCCTCACGCGATCACCGCACTGGCGCCTGCGCCTGGAAGGCGACCAGCTGGTGCTGACCGTGGACGGCCGCCCCTGCCCCGCGCCGCTGGAGGCACTGCAGGTGCACCCGCGCCTGCCGTGGGCACGGCTTACCCTGCACCGCGACGGGCAGGCCCCGCTGACGCTCGGCGGCCTGAACGCCGCTTCGGCTCGACAGTTGGCCTCCACCTTGGCCGAGCTGCGCGGTGAACAGCGCCAGCGCGACCATGTCGCCCTGTTCCAGCAGGCCTACGCCGCGATCGAGCGCTGGCTTGGCCAGGTGCAGACCGCCACCGAACGGGCCGACGAGGAAGCGCTGTGGCTGACCCACGAGCAACAACAGGCGCTGCTGCAGGCGCGCCCCGCCCTGCCACTGGAGGAAGAGGCGCTGTGGGCGGTGTTCGACAACGCCGCGCTGCGCAGCCAACTCGAGGGTGATCCCGCTGCGATCGAAGCAACCTTGATGCTGTGGCTGGCCGACTGGCCAGCGATGTGGGCACGCCGCAATGAGGCCCATCAGGCGCGCGAGCGGATGGCCAGCCGTGCGTTGCTGGATCACGTGGAAAGCCGCCCGCTCACCGATGAGCAGGCCCGGGCAGTGATCTGCTTCGACAACCGCGTCCAGGTGGTGGCCGCCGCGGGTTCGGGCAAGACCTCGACGATGGTGGCCAAGGCGGCGTACGCGATCGAACGCGGCCTCGTCGCGCCAGAGCGCATCGTCATGCTCGCCTTCAACAAGGAGGCCGCCACGGAACTGCAGACACGCGCCGATCGCGCGTTCCATCGCATTGGCCTGGGCGAGGTCCGGGTGGAGGCGCGTACTTTCCACGCGCTGGGCCGGCACATCATCGCCCAGGCCACGGGGCGGATGCCGCAGGTGCCGGAGTGGGCCGTGGATGCCACGCAGGGCTTTCACCGGCTGGCCGAGATCATCGACCAGCTCAAGGACCGCTCTCTCCATTTCCGTACCCAGTGGGACCTGTTCCGGCTGGTGTTCGGTCGTGATCTGCCCGTCACCGGCGGGCCGCTGGATGCCGAGGAATGGGACAAGGATGGGCAGGGCTACGTGCGTACGCTGCAGGGTGAGCGCGTGCGCAGCATCGAAGAATGCGTGATCGCGGACTGGCTGTTCTACAACGGCGTGGACTATGCGTACGCCCGGCGGCACGCCTTCGATGCCGGCACGGACGAGTACCGCCAGTACCGGCCGGATTTCTGCTACCCGGGCATCGGGCTGAACCACGACCACCTCGCCCCGGATGGACACGGCCCGTCGCCGGCGCCGCCGGATGGCCACCCGCGCTCCCACGGCGCCGAGCGGATCGAGACCTCCTCGCACGAACTGCGCACGGGCGAACTGTTCCTGCGGCTGGGCGATGCACTGTCACAGCGCGGTCTCGAGCTCGACCCGAATCCCGACCGCGAACTGCCCGAGGGCGGCGCGACACCGATGCCGGATACCGACCTGATCGGCCTGGTCCGGACCTTCATCAGCCACGCCAAGAGCAACGGCCTGCACGTGCAGGACATGGTCGAGCGGCTGCGCGGGCTGCCGGACGATCACTTCAAACACCGTTACCGCCTGTTCCTCGAGCTCATCATTCCGATCCTGGACGGCTGGGACGATGCGCTGGTCGCGGAAGGTGGGATCGACTTCGAGGACATGCTCAACCAGGCTGCCGAGCACCTGGAACAGGGTCGCTGTGTCGCGCCGTTCGACCTGGTGATGGCCGACGAATTCCAGGATGCCTCGCGCGCCCGGGCGCGTCTGTGCCGCGCGCTGGTGCAGGCGCCGGGCAAACATCTGTTCGCGGTCGGTGACGACTGGCAGTCGATCAACCGGTTCGCCGGCGCGGACGTCTCGGTGATGACCGGCTTCCTGGATTGGTTCGGCCCGGGCCAGGTGCTCAAGCTTGAACAGACGTTCCGCTGCCCGCAGGCGCTGTGCGATGTCTCCAGTGCGTTCGTGTCACGCAATCCAACCCAGATACCCAAGCAGGTCCACTCGCTCACCCCGGCGTATGGCGCGGTGCTGCAGGCCTTCCAGGTGGCCTCGCGCGACCGGCTGGCCGGCGCGGTCGAGCAGTACCTCGAACGACTGCACCAGCAGCTGCTGACCGGCCAGGTACCGCCAGGCCGGGACGGCAAGGTCACCGTCTTCGTGCTGGGCCGCTACAACGCCGAGCGCGCGATGCTTCCGGCCAGCTGGAACGCGCGTTACGGGCAGCACATGCAGGTCAGCTTCCTCACCGCACACCGGTCCAAGGGCATGGAAGCGGACTACGTGATCCTGCCCGGCATGCTGGATCGCCGCTTCCCCAACGCGCGCGCGGATGACCCCGTACTGGCGCTGGCGATGCCCGACGGCGATGCGTACCCGCTCGGTGAGGAACGCCGGTTGTTTTACGTCGCGCTGACGCGCGCGCGCCGTTCGGTGGCGATGTTCACCGTGCAGGGCCGACGTTCGGCGTTCCTCACCGAACTGGTCAACGACGGCGCGGTACGCGTGACCTCGATGGCCGGAGACACGATCCACGAGCAGGCCTGTCCCGCCTGCAAGGTGGGGGTGATCGTGCCGCGCACCGGGCCGTATGGCGCGTTCCAGTCATGCTCGGCGTATCCCCGCTGCGAGTACAAGCCGCCGAAGGCAGGGGGCCATGCCGGCGTGCGTACGGTCGCGGGGGCCTGAGGGATACGCTTGCCTTGCTCAGCCGAGCGCAGCGGCCAGTGCGGCATCGATCTGCGCAAGCAAGCCACGCCGTTCCGGCACGCCCGGCATCACCCGCACCAGGTTGCGGACCATCCGCAGGTCCTGTTGCCTGCCAAGCTGATCACCCAGCGCATGCAGCGCGCGCGCCTGGTGGCCCGGCCCTTTCCGTTTGATCGAGGCCGCAAGCGCACTGTCCAGCGCGGGCATCGCCTCCAGCTGCATCCGCAGGCGACGCACTCTGCGCCGCCAGCGATGCAGGTCCTGCGGATCTCCAGTGCGGGCAGCGCGCTTCTCCGCCTTGGCAGTACGGCGTTCACTGCGGGCCAGACCCCTGCGGAGATCGCGCCCGCTCAGCGCGTCCCATGGCTGCGCCTGGAGTTCGCCGGCGATACGCAGCAGCGCCGCGTGACGACGCGCAAACGCCGGGTCGCGCGCCAGCGCCCGGGCGAGCACTACGTCGCGCCGCGCCATCAACCGCCTGCACACCTCCGTCCACGGCGGGGCGGGCTGCTGCGCGGCGAGGTGCTGGCAGGTCTCCACCACCACATGGGCATCGCGCAAGGCCGACAACCCTTGCCCGAGCCGGCGCAGGCTCGCGTCGGTCCGGGCGGTCTCAAGGTCGCTGCTCTCCAGCACGGCGAGCAGCGCGCGAAGGCGGCGGATCGTCTTGCGCGCCCGATGCACGGCATCGTGGACATCGGGCTGGAGCGCCAGCGCAGCGGCGATGGCCCTGCACTCACGGTCTGCCAGTGCGCGGGCGGCAGGGCCGATGGCGGGTGGCGACATGGCGGTTTCCCCCGGAGGCGTCGGGGGATTGTACCCATGCCGGCGGTCCGCCAGCTCAGCCCGGGTTGAACATCTGCCGCACGCCCCGAAGCAGCTCGTTCACGCTGAACGGCTTGGGCAGCAATGACATGCCCTGCCCCAGGAATTCATTGCGGACGGCTGCACTCTCCGTGTAACCGGTGACGAACAGCACCGGCAAATGCGGGCGCAACACCCGAGCCGCATCGGCAAGCTCACGGCCGTTCATGCCCGGCAGACCCACATCGGACAGCAGCAGGTCCAGGTCACGGTCCGAATGCAGTTCCAACAGGGCCTGCTGTGCGTTGATGGCTTCCACGACCTGGTAACCGGCCTCGACCAGCATCTCCCGGACCATCATGCGTACCGAATCGGTATCGTCGACCAGCAGAATCCGCTCGGCGCTGCCACGGGTCAGCTGTGCGGGTGCCAATGTGTCGTGGGCCGCAGACTGGAGCTGCCCCTCGGGCAGCAGCAGCTCGATCTCGGTGCCCTCGCCACGTTCGCTGGCAATGCGCGCACTGCCACCGGACTGCCGCGCGAACCCGTAGGTCATCGACAACCCCAGCCCGGTGCCCTCGCCCTGCGGCTTGGTGGTGAAGAAGGGCTCGAATACCTTGGTCAACAGCTCTGCGGGTATGCCGACGCCATTGTCGAGCACCGTCACGGTGATGTAGTGGCCAGGCGCCAGCTCATGGTCGCGCTCGATCCGGGCCGCCCGGCGCGGATGCGGATCAGCCCCTGGCCCGCCAGTGCATCGCGGGCGTTGATGACCAGGTTGAGGATCACGTTCTCGAACTGGTTCGGGTCGGCGACCGCGATCAGGGGTTCAACGCCCAGTTCCAGCTCGAGTTCGATGTTCTCACCGATCGATCGCTGCAGCATGTCTTCCAGCGAGCGCACCCGCGCGACCACATCGAAGGTCTGCGGATCGAGCGGCTGCTTGCGGGCAAACGCCAGCATGCGCTGGGTCAGCGCAGCGGCACGGTGTGCCGAGCCCGTGGCGATCTCGACGTAGCGCGAAGCTTTGTCCCATTTACCGCTGGAGGCGGCGATCTCGATCATGTCCAGCCCGGAGATGATCGTGGTCAGCAGGTTGTTGAAATCGTGCGCGATGCCGCCGGTGAGCTGGCCCAGCGCGTCCATCTTCTGCGCCTGCATCAACTCGATCTCGGTGCGCTCGCGCTCGGCGATCTGGAACGCCAGTTCGGACGTGGCGCTTTCCAGTTCCTGGCGCTGCTCGTTGGCGCGCGCATGGTGTTCGGTGGTGTCTTCGATCAGCACCAGGCCCTGCCCGGCGGCCTGGTACGGGGTCACCCGCCATTCGGTCATGCGCAGGACCCCGCCGACCCGAAGGCTGAAGGTACCCTGCCAGCGCTCGCCTTCGGCCAACGCCACTTTCAATGCACTGAGCGGGGCGAGCTGATCCTGCAGCAGCTGATCGAGTTGGCCTGGTCCTGCCTGCTGACCCAGCAGACGGGTAAAGGCATCGTTGGCATCATGGGCGTTGAGCGACGCATCCAATACCGCGATCGGGGCATTGATGTGACGGAAGATTTCGCGGAACCGCGCCTCGGTATCGCGCAGGGCTTCCTCGGCACGACGGGCGCGCAGCAGGCTGCGCAGCGTCGCCAACAACACATCCGGATCGACCGGATGGATCAGATAGGCATCGGCGCCGGCGTTGAGGCCAGTGATCATGTCACCGGTCGCGATGGATGCGGCCGAGACGTGCACCACGGGAAGCAACTGCAGCCGCGCGTCCTCACGCAACTGGCGCACCACATCGAAGCCGCTCATGTCCGGCAGATTCACATCCAGCACCAGCGCGCCGAAATCATGCTCGGCCAGGCGCGCGAGCCCCTCACCGCCGGTGCCCGCTTCCTCGACATGGAACCCGTGGTGCTCAAGTACGCGGCGCACCGCGTAACGGGTCGCCACATTGTCATCCACCACCAGGATGCGATCAGGGCTGGGCATGCGTGGCCTCCGTGGCCAGTGTCAGCGGCAGTACGACATAGAAGTCCGAGCCTTTGCCGACGTCACTCTCGACCCCGACATGCCCACCCAGCAGCTCGGCAAATCGCTTGCACAGGGACAAACCAAGACCGGTTCCGCGCAGGCGCTTCTGCAGCGGGGTATCCACCTGCACGAAATCCTCGAACAGGGTGGACTGCAGCTCCGCCGGAATGCCGATACCGGTGTCGCGGACACTGAAGCGCACCGCGTTCTCCCCCTCCCGCTGGGTCGATACCACCACCTGGCCATTGGGCGTGAACTTCAATGCGTTGGAAATGAAATTGCGCAGTATCTGCGCCAGCTTCTTGTCGTCGGTATAGAGCAGCGGCATGACCGGCGGGTCTTCGAATACCAGGTCCACCTGGTTGCCCTCCACCAGCGGGCGGAACATGCCACGCAGCGCAGAGAACAGGTCCATCAGGTCGAACCAGGCCGGTGAAATGGTGATGCGCCCCGCCTCGATCTTGGCCAGATCCAACAGGTCGTCCACCATCTCGCGCAGTTCACTGGTCGAGGCGCTGATGAAACGCACCTGCCGGCGCTGCTCCTCGGTCAGCGGGCCATCCATGCCGTCCTCCAACAGCCGCGTCATGCTCAGGATCGAGCCCAGTGGCGTGCGGAACTCATGGCTCATGTAGGACAGGAACCGACTCTTCAGCTCGGACACCTCGCGCAGCTGCTCGGCCTGCTCGTCCAGCTCGGCATACAAGGCGAGCACCCCCTGATTGGTTTCATCCAACTCAGCGCGCAGCGCATCGGCTTCCAGCCGCAGCCGTTGCAGCTCCTGATCATCGGGTGAAGCGCTCAATGCAGATCTCCAAGACGCAGGGCAACAATGCCGGCGTCATCCCGGCCACGATCGAAATCACGCTGCAGCACCGCCACGATCAATGCCGGGTGGCGGTGCAGCAGACCGGGGTAGTCACGCAGGCTCCAGCGTGCCTGCAGGCCATCACTATGCATGACCAGCAGCGTGCCTGCGGCCGCGTGAAAATGGAATGGTTGTGCCTTGCGGTACTGCACGCCCACGATACCCGGGTGTGACGCCAACCCACGCGAACCGGTGGGCTCGCACAGGCTCGCGGCGATATTGCCGATACCGGCAAACTCCACCTGCAGGGTGGCCACGTCCACGCAGGCAACGGCCGCTGCACCGCCCCGGGTGCCGGACATGCCCGCGTGCAGGACGCCGATCAATGCCGGTGCGCCGCCCGCGGCCGTGTGCGCGACCGCCTCCACGCCGGCCCGCGAGGCATCGGCGGCGGGAAGTCCATGGCCGAGTCCATCGATCACGGTCACCGCCACGGTCTGTCCGTCGGCGCGGATATGCCAGGCATCGCCGCAGGCCAGCTCGTGCCGCATCGGAATGCGCAGCGCACCGTAGGCCACATCGATATCGCGTGGCGCACGACTGGCGTAGATCCGCGCCACCACCACCGCTCCCTTGGCATCGGACCAGGCATCCAGCACGGTGGCCTGACGCTGGATCGCACCCAGCCCCAACCCCTGGGTGCCCCCGGTCGAGTAGCCGTCTGGAAGACACTCCGCCAGGGAAAAGCCCGGACCGGTGTCCACGGTGCACAGCTCCACGCCGTTACCGCCGCGGCCACAGACCACGGACAGGTACATGCGTCCGCCGCGCCCATGCTTGAGCACGTTGGTCGCCATCTCCGTGGCCACCAACGCCGCGCGGCCGGCGTCCATTTCATCCAGGCCGACATGATCGGCCAGCGCCAGCGCTTCGCGCCGGGCCTGTCCGACCTGGGAGGTTTCTTCGACCAGCACGACCCGCGTTACCTGGCCGGCGAAGTTCAGCTCCATTTGGTGATCGTGATGCGGGTGCCCTGCCCCGGCGCACTCTCCAGTTCGAATTCATCCACCAGGCGACGCGAACCGGACAGCCCCAAGCCCATGCCCGAGCCGGATGACCAGCCATCGGTCAGGGCCTGCGCGACATCGGGGATGCCGGGCCCGTTATCGGCGAAGACCAGCCGGACGCCTTTGCGCAGGCCTTTCTCCACGACCTCCCAGTCCATGGTCCCGCCGCCGCCGTAGATCACGGCGTTGCGGGCCAACTCGCTGGCGGCCGTGACCAGCTTGGTCTGGTCGATCAGACGCAGCTTGCATGCCACGCAGATCTGGCGTGCGGCCTGGCGGGCCAGCACGACGTCCTGCTCGATGCGGATCGGCAGCGAACCACTGGACGCACTCATGAGGCAGCTTCGTCTTCGTCGGTACGCTGCAGCAGCTTCATGCCACGCTCCACATTGAGCGCGGTGCGCACGCCACTGAGCGTAAGCCCCAGCTCCACCAGCGTGATTGCCACGGCCGGCTGCATGCCCACCACCACGGTGGTGGCATCCATGATCCGGGCCAGCGACGAAATGGTGGCGATCATGCGGCCGATGAACGAATCGACGATATCCAGTGCGGAAATGTCGATCAGCACACCGCGCGCGGAGGTGCTGCGGATCTTCTCGGTGAGGTCGTCCTGCAGCGTCAGCGCCAGCTGGTCATGCATGTCCACCTGGATCGTCACCAGCAGCAGATCGCCCATCTGCAGGATCGGGATGCGCTCCATCTCAGCGGGCGGTCCGGGTGACGGTCTGGCCGGTGCGCTTGAGCGCCAGCGCCAGTGCGTCGGCCAGATTGGCCTTGGTCACGATGCCCTGCAGGTCCAGCCCGAGGTGCACGATGGTCTGGGCGATCTGCGGCCGCACGCCGCTGATGATCGCATCGGCGCCCATCAGGCGGATGGCGGTGACAGTCTTCAGCAGATGCTGGGCCACCAGCGTATCCACGGTCGGCACGCCGGTGATATCGATGATGGCGATTTCAGAACCGGTATCCACGATGCGCTGCAGCAGCGACTCCATCACCACCTGGGTGCGCTGCGAATCCAACGTGCCGATCATCGGCAGCGCCAGCACACCGTCCCACAGCTTCACCACGGGCGTGGACAGCTCAAGCATTTCTTCCTGCTGGCGCTGGATCACGTCTTCGCGAGTTTTCTGGAACACGCTGACCGTGTGCAGCCCGAGCTGATCGATCAGCTCGGAGATCGCCCACAGCTGGTCGCCCAGGTGCGCCGGGTCATTGGCATACCCCTGCTGGATCACGTCGAACAGCGGTCGCTTCAGCGAGAAGATGAAGCTGGCGGTCTCCGCGGAATTGAATCCCTTCAGGACGCGCTCGCGCGACAGTTCCTCCAGGAAACGCCGGATATCCTGCCACTCTGCCCGCGCGACGGCACTCACGTCGGTGGCCGACAGCGCATCCAGGAACAGGCGCCAGAACTCGCGGACCTGGACATCCAGCTCGCGGGAGGAAAGGCGGCCGTCCTGCGCCTGGCTGGTACCGGCCAGATTGCCGGCCCATGCGGCGAGCACAGGCTCCTGGTGGCTGCGGATGAGATCGATCGTGCGCTGCTGCAAAGCCGCCATGGAGAGGGTCCTGGAAAAAGGGGGGATACGGGGGTGACGCGCGACCCATCTCCGATATGAATGGGGGCCGCAATGGTGAAAGCTTAAATGAATTCAGGAAGATTGGGCACGAAGGCCGATGCCCGCAACGTGAAGGTTTTCTCCACCTCCCTGACTCGTTCAGACAGCCACGCCGCAGCGAGCGCCCAGCGCCTCTACAACATCGGGTCCCTACAACGCATCAGGCCGCCCGAAGGCGGCCTGATGGGTGAGCGGTCAGCGCAGCAGCGCGAACAACAGCAGCAGCGGAATCGGAATCCCGAGCATCCACAGCAGAATGTACTTCATGGTGTTTCCTCCCTTGAGGTGGTCAGGATCACAGGTCGCGGCGACGGCCGCCCCAGGTGGCACTCAGGCTGGCGATGAACGCACCGATGAGCAGCGTGATGAACAGCCACAACGCGGCGTAGGCGGTTGCCTTGCGGGCATCGTCAGCCGCCTGCTTGGCCTGCACCTTGGCGTTGTCCAGCGCCGCACGCAGGCGGGTCTGCACATCGGTGACGCGGGCCTGTGCTTCGGCCTGGCTCATGCCGGTCTGCGCCGCCACCAGCTGCCCCAGATACTGGGTGTCGGCCGGGTCCATGGTGTCGGACTTCAGGCTGTTGAGGATGATGCGGTTGACCTCGGTACGCACTTCACGGCTGTCCGGACGACGGTCGGCACCCGGCATCGGGCGCGGCGGCGGCGGTGCACCGTTGGCGACCGGTGCCGGTGCCGACGCGTCGGCCGGGCCGGCCGGCGGCGCGGGCTGCGCAGCGGTCGGGTTGGCACGGAAGAGTGAATCCACCCAGTACTGCACGTCACCCTGGTCGCTGCCCATCGCAGCCGAGCCTGCACCGGCGGCAGCGATACCGCCTGCCGTCGAGGCGGCGGCACCGGCAGTGGCGCCGGCAACCTTGGCACCGGCGCCCAGGATGCCGCCGATGGCCGAGGTCAGCAATGCGGCAGTGAGCAACGTGGCCACCGCCCAGGAGACGAACCCATGCGCGGTGTCGCGGAAGTAGGTCTCATCCCCGTGGATGTTGCTCCACTTCGTGCGCAGGCGGCCAGCCAGATAGCCACCCAGACCGGACGCGGCGATGGCGGTAAAGGTCAGCCACGCGATGCTGGACCAGCCAAACGTTTCTGCCGTCACGCCTTCAAACGACCACGGCGACACCGACGACAGGCCCAGGCCCACGCCGAGAATCACCAGAATCAGTGACAGCGCAGCGGCGGCAATGGCACCGGCCAGAATCGCGCCCCATGACACCGCGCTATCGCGCGGCAGGTCCACCACGGGCGGTGGGGTGACCACGGCGACGGTCGCCGCAGCGACGGGTTCGGGGTGGGCGTAATCGCCTCGGGTATTCATAGCGTATGGCACTCCTTTTCATGCGCTGCGGATGCAGCTCGCATCGGCAGGCTGCGCTTGAGCTCGTGAAATACGCGAGACGCTGAAAACAAGACCGTGTGGACGCGTTGCCCGGCTCAGACCCGTCGGCCGAGCAGCATGAACATCCCGAACAGCCCACCGAGCGCGCCAACGATCGCCAGCTCGATGGATGGCTCACGCAAGCGCAGCGCCATGACAATGCACACCGCTCCAAGCGCCATGATCACCGCACCGATGGCAGCGGCACGCGCGGAGCCGTAGAAGTGCGTGCGGCGGATCGGCTTACTCAGTGCCGGCTGTTTCCGCTGCCAGGCATCCAACGCCTGCTGGAACTCGCGCAGCAAGCGCTCCCGGCTCTGCAGATCGGCAGCGCTGACCATCAGCGTCGCCCGGCCGGGACGCACCAGCTTCAGATAATCATCGGTGCCCCAGCTGGAGAGCGCATCGAATGGCACCGCGTCGCGGCGCGAGAACATCAGTCCGTCGGGCATGATCATGACCTCGTTGCGGGTAGGGAATCCCTGGAAGGCCAGCAACGGCGGAATCACCAGGCACGCCATGGCGACCACGATCGCGACGCCTACCGGCCCACGATTGAGCACGATGAACATGAAACTGCCGGCAGCAAGTACGAATGCCAGCGGCACCGCCAACTGGTGCCAACGGGTGTAGACCGACACCTGGATACCTTCCCTGGGCTTCACGATGACTTGCTCCTCTATCGGCACGCGGCGGCGGTGCTACTCGGCCTGCCTGCGGCATTGCGCCCGGCCAGTGGGCGCTTCAGGCCGCCATGGTCTTCGATGTGGCGGGCGGCGGCAAATACGCAACCCGGCAGCACCGGCGCGTGCTGATATCAAAACGGTTATCAGCCTGCCATCGTCGCGCCGCTGAATATGCTGATGAACATGCGTACCAAGCGGCGATGAACTTTTACGACATTCACGTGGCAATAATCCAGTCACGCCAGGGATGGCACGTGACCGGCCAGGGATGGCCTTTCAGCGGATGCAGTGGAACGGGGGCTGCATCGCCGGCGACTTGGCGCGACCAAGGGGATTATCTGGAAGCACTCTCATGACACTGGCATTATCCGGTCGCGTCGTCGCGACCCTGTTGTTCGCTACAAGCCTGGCCTTCGCCCTGCCTGCCGCGGCCGCCGCCAAAGCACCGTTTCCTGCCGAAGGCGTGTGGCGTGGCGAATTCACCATCGATGGCGACCCCATCCCCTTCAACTTCGAAGTAAAGGGCAAGCGCGCGCAGGACGCGACCTTCACCCTGCTCAACGGCACGCGCACGGACAAATTCAAGGTCACCCCGCGCGATGACGGGACATTTTCGGTGCGGATGAACACCTACGATGCCGTCCTGGAAGGCAAGGTCTCCGAGGATGGCAGACACCTCGTTGGCCAGTACAAGGACCTGGTGCCCAGCCGCAACGGGGCGCGCAACCTTGCCTTCACCGCCGAACAGGGCGCGGCATGGCGCTTCGTCAAGCCAGGCCAGGACGAGGCGCCCGCGGCGGACCTCAGCGGCAAGTGGGCCGTGCAGACCATCGACAAGGCGGCCCGCCAGGACAAGCGCAACCAGGTGGCCCTGCTCAAGCAGGAAGGAAACCGCCTCTCCGGCGTGTTCATGACCGTCGTTGGCGACACCCGCGAGCTGGAAGGCACCGTACAGGGCAACCGCTTCTATCTGTCCGGCTTCAGCGGGCCGAGCCCGTTGCTGATCCGCGGCACGATCGATGAGGACGGCAACATCCAGGGCGCGTTCGGCAGCGGCATTTACAACGTGGTCAAGTTCGAGGCCGAGAAGAGCGACAAGGTGGAGCTGCCCGATCCGTACAAGCTCACCTTCCTCAAGGATGGCCAGGATCGCATTGATTTCAGCTTCCCCGATCTGCAGGGCAAGCCGGTCACGCTTCAGGACGACAAGTACCGCGGCAAGGTGGTGATCGTTGAAGTGATCGGCACCTGGTGCCCCAACTGCACCGACCAGACCTACTTCCTGGCGCCGTGGTTCAAGCAGAACCAGCACCGTGGGGTGGAAGCGGTGGCCGTCGCCTTCGAGCAGGAAGACAACTTCGATTATTTCCAGAAGACCCTGACCACCTTCAAGGATTATTTCGACATCCGTTACGACATCGTGTTCGGCGGTATCGCCGACAAGAAAGTCGCCACCGAGAAACTCAAGGGGCTCAATTACATGGCCGCCTTCCCGACCACGATCATCATCGGCCGCGACGGCAAGGTCCGCGAGATCTATACCGGCTACACCGGCACGGTCACCGGTGAGTATCACCAGGACTACGTGACCCGCTTCAACAGCCTGCTTGATGGGCTGATCGCCGAACCGGATCCGTACGCGGCCAGCGCCGCTGCTCCCGCCGCCCCGGCGACGACCACATCACTGGCGATCGCCCCGTAACCCGCTGCAGCGGCCAGCGCGTCTGGCCGTTGCTCACCCGCTCCTGCGCTGCCTGCCCGGCACGGTCTCTTCGTGATGCCGCGGGCGGCTGCGCGCCACTGCCCAGAGAACCTCACATGCGTACTGCCCTCCTGTTGGCCCTGTTCACCGCGGCCGCCGTGCCCGCCGTGGCGACCGCCGCACCGGTGACCTATCAGCTCGACCCCACCCACACCGATGTGCTGTTCACCTGGAACCACAACGGCTTCTCCTTCCCGACCGGCCGCGCGGCGATCAGCAGCGGCACGCTCATCTACGATGCGGCCAAGCCCGCTGCGTCGCAGGTGCAGGTGGAGCTGCCGCTGGCCGAGCTGGCCACCCACGTCCCGAAACTGGACGAGATCGTCAAGGGCGACAAGCTGTTCGATGTCGCCAAGCACCCGCAGGCCAGCTTCCGCAGTACCTCGGTCGTGCCGCAAGGCACCGGCCGCCTGAAAATCACCGGTGATCTGACGCTGCATGGGGTGACCCGTCCGGTCGTACTCGACGCCACCCTCAACAAGGTGGGTGAGCATCCCAGCCGCAAGGTGCCCACGATCGGCTTCAACGCCACCGCCGTCATCCGCCGCAGCGAGTTCGGCCTGACCGGGTTCCTGCCCAATATCGCCGACGAGGTGCAGCTGCGCATCACCACCGAGGGCCAGGGGGCGAAGGAGTGAGTTGCAGCCTTTCCCCGTGGGTTGCCGCGTTGCTGCTCATCCCGTTCGGCGCGGCCGCCGCCGACACCCCGAAAGTCGCACTCGATCCGCGCGTGGAAGCGCGCCCCGACGGCACCCGTGAGCTGGTGATCGACGCCCGCATCGAACCGGGTTGGATTCTGTATGCCTCCGATTTCGAGCAACCGCAGATCGGCCCGCGGGCGGCGCGGGTGACCCTGGCCGGTGGCGAACAGGCGCAGGGACCGCTGCACTCGGTCGCGCCGCGCGAAGGGCACGGCCGCAGTTTCGCCGGCGAGTATCGCTATACCTACTTCAGCGAACGCGGTCAGCTGCGCCTGCCGGTCGCCGCCGGCACCGGACCGGTAAACGGCACCCTGCGTGCCCAGGTGTGCTTCGAAGAGAGTGGGCTGTGCGAGCTGGTCCAGCAGGAGATCGCCGCGCGTTGAGCGCGGCGCCACCATGCCCCGCCCTGTCCGCTCCCTTGCCCTGCTGGCCGCGCTGATCGGCGTTGCGGTACTGGCGCCGGTGTTCTCCGCCGATGCCCCGACCTACGACGGCGATCTCTCCGACAACCCACGCGCCCAGCTGGGCCGCCAGTTGTTCTTCGATCCCATCCTGTCGCGCGACCGCACGGTGTCGTGCGCCAGCTGCCACCAGCCCGCCCGCGCATTCGCCGATGACCGTGCGCTCAGCCTGGGCGTGGAGGGCCGTGTGGGCACCCGCAATACCCCCAGCGTGATGAACAGTGCCGGGCGGACCCGCTTCTTCTGGGATGGCCGCAGCGAAACCCTGGAAGAGCAGGCCCTGGCGCCGATCGCCAATCCGCTGGAAATGGATCTGCCGGTGGATCAGGCAGTGGCCCGGCTGCTTGCAGACCCGGCGTGGGTCGCGCGCTTCCAGGCGACCTACAATGCCGCACCCAGCCCGCGGACGCTGGGCCGGGCGCTCGGCGCCTACCAGAAGACCCTCAATACCGTGGACAGTCCCTACGACCGCTATGCGCTCGGCCAGGAAGACGCGATCAGCGACGCGGCCAAGCGCGGCCGCCTGCTGTTCATCACCAAGGCCCAGTGCGTGAGCTGCCACGCCGGCGAGGATTTCACCTCGGACCGTTTCAAGAACATCGGCATCTACAACGGCCGCGAGTTCAATGACGAAGGCCGCGGCGGCATCACCGGCGATCCCACGCAGAAGGGCGAGTTCAAGGTACCCGGCCTGCGCAACGTCGCACTGACCGCGCCGTACATGCACAACGGCATGTTCAAGACCCTGCGCGAGGTGATCGTGTACTACGACGACCCCGGCAAGGTGATCCCCGATTCGATCGGCCGTGATGCACAGCTGCGCGATCCGCTGCACCTGACCGAAGCGGAGATCGACGATATCGAACAGTTCCTGCACACCCTGACCGATGACCGCTTCGCGTCGCGTGCGACGTCTTCGACGGCCTCCCCTCCATGACTTCTCCTGCTTCGCATCTGCCGGCGCTGCTGGCCACCGCACTGATGCTCGCGCTGCCCCTGGCATCGCACGCCGCCCCGCCAACACCCGCCGCCCCTGCCGGCCAGGCGGCACCTGCCCTGCACTGGACCGATCTGGACGGCGCCCCGGCGGCGCTGGCGCAATGGCGCGGCCGCCCGGTGCTGCTCAATTACTGGGCCAGCTGGTGCGGGCCCTGCCTGAAGGAGCTGCCGGACCTGCAGCATTTCTCGCAGGCGCAGGCACCGCTGCCGAACGGCGTGCAGGTGGTCGGCATCGCACTGGACGACATCGAGGCTGCCAACGCCCTGCGCGACCAGCTTCAGCTCACCTATCCGCAACTGGTGGAGAGCGACGGCCCCCCCGGTACCGCCGCCTCGTTCGGCAACCGCATCGGCACGCTGCCCTTCTCGGTGTTGATCGATGCGCAGGGCACGGTGCTGCAGGTCCACAACGGACCGCTGCATCCGGCCGATCTCGAGCGCTGGGCCGCTGCCGCGAGGGGCGCGCCGTGATCCACGCCCGGCGCATCGCCGCCGCGGCCGAACGCTGTTGTCCGGGTGCGCTGCGTCACCGCACCTGCTGATCCGGCACTACCGCCGTAGCCTGCCCGCCGCATGCCCCTGCGCATCGGCCTTTCTTCTCCCTGGGGATCTTCCATGCTGTCCACGCACCATCGCCTGCCGTTGGCCCTCGCCATCGTTTCCGCGCTCTCCCTGCCGCTTGCCGCCCACGCAGCGCCGGAGACGAATGCCAGTGCCATCACCGCTACCAGCACCGCCACGCTCGATACCGTCACCGTGACCGGCACCCGCGCGCAAGGCCGCACCGTGCGCGAAAGCGCGTCACCGATCGACGTGCTGTCGGCCGACGACATCCGCGCGGCCAACGCGACGAACCTGCTGGATGTGCTCAACACCACCGTGCCCAGCTTCAACCTGCCGCTGGAAACCGGCGATCTGAACAGCATGGTGCGCGCCGGACAGCTGCGCGGCCTCAACGCCAGCCACGTGCTGGTGCTGGTGGATGGCAAACGCCGCCACGCCACCGCACTGCTGGGCGCCGGTGGTTTCGGCGGCGCCGCACCGGCCGATCTCGCCCTGATCCCCACCGGGGCGATCGAACGCATCGAAGTGCTGCGCGATGGCGCCTCGGCGATCTATGGCTCGGACGCCATCGCCGGGGTGATCAATATCGTCACCAACAAGGCGGCGCGTGGCGGCAACGTCTCCTACCGCGATGGCACCTACTTCGCCGGCGAGGGTCGCTCCCGCGTGGTGCAGGCCGATGCCGGTTTCGGCATCGGCGACGGCGGCTATCTGCACCTGGCCGCCCAGCTGGACGACCAGCACGCCACCAACTACACCAGCCCCGCCCGCGACACCTTCCTGTACTACTTCCCCAGGGACGCCGCCGGCAATGCGATCCGCCCGGGGGGCAACCAGGCCAGCAACCCGACGCTGCCCGCCGGTGCCACGCCCGATCCGCGCGAAGCGACCCGCGACAACAATGCCTGGCGCAATCGTGGCATCCGCGCGTTCCGCACCAAGACCGCCACCGCCAATGCCAGCCTGCCTCTGGCGGCGACGGTAGAGGCCTACGGGCTGCTGACGCTCGCCCAGCGCGATGCATGGGCACCGCAGAACTTCCGCCAGCCACTGCGCAACGAAGTGGTCCGGGCCATCGATCCGGATGGCTTCGCCCCCACCGAGCACATCGACGAGAACGATGGCGCGCTGACGCTGGGCGTGCGCGGCCAGTTCGGCGAGTGGGATTGGGACCTCAGCAGCGGCTACGGGCGCGATGCGATGGACATCAACCTGCACAACAGCATCAACCCCACTTATGGGCTGGACAGCCAGACCGACTTCTATATCGGCGACCTGCGCTACAGCGCCTGGACCCACAATCTGGATGTGCGCCGCCAGCTGCAGACCGCGTGGCTGGCCGCGCCACTGGAGCTCAGCGCGGGTGCGGAGTACCGCGACGAGCGCTACCGGATCGGCGCCGGCGACGTACAGTCCTATACCCATGGCGGGCAGCGGGTGCTGGATGGTCCGTATGCCGGCACCGTACTGGGCATCGGCCTGGGCGGCTCGCAGGCCCTGCCCGGCTATCGGCCGGAAGATGCGGTGGATGTCAGCCGCGACAGCGGCGCGGTGTACGTGGGCGTCGCTGCCGATCTGGGCACACGCTGGCGCGTGGACCTTGCCGGCCGGCACGAGCGCTACTCCGATTTCGGCAGCGAGAGCACCGGCCGCCTTTCGACCCGCTTTGCCCTGCACCCCCGGCTTGCCCTGCGCGGCACGATCAGCAACGGCTTCCAGGCTCCCTCCTTGGCCGCGCAGGCCTACCGCAACACCTCCAATGGCAATTTCTACACCGACCACATCCTGCAGGCCGGCTCGCCGCAGGCCATCGCCCTGGGCGCGCAGCCACTGCGCCCGGAAACCTCGCGCAGCCTCAGCCTGGGGATCGTGGCCGAGCCGTGGCAGGGCGCATCACTGACCGTGGATGCCTACCGCATCGATGTGGACGATCGCATTGCCCTGTCCACCACCTTCCGCGAGGGCCTGTATCCCGGCTCCGGTGCGCTGGTGACCTCGGTCGGGCTCGGTGCCCAGGACGGTGTGCGCTACTTCATCAATGCCGCTGACACCCGCACCGAAGGCGTGGAGGCGACGCTGGAAGGGCGCTGGGATCTTGGCCGCGCCGGTGCCCTGCGCTGGACCCTGGCCAGCAGCCATACCCGCGCGAAGATCACCGGCCTGGCCCCCACGCCCGCGGTGTTGGCGGCCTTCAATGTGCCGGTCTTCAGCACCGGCTCGCAGAACGAACTGCTGTACAAGGCGCCGAAGTCCCGCCAGGTGCTTGGCCTGGACTGGTCGCTCGGCCGTTACCGGGTCGGCCTGCGCCAGAGCCGTTATGGCGATATCCAGCGCTATGGCTCCCCCACCACGGTGGCCACCAGCGGGCCGTATGCCGGCCAGGCCGAGATCGCGTATGACATCGGCGGCCTGTGGATCACCGATCTGCAGCTGGGCGCCACCCTGCCCGGTGGCTGGGACGTGGCCTTGAACGCCAACAACGTCTTCGACCGCAAGGTCACGAAACTGCCTGAGCCGCTGCTCGCCGCGAACGAATACTACCGGTACGCCAATGGCGGCCCGGTCGATGGCTCGGGCGGGCTGTGGTCGGCGACGGTGCGTTACCGTTGGGACTAGCATTCCAGCAACGCAAGGAACCCCGTCTCATCCTCACGGACCAGGATGATCGCCTATGCAAAAATGAGGGAACTGTGGCACACCGCGTCGCAGTGGACGGTGTGAGCTCCTGACGACCAGGCGACGCCGTGCCATTCGCGCGGTGGTCACCACTGGCAACGAGCAGGAGTCAATGAATGTCCTCGAGGAATTCCGGCGCAAGCGCCTTGGATCTGTCCAGCTGCGCGCGTGAGCCGATCCGCACCCCTGGCGCGATCCAGCCCTACGGATTGATCCTGGTCCTCGATCACTTCACCTTGACCGTCAAGGCCCGCGCCGTCGCGCGACCGGAGCTCATCGAGGTGCTGGGCGATCCGCTGGGCCAGCCCCTGGAGGCAGTGCTCGGCGGTACGCTGGCCCACTGCAGGCCGCTGCTGGTAGCGCTGGAGCAAGGTGCCTCGCAATTCCTCGGCGCGCATCCGGTCGGCACGGCCGGCCACCACCCTACGGTGGCGCACCGCATCGGGGATGACGTCATCATCGAGCTGGAGGCCCCGGTGCCGGGCGAGCCAGGCTCGCTGGAAGACCTCTATCCCTTGATCCGCCGCTTCATGGCTGCGATCGAGCGGGCGCCCACCACGCAGGCCCTGTGTGAGATCGCCGCGGTGCATATCCGCGAGCTGACCGGCTTCGACCGCACGATGATCTACCAGTTCGACCCGGACTGGAACGGTGCGGTCGTGGCCGAGGACCGCAACAGCGTGTTGCCCTCCTACCTCGATCTGCGCTTCCCGGAATCGGACATTCCCGCGCAGGCGCGTGAGCTGTACCGGCAGAACCGGATCCGGCTGATCGCTGACAGCCACTACACCCCGGTGCCGCTGGTGCGCGTGCCCGCGATCGCCGAGGCGCCGCCCACCGACCTCGGCCCGGCCATGCTGCGCAGCGTCTCCCCGGTGCACCTGCAGTACATGCGCAACATGGGCACCGGTGCATCGATGTCGGTCTCGGTGCTGTGCGAGGGCGAACTGTGGGGCCTGATCTCCTGCCACAACCAGCTCGCGCGCCGCGTGCCGTACCACGTGCGCACGGCCTGCGAGTTCATCGGCCAGATCCTGTCGCTGCAGATTTCGCTGAAACAGCGCGCGGTGCTGGTCGAAGAACGCATTGCACGCCGCGCCATCCAGGTGCGGCTGCTCGGCCGGATGGCCGGCGATACCGACTTCATGGCCGCGCTCGGCCGCGATCAACGCAGCCTGCTCGCACTGACCCAATCGGCCGGTGCGGCGATCGTGCACCGTGGCGAATGCATCCTGCACGGCGACTGCCCGAGCCAGCCCCAGGTGATGCAGCTGGTCCAGTGGTTGACCGCCCAGCCGATCGATGGCGACATTTTCTGCACCGACACGCTCGCGCAGCAATGGCAGCACGCCGAAGCCTTCGCCGGCGTCGCCAGTGGCGTGCTGGCCATCTCGATCTCGCAGATCCACGACAGCTTCGTGATCTGGTTCCGGCCGGAGGTCGTCCGCACCGTTCGCTGGGGCGGTGACCCACGCAAGGTAGAGACCGATCAGCCACTGTCGCCACGCACCTCCTTCGAAGGCTGGAAGCAGACGGTGCGCGAGCAGTCGCTGCCCTGGAACGAGGTGGACCGTGATGCCGCGCTGGAGCTGCGCACCGCGATCGTGGACATCGTGCTGCGCAAGGCCGAGGAGATGGCGGCGTTGAATGAACAACTGCTCCGCAGCAACAAGGAGCTCGAAGCGTTCTCCTATTCGGTCAGCCATGACCTGCGGGCGCCGTTCCGCCACATCGTCGGTTACTCGGAACTGCTGTGGTCCTCGGCCGGCGAGCGATTGAACGATTCAGAAAAGAGATTCCTCGAGACCATCGTGGAGTCGGCAAAATCGGCAGGGACGCTGGTGGATGACCTGCTCAGCTTCTCGCAGATGGGCCGCTCGACCATGGGCCAGATCGCGATGGACATGACCGCCCTGGCCGACGACGTGCGCCGCAAGCTCGATATGGAGTACACCGGGCGCGCCATCGACTGGAGGATCGCCGCCCTGCCCAAGGTGCTGGCCGACCCCGGCATGCTGCGGCTGGTCTGGCAGAACCTGCTGTCCAATGCGATCAAGTTCACCCGCGACACGCCCGAGCCACGCATCGAGATCGGACACGAACGCAATGACACGGAAGACATCTTCTTCGTGAAAGACAATGGCTGCGGTTTCGACATGCGCTATGTGGACAAGCTGTTCGGCGTGTTCCAGCGGCTGCATCACGTCGATGAGTACGAAGGCACCGGCATCGGCCTGGCCAACGTGCACCGCATCATCACCCGCCATGGCGGCCGCACCTGGGCCGAAGGCCAGGTAGGCGCCGGCGCCACCTTCTATTTCACCATCCCCTTTGTTACTGGAGACCACCTATGAGAGATCTGCGACCGATCCTGCTCGTAGAAGACAACCCGAAAGACGCTGAGCTGACCATGGCGGCGCTTGCGCGCTGCCAGCTGCTCAACGACGTGACCCATGTGCGCGACGGCGTGGAAGCGCTGGAGTATCTCCGCTGCCAGGGTCCCTATGAAGGCGCCATGCACGGTGGCCCGGTGGTGGTGCTGCTGGATTTGAAACTGCCCAAGCTCAATGGCCTGGAAGTGCTCAAGGAAATCCGCAGCGACCGCGCCCTGAGCAGCACCCCGGTGGTGATGCTGACCTCCTCGCGCGAGGAGCAGGACCTGATCCGCAGCTACGAGCTGGGCGTCAACGCCTTCGTGGTCAAGCCGGTGGACTTCAAGGAATTCCTCGAGGCGATCCAGGGCCTGGGCATGTTCTGGGGCATCACCAACCAGCCGCCACCCCACGGCACATTGTTCGGCGGGAAGAGTAGAAACGATGGCTGAGGCCGCCACAACCAAGACCATCAGGATCCTGATGGTCGAAGACAGTGCACTGGATGCAGAGCTGATCACCGCACAGCTGCGCCGCGCCGGGATCCCGTTCACGGCCCAACGCACCTGGTCGCACCAGGGCATGCTCGATGCCCTGACCACCGCCTCGTTCGATGTGATCCTGGCCGACCACGTGCTGCCAGGCTTCGATGGCGACGCTGCCCTTGCCCTGGCCAGCGAGATCGCCCCCCAGATTCCCTTCCTCTTCGTTTCCGGCACGCTCACCGAAGAGCTCGCCGTGCAGGCGCTCAAGCGCGGGGCGCGCGACTATGTGGTCAAGTCGCGCCTGCAGCGCCTGCCCGATGCCGTTGTCCGGGCCATCCATGAAGCCCATGAGCGCCGCCGGCTGCTGCGTATCGAGGCCGAACTGCACGACAGCCACCAGCGGCTGAAGCTGATCACCGATTCGCTGCCCGCGCTGATCGCCTACTTCGGTCACGACCATCGCTACCGCTTCGCCAACAATGCCTATGTCGAGTGGCACGGCCGCACGCCCGACAGCCTGATCGGCCGACACACCCGCGAGGTCGTCGGCGAGGACACCTTCAACAGCATCCAGCAGCATCTCGACCGGGTGCTGCTGGGGGAGAAAGTCAGCTTCGACATGCTCTCCCTGCGCAGCAACGGTGCCGCCCGCCATGCCCAGGTGGACTGCGTACCCGAACTGTCACCGGATGGGTCGGTGCTGGGCTACTACGCGATGGCGCGCGATATCAGCGACCTCAAGCAAGCGCAGTCGTTGCTGAAGGCCAGCAACGAGTCCCTGGAGCGCCAGGTGGATGAGCGGACCTCGGCACTGCACCGGAGCGAAAGCCGGCTGCAGGCGCTGTTCGAATCCAGTTTCCAGCACCAGAACCTGCTGACCCTGGATGGCCACATCATCGACACCAATTCGGCCTCGCTGGCCGCCATCCTGGCGGACAAGCAGGACGTGCGCGGCAACCTGTACTGCGAATCGGCGTGGTTCGCCGACACGCCCGGCGTTCCCGGCGTGGTCTGCACCGCCATCCTGGAGGCTGCGGCGGGCACGGCGTCGCGCCACGAACTGGAACTGCGCCTGCCGACCGGCAAGCGCACGTTCGATTTCTCCTTCCGCCCCCTGTTCGATCATCAGGCACGGATCACCGCCGTCGTCTCCGAGGCCGTGGAAACCACCGCGCGGCGGCAGGCCGAAGAAGCGCTGCGGCACAGCCAGAAAATCGAGGCGGTGGGCCAGCTGACCGGTGGCATCGCGCATGATTTCAACAACATCCTGACCGTCATCGCCGGCAATATCGAGTACGCCAAGATGCTGACCGACCGGCTCGGCGACACGGCAGGCAATTCCTCACGCGCGCTCGACAACGCGATGAAAGGCGTCATGCGTGCGGCCAACGTCACCCAGCGCCTGCTCGCCTTCTCGCGCCGGCAGCCGCTGAAGAACATGCCGGTGGATCTGAACGAAGAGATGCGCGGCATGCAGGACATGCTCAAACGTTCGCTGGGCGAGCTGGTGCAGATCGACATGGTGCACAGCCCGGATATCTGGTGCGTGGAGATCGATCCGAGCCAGCTGGAAGCCTCGATCCTCAACCTGGCGGTGAATGCACGCGATGCCATGCCCGACGGCGGCCGCCTGACCATCGAGATGGACAACATCCACCTGGACAAGGATTACGCGGCGCAGCACCCGGATGTCCCGCCCGGCCAGTACGCCATGGTGCGCGTCCGTGACAGCGGCCAGGGCATGCCGCCGGAGGTCATGGCGCGGGTGTTCGAGCCGTTCTTCACCACCAAGGAGGTTGGCCGTGGCACCGGGTTGGGCCTGTCGATGGTGTATGGCTTCGCCAAGCAGTCCGGCGGGCACGTTCTGCTCGATTCCACCGAGGGCAGCGGCACCACGATCACGCTGTTGTTCCCGCGCTCGGCCGCCGCCCTGCCGAGCGTGCGCCCGGCCGATGCACAGACGCTGGACGCCTTCGAGGTCGAGGCGGAAACGACCGTACTGGTCGCCGAGGACAATGACGATGTGCGCGCCTACACCGTGGATACCCTGCGCCAGCTGGGCTATCGCGTGCTCGAAGCGCATGACGGCCCCTCGGCGCTGCGGTTGCTGGATCGCACCGACGTCAGCGTGGATCTGCTGTTCTCCGACATCGTGATGCCGGGCATGTCCGGCTGGGCCCTGGCCAAGCAGGCACTGGCCCACAAGCCCGGCCTGCGGGTGCTGTTCACCTCGGGCTATCCGCGCGATATCGACGCAAGCGGCACCGTTGGCCGCACCATCGCCCTGTTGGCCAAGCCCTTCACCCGCAGCGATCTGGCGCGGTCCATCCGCACCGCCCTGTTGGATGAAAGCCCCACCCAGAGCGGCACCGCCTTGAATTGAGGCCATCGCCAGCGGTGCCGTGACGGGCACCCGCCCCCGGTCATGACATGGGGCTGGCACGCGATGCACGGCCGGCTAACACGCACGGGCGCTAAGGTGGAGATCCGCACAGGTGGCTGCACGCCACGAGGATCTCCGCCCGCAATGACTGCTGCACGAACCCACCCACGATGCCGCGTGCTTCTCGTCGAAGACGATGCGCCCATCCGGGAGATGACCAAGGACATCCTCAGCGACGATGGCTTCGATGTCCTCGACGTCGGCGATGCCGAGGCCGCGCTGGGTTGCCTCAGGCACGACGGCCCGTTCGACCTGCTGGTCTCCGATGTCGGCCTGCCCGGCATGGACGGCCGCGATCTGGCCACGATCGCCACGACCCTGCATCCGGCCATGCCGATCCTGCTGGTCACCGGCTACGCGGGCCCCGCCGGAGCCCGGCCCGACTTCCGCGGCGAGGACATCAAGCTGCTGCGCAAGCCCTTCACGCTCAAGCAGCTGGTGACCTCGGTCAGGTCGCTGCTCTGACAGCTGCTGACCTGGTCACGACGGGTTCCTGATCGCCAGCAGCGCGCGGGCGCGTCGCTCCAGTTCCGCAGCCGTAAAGGGCTTGGTCAGCACTTCCATGCCGTCCTCCAGCTGGCCCGCGCCCACCGCTGCCGACGCCGCGTAGCCGGTGATGAACAACACCGGCAACGCAGGGCGCACCTGGCGGCCGGCATCAGCGACCTGACGACCATTGAGCCCACCGGTCAGCCCCACATCGGTGATCAACAGGTCGATCGTTTCGTCAGAGCGCAGCAGGTCGATGGCCTGGCCGCCTTCCGGTGCCTGCAACACCCTGTAACCCGCGCCGCCAAGCACCTCGGTCAACAGCGCGCGGATCGCTTCCTCATCTTCCACCACCAGAATCGTGCCGACGCTGGGCGCTGAACACGCCGGCAGGTCCTGTAAGGTTTCTTCGGCGGCGTCCGCGGGGGTCTCGCCGATGAAGCGCGGCAGATAGAGTTCCACCGTGGTGCCGTGGCCAACCTGGGAATCAATCCGCACCTGTCCGCCGGATTGGCGGGTGAACCCATAGATCATCGACAGCCCGAGACCTGTGCCCTGCCCGATCGGCTTGGTGGTGAAGAACGGCTCGAACACCTTTTCGATCACCGCCGCGTCCATGCCGGTTCCTGCGTCCTTGACGGCCAGCCGGACGTAATCGCCGGGCGGCGTATCCAGCGCCGCCGCACTCTCGCCACGCAGGCTCACGTTGGCCGCGCTGATCCATAGCGGCCCCCCCTCGGGCATTGCGTCGCGGGCATTGATGCACAGATTCAGCAGCGCATTTTCCATCTGCGGCACATCCACCAGTACCGCCCAGGGATCGGACGCCAACTGCGTGGAGATCGCGATCGAAGGCCCCAGCGTGCGCGAGATGATATCCAGCATGCCGCGCACCATCGCATCGGCCACTACCGGCGTGGGTGCGAGCGTCTGCCGGCGGGAGAACGCCAGCAGGCGCTGGGTGAGCGCCGTGGCACGCGACGCGCTGGACTGCGCCATCTCCAGGTAGCGGCCGATGTCGTCATAGCGCCGCTGATCGATGCGCAGCTCCAGCAGCTCCAGCCCCACCGAGATGGCGGTCAGCAGGTTGTTGAAGTCATGCGCCAGGCCACCGGTCAACTGACCCACGGCCTCCATCTTCTGACTTTGCCGCAGCCGCTCCTCGGCCACCTGCAACGCGGCGCTGCGGGTCTGCACGCGCTCTTCCAGGGTCAAGGTCAATTCGCGCAGCTGCTCTTCGGCCTGGCGCCGCTCGGTCACATCCGAGGCGGTACCGAACCACTCGGTGATCTCACCGGCGCTGTCCAGCAAGGGCACCGCACGCATCTGCACCCAACGCACACTGCCATCGGCGAGCAGGGTGCGGTGCTCCAGTTCCAGCGGCAGCCGCTGCGCCATCGCACGCGCAATGGCCTGCTCGAGCAGGGCGAGATCATCGGGGTGTACGTAGCGTTCTCGCCAGTCGGTGACCGCAGGCAGGCTCTCGTCCTGTGCCACCGGCCCGGTCGCCAGAATCTGACGCATTTCGCGCCAGTCCGCGGTGACCGCATACAGTGACTGCGAGGAGGCGCTCACCAGCGCGCCGAGGCGGCGCTCGCTGTGGGCCAGTGCATCGCTGGCGCGGCGCTCCTGGGTGCGGTCGCCCAGTACCTTGACGAAGCCCAGCACGGCGCCATCTTCATCGCGCAGCACGGTCATCGCCCCGCTGGCCCAGAAGCGCTCGCCGGACCTGCGCGCCAGCCAGCGCTCACCACTGACCCCACCCGATGCGATCGAGACGCCCTGGTTGTGCCGCAAGCGCTGGGCCTGGATATCGTCAGCGGTGTAGATCACCTCCACGTTCTGACCCAGCATCTCCGCCTCGGTCCAGCCGAAGATGTGCTCGGCCCCGGCATTCCACAGGGTCACCCTGCCCTGCAGGTCCGAGGCGACGATTGCGTAATCGCTGGCACTGTCGATGATCTGGCGATTGCGCGCCTCCACCTGCCGCATCGTGCGCTGCAGCTCGATGTGGGAGGTGACGTCCAGGCCCTGCACGAAGACGCCTGCCGTATTGCCATCCTCACCCGCCACCGGCTGGAAGACGATATCCAGCATGCGCCGGGCCGAGGACGGATCGCTCGGGAACGGCGCCTCGTACACCACCTCGCTGCCGATATACGGCTTGCCGGTGCGGTACACCTCGTCCAGCAGCGGCAGGAAGCCCTGCTCGACGATTTCCGGCAGCGCGTCCCGGATCGACTTGCCGAGCACATGGCGATTGCCAACCAGCCGTTGGTAACCCGGATTGGCCAACTCGACCCGATGCTCGGGCCCACTGAGGAAGGCCATGAACATCGGCGACTTGTCGAACAGCGCGATGAGCCGCTCGTTCTCCTGGGCCAGGCGCTGCTGGGCCACGATGATGCTGGTCACCTCGTTGGTCACGCAGAACGCGCCGCCGACCCTGCCATCATCGAGGAAGATCGGCGAAAACGAGAACGTCCACCAGGTCTCTTCAGGCACGCCCTGGCGGCTCATTGACACCGGCAGGTTCTCGTAACGGGAGGATTCACCGGCGAAGGCGTTCTCGATCGGCGCGCGTACAGCGTCCCAGGCATCGGCCCACAGCTCCCTCAACGGTGCGCCCAGCGCGCCCTCCAGGCGGGGCCCCAGAATCGGGCTGTAGGCATCGTTGAAGAAGAATGTCAGGTCATCGCCCCAGACCACGTACATGCTTTCGGGCGAGGCCAGGATCAGATTGACGGCATTGCGCAACGCGCCCGGCCAGGTCTCGATCGGCCCCACCGGTGTCGCCTGCCACGCCAGTGCACGGACCTGCTCGGCCATCGGCCCGGTGCTGCCGGGAAAGCGCCCCGCCACTGCGCTCATGCGCACCGCTCCAGCACCACCGGGGCGCGCGTGCCGCGCAGCTGCGCGGCAGACCAGGGAAGGATGGACATCATCGGGGCACCGAACCTTGAACTGAAGGCATTGCAGGAGCTGGGGGAACGGCAGGCAGCGGGGGCCAGCCGGAAGGCGGAAAGCAATGTAAGCCAAGCGGGGCAAATCCATGTCAAGGCCGGGAGCCGGTGCCAGCGTTTGGCGGGATGTGCACGCGCCCGGGACGCACCGTTGGCGATGATGCGCGCACCCTCCCCACCCCACGACTGCCATGGCCAAGCCAACCGGCTCCCGTCTCGTCATCTATGCCGCCCTTGCCGGCAACCTGGCCATCGCCATCGCCAAGTTTGTCGCCGCCGGCATCTCCGGCAGCTCGGCGATGCTCAGCGAGGGCGTCCACTCGCTGGTGGACACCATCAACGAGCTGCTGCTGTTGTACGGCCTGCGCCGTGCCGAGCAGAAGCCGGATACGCTCCATCCCTTCGGCTACGGGCGCGAGCTGTACTTCTGGAGTTTCATCGTGGCGCTGCTGGTGTTCGCAGCCGGTGCCGGTGTATCGGCCTATGAAGGCATCCAGCACATCCGCCACCCCGAGCCGGCCACCAACCACCTGATCAGTTACGTGGTGCTGGGCATCTCCTTTGTCTTCGAAGGCACCTCATGGTGGATCGCGCTGCGCGAGTTCCGCGCCACCAAGGGGGCGATGGGTTACTTCGAGGCGTTCCGCCGCAGCAAGGATCCCTCCACCTTCACCGTGCTGCTGGAAGACAGCGCCGCCCTGCTCGGCCTGGCTTTTGCGCTGGTCGGCCTGCTTGCCGCGCAGTTGCTGGACATGCCGATCCTGGATGGCGTGGCGTCGCTGTGCATCGCCGGCGTGCTGGCGGTCACCGCCTTCCTGCTTGCCCGCGAGACCAAGGGCCTGCTGGTCGGTGAGCCCGCGCACCCGAGCGTCGCCAAACGCATTCTTGCCGTCGCCACCCACGATGCGGACCTGCGCCGCGCCAATGGCGTGACCACGATGCAGATGGGCCCGGAACAGGTGGTCGCGATGCTGAGTGCGGAGTTCGAGGACGATCGCACCACCCCGCAGATCGAGGCCTGTATCACGCGGATTGAAAAGACGGTGAAAGCCGAGTACCCCGAGCTGGTCGCGCTGTTCGTGAAGCCGCAGACGCCGGAAGTGTTCCAGGCGCGGCGGGCAGCGTTGGGGGAACCCCATCCCGACACGTGACCCCCGTGCAACGCGTGCAGCATCGCAGGCGGTGCGCACGACACCGTCACGGATGCCGTTGGATGCTCACCTGCCATGCGCCGTTTCGCACAAGCCATCGCTGATAGCGAGTCACTTCCCGCTGGCCTTCCTGCTGCGCTGGCGCGGACGCTGGCGGCCGCGCCGGACCACTACAACATCGCCAAGGGTGGCGTGGCCACGGTGCTCGCGCGCGACCATGACGGCTCCATCGCCGTGGCCGACATGGTGTGGGGCTTGGTGCCGCGTTGGTCCAAGGAGCCGGCCACGCCGTATACCACGGTGACCGCACGGCTTGACCGCGCGCCACGCAGCCGCATCTACGCGCAGGCCTGGGCGCAGCGCCCGTGCGTGCTGCCCATGACCGGCTACTACAAATGGGATCGCGAGCGCCGCCCCCCCTGGCCTCTGTTCGTGCAGCGCAAGGATGGCCTCGCGCTGCTCGCAGCGGGCTTGTGGGAGCACTGGGAAAGCGACGACGGCCAGCAGCTGGACAGCTTCACCGTATTGACCGGCCCCAACAGCGCGATCCCTTCCCCACTCACACCGGACGGGCCGATCTTCATCGCGCCGGCCACCGCCCTGGACTGGTTGAGTGGCGCCTTCCAGACGCCTGCGGCATTGCGTACCCACGCCTCCACCCCGGCGTTGGAAGCCTATCCGGTCAGCCGCGCGTTTCGTGATCCTTCGCGTGACGATTACACCCTGTTGGAGCCTGTCGATCCGGATACCACCGTAGCCAGCACCGAACCGCAGCCATGGGATGGCGATGGATGGGATGAACGCGATGCGGAGGAGTGACGTGCAGCGCACGTGAGCATCAACCTTTCCGGCGCTTGAATGGATTCCGCGCCCGCGGCGAATTTCACCTTCGCGCCACCGCTCTGCCGTCAGGGTGGAGATGCCCAGCAACACGGGCCCTCTCTCTAACCAATCGTGGAGTCAACCATGGACAAGAATCGCACTGAAGGCGCCAAGAACCAGGTCAAGGGCACCGTAAAGGAAGTCGTGGGCAAGGTCACCGGCGACAAGACGAAAGAAGTGGAAGGCAAGATCCAGAAGGGTGTTGGCGAAGTCCAAAGCGACGTGGGCAAGGCGCGCGACGACGCTCGCCGCTGAGTCTTGACCCCACCGCTCTCTGACCCACCTCGGGCAGAGAGCAGTGGGAGGTTAGCCGTGTGCATCGCCGGCGTACGCCACCCAACCTCTGAATGACAGCGCGGCATAGAACAGATCCGGCCGCTCGAATCCCGCCTCCTCCAGCATCGCGACCTCTTGCTCCGGCGACAACGTGGGCAGCCGGCTGGCGATGCTATCGGCACGTGCAGCTGCCGTCTCTCCCACCGGACCGCGCGCCGCTACGAAAGCAGCCCAGCGCTGGAACCACCTGTGTTTCTCCAACGGATCGCTCGGCACGCTGTGGTGCGCGATGATCAACGGTGCACCTGGCTTGAGGCGGCGCCTCAGTGCGCACAGCGTCTCGAGACGGTCTTCCGCTGACAGGAAATGCAGCGTCAGCAAGCAGGTGGCACCATCGAACGCGGTATCCGGCGTGCTGTCGATATAGCCTTCGATCATCTCCACGCGGGCAGACAGTTCGACTCCCAAGACGCGCTTCGCCAATCCAAGCATCTCGGCGGACGGATCCACGCCGGTGAAGCGCCAGCTGGGACTCGCTTCCGCGAATGCCTTCAGCTCCATGCCACCGCCCGCCCCCAGGACCAATACGCGCCCCTGCGGTGGCACGTGTTCGGCCAGCAGGACGTGGATCATCTGGTGCAGCGCGTGGACGCCGGGCACCTGACGGACCAGGTTGTCGGCGTACTGGGCGACGGCATCAGGATCAGAGAAGGACATCCGGACCACCTTGGTTGCAGCGAACCTTAATGTAACACACTTAGTTACATTAAGACTGCGTCACTCCAGCAGCCCCATCAGCGAGTGGTGCACCGCCACACCTGCCAGCGCGCCCTCGCCCACTGCCAACGCGATGCTGCCCGCCATCCGGGCCGCATCGCCGCAGGCAAACACGCCCGGCACCGTGGTCTGTTTGGCCGAATCGGTGGTGATGCAGCCGCCATCCTTCAATTCGCAGCCCAACTGCTCGGCGAGATCCGTAGACAGCCGCGAGTGCGGCGAGATGAACAGCGCATCCACCTCCACGCGCCGCCCATCGGCGAGCACCACGGTGGCGGTGTCCTCCACGCGCTGCACCTGGGCCGACTCGATCACGACGCCGCACGCCTCCAGCCGTGCATGCTGCTCCGCATCGATCCTGGCGGATGCCTGGCTGCAAAACAGCGTGATCCGACCCCAGTCGCAGAGCAACAGGGCCTGGGCCGCGCCGCCATCCTTCGCACAGCCAATCACCCCGATGCGCCCTTCGAACACCTCGTAGCCGTGGCAGTACGGGCAATGAAAAACGCTCCGGCCCCAGCGTTCGCCGATGCCGTCGATGTCGGGCAGGTCGTCGGTCACCCCGTGGGCCAGGATCACTCGATCCGCCACGAATGTCTGGCGGTCTTCGACCGTGACCTGGAACCTTCCGCCGTCATCGATCGCCTGCGCCGACACCGCAGTACCGGTGAGCCACCTCAGGGTGGGATAGCGCAGCAGCTCGTCGCGGGCCTGGGAGGCGATGTCTGCCGGCGGCAGGCCTTCCCTGCCGAGGAACCCATGGGCGACGCGCGCATTCCGGTTGCGCGGCTTTCCCCCGTCGATGATCAACACCTTGCGCCTGGCGCGGACCAGCTGCAGCGCTGCGGACATGCCGGCGTAGCTGCCGCCGATGATGACCACATCAAAACGATCAAGACGCAGATCGGCCATGGCGCTGTCCTGCGAGCTCGCAGAGTGACGAATGCGCCAGAGTGCGTGAGGCGGGATCAACGTCGCGCGTACAGCGTGTGAGCCCCTGCATCACAGCGCGCTATCGAGCCGGACACCGAGGTGCCTCTATCGCCGCAGGGCAGTTCAGCAGGCACTGGAATTCGCCATGCTATACAACCGAACAAGCACCGCCTCGGGCGTCGCACAACCCGTCCCGAAGGCAAGCGACAGCACGTATCTGCGCAATGCCGTGTCGCCAACAGGCCATTTGGATGAAGCCCGCATGACATCGATCTTTTCCACGACACCTCTCCGCTGGCCGGGCGTAACCCGCGGCATTGCACTGGCACTTCTCCCGATGAGGCGCTACAGCACGTTCTCCGGCCGCGCCAGCCGCAGGGAATTCTGGGCGTTCGCGCTGCTTGCCTTCGGCGTGCTTGGCGGTTGCTACGCCATGATGATGTGGACCTACAGTGCCGGATGGGTCATCACGGGCATGGTGCTGGCGGCGCTGCTGGCCCCTGTGCTCGTGATTCCCCTGATCGCCGTCACGATCCGGCGGCTTCACGATATCGACGAGTCCGGTTGGCTGGCGCTCCTCGTCCTCGTGCCGTTGGGCGTGTTCGTGTTCTTCCCGTTGATGCTGCTTCCCCCTACGCCGGGATCGAACCGCTTTGGCTCGCGTGAACCAGACCTCATGCAACCGGACGCATGACCCAAGCGGCGGGACGAGGGCTTGAATTCTCTGTCAGGTAGCGGCTACGTTTCCTGTACGCCCTTCATGGAAGAACTGCGATGCGTTCAAGGTCGATACGCTCTTACCCTGCGACCCGCGCGGCGACGCTCACCTTCGCCATCCTTGCAGCGACCACCGTCGCAGCTGAGCCGCCCAGCTTCTTCACGGCGCTGGACCAGTATGGAAACAACGACTATGCCGCGTGCAGCAGCACCTTGAGTGACCTGCACCGGCAAGGTATCCCGTTCCCCGAGGGCGGCGAACTGTTGCTGGTCGAGTGCACGGCGGCCGCGGGCGATCATGCAGCGGCTTTCGCGTACATCGATGCGCTGCTCGCCAGCGGTCGCCTGCCGCTGGACGATCTGCGCATGAAAGAACGCCCCGGCCTGGATGCGCTGCGTGCCGATCCCGCGTGGCCGGCGGTGCTGAAGCGGGTGATGGCCGAAGAGAAAAAACACGATGCGCTGCGCGATGCGCCACTGCGGCAGGCGTTGCTCGCACGCGAGGCGAAGGATCAGGCGGCGCAACATGCCGCCATCGCGGCAGGCGGCGGCGATGCATGGCGGCAAACAACTCCGGTGAGCGAAGCCAATGCAACTTGGCTGAAAGCCGTGATCGCCGAGAAGGGCTGGCCCGGCATGGCGCGCGTCGGCCGCGATGGCGCCAAGGCGGCGTGGCTGATCGTGCAGCATGCCGACCATGACCCTGCGTTCCAGGCGCACGCGTTGGCGTTGATGCAGAAGGCCAGCGAGGCGGGTGATGCCGACCCTGCGGACATGGCACTGCTGACCGATCGGGTGTTGCTGGCGCAGGGGAAGCCGCAGCGCTACGGGACCCAGTTCGCGGACGCCGGGCATGGGGTCATGGAGCTTCGGCCTACTGAGGATCTGACAACCTTGGATGCACGGCGGAGGGCGGTTGGGTTGCAGCCGTTGGACGCGTACAAGGCGATGCTGTCGGAGATGTACGGCAAGCAGGTCAGGTAGGCTGCCGCAGGATCAGCGGCGGTGACGAGCAACCGTCCCTACACATTCCTACATGTTAATATTTCTCATTCGCACCTACCCCCTCCCCGCGCCCGATGACCCGCCCATCGCTTCGTCTCTCTGCCCTGGGCCTGGCCCTGACCTTGGCCTGCGCGTCGGCCCATGCGGCCCCGCCCTCCTCCCCCTCCTCGCCCGATGTGCGCCAGCTGGACGCCGTGCAGGTGCTCGGTCGCGCCCAGACGCTTTACCGGGTGGACGACGCCACGGTGGGCACGCGGACGGACACGCCGTTGGCGCTGGTGCCGCAGTCCATCCAGGTGGTGCCGCGTGAGCTGATTGAAGACCAGGCGGCCCGCCAGATCACCGACCTGTACCGCAGCATCAGCGGCATCAGTTTCTTCAGCTATGCCGGCGTGACCCTGCGCGGCTTCCGCCAGGAAAACGTGCTGTATGACGGCCTGCGCGGCGACCCCTATGCCGGCTTTTCGGTGCCGCAGCTGTTCAACATCGAGCGTGTGGAAGTCCTGAAGGGACCGGCCGGCGCCCTGTACGGCGGCGGTGACGCTGGCGGCGTCATCAACTACGTGACGCGCAAGCCCAAAGCCACACCCGAGCGCCGTATCGAACTGCAGGCCGGCAACAACGATTTCCGGGCGGCATCGATCGAGGCCACCGGGCCGCTGAACACCGCGGGCAGCGTGCGTTACCGCGCCGGGCTGTATGGCGACACTGAACAGGGTGTGCGCTGGAACGCGGACAGCGAAAGCGTGATCGGTGATGCGTCGCTGGCCTTCGACGTGGGCGACACCGGCGAGTTGACCCTGCAGTTCACCGACATCACCCAGAACCTGGGCGGCAACCGCCTGCGTGGCGTGCCGGTGGACGACAACGGCAGTTTTCTCACCGACCGTCGTTGGAACCACAACGAAGCCACCGACTTTCTCGACATGCGGGCCAAGGTTGCGCTGGCGCAGTACCGCTTCTCGCCCAGCACCACCCTGGACGTGGATGTCGGTGCACGCTGGTTCGAGAACAACGAGCACCAGATCTATCACGAGCCGATGGGGCTGATCGACCGCAACCGCGACGGCGTGCCCGAATGGATGACCCGCCAGCTGCGCAACCAGATCCGCGACAACGATGCATTCACCGCCAACGCCAATGCGGTGTGGCGCGTCAGCACCGGCAGCATCGAGCACAAGGTGCTGTTCGGTGCCGATGTCTACCAGCAGGATGCCGACTTCACCGCGCAGACGGCCAACAGCGCGGATCTGGCGCGGGGTGCCGGCCCAGTGCCGGGCATCGACCTGTTCAACCCGGTGTATGGCGCAAGTTCGTGGCGCGACTACAACCTGGCCGCCCTGCCCTGGCGCAGCACGAGCACGCGCAGCAAGCGCTATGGCGGCTACCTGCAGGACGAACTGACGCTGACCGAGCGCTGGCATGTGCTGGCCGGACTGCGTTGGGATGGCTTCAAGGACGATGACCGCATTGCCGGCACCGCCGTGGATGGCAACGACATCAGCTGGCGGCTGGGCAGCACGTACACCGTGCGGGAAGGCGTCAATGTCTACGCCAATATCGCCAGCGGTTTCATGCCCCAGAGCGCGGCCAACCAGAGCGCCGAAGCGGGCGGCCCGTTCGATGCAGAGCGCAGCAAACAATGGGAAGTCGGGTTGAAATCCCTGCTGGCCGAGCGCGTCACCCTGAACCTGGCCGCGTACCGGATCGACCGCAGCAATATCGTGCAGGCCACCGGCGAGATCGTGGACGGCGTCAACCAGCTGGCCGCCCTGGGCCTGGTGCGCAGTACGGGCATGGAGCTGGATCTGCTGGCCGATGTCACCGACCGCTGGGTGCTCAACCTGACCTACGCCTACAACGATGCGCGGGTGAAGGATGCCGGCAGCAACGGCATAACCAATGCTTCGGGTGATCGCTTCGCCAATGCGCCGCAGAACAAGCTCGGCCTGTGGACGCGCTACGATCTGCCGGCGATCAACTCCGCCATCGGCTTCGGCGCGGATTACGTGGATGAGCGCGTCAGCCTGGATGGCCAACGGGTCAAGCCGTACACCGTGTTCGACATGAGCTGGAAGACGCAGTGGCAGCAGTGGCAGTTCCAGGCCAACGTCAAAAACCTGTTCGACAAGGTCTATGCCGCCAGTGGCTTCACCGAGCGCACCGGCCACTTCCCGGGTGAGCCGCGCCGCGTATACGTGCAAGCGGCGTACGCCTTCTGAGCCTGCCCATGCGACAGCCTACGCCAGCGCATCCCAACCGCCCTGCACGCAGCGGGAGTGGGCGCCGGCTGTGGTTCGACCTGCACAGTTGGCTCGGCCTGAAGCTCTGCCTGTTCATGGGCTTTGTCTGCCTCACCGGCACGCTGGCGGTGTTCTCGCAGGAGATCGACTGGCTGCTGCACGCCCCCATGCGCGTGGCCGATGGTGGTGAGCACGCCGGCTGGGGGCCGGTCATCCATGCCGCGCAGGCGGCACATCCGGACTGGGAGCTGGAAGGCATCTCCGCCGGCCACACGCGCCTGTTCGCGGCGCGCGCGCAGATGCGCCTGCCCGATGGCAAGCGGCGCTTTGTCTGGATCAACCCCTACACGGCGCAGGTGACCGGCGACACCGGTTGGTTCAATACCCAACGGCTGCTGCGCAACACCCACCGCCACCTGATGCTGCCGGTGGCCTGGGGCGTGCCGCTGGTGGCGGCGCTGTCCATCCCGTTGCTGCTGTCGCTGTTGAGCAGTCTGTATATCTACAAGAAGTGGTGGCGCGGTTTCTTCAAACGGCCCGACCCCTCACGACCGCGCCGCCTGTGGGGCGATGTCCATCGCTTGGGCGGGGTGTGGTCGCTCTGGTTTCTGCTGCTGATCGGGCTGACCGGGGCGTGGTATCTGATCGAATCCCTCGGCGGCGATGCACCGGCCGCGCCGACCATGCAACTGGCCAAGGGCGATGACCGCGCTGCCGCCGTCGACCCGGCCGCCGTCGACGCCGCAGTGCAGACCGTCCGCCAGCAATGGCCCCGCCTCGACATCCTCGGCGCCATTCCCGCACGCGATGGCGGCAGCATCCTGTTCCTGGGGGAGGCCGACGCCTGGCTGGTGCGGGAGCGGGCGAACAATATCGCCGTGGACCTGCACACCGGGCACGTGATCGGCATGTATGACGGCCGTGCGCTGGGGGTCCACCAGCGCATCGCCGAAATGGCTGACCCCCTGCACTTCGGCAGCTTCGGCGGTTGGTCCATCCGACTGCTGTGGTTGCTGGCCGGCACGCTGTTGACCGGCCTGTGCTTCACCGGCGTGTATCTCTACGGACTTCGCACAGTGGATTCGCTGCGATCGGCAGCCACAAGGCGGCAGACATGAGTCATGGAAAGCTGCCCGGCCCTTGGCGCGCGGCGTGGCACGGCATGGGTCGCTGGCGCTGGCTGTGGCTGGCCCTCCTGCTGGTGTGGGCATCGCTGGTGCCGCTGGAGGCAATGAAGTAGACGCGCTCGCCCGTCGAACAATGGCATGCTGGATGTTCGTGCAGGAGAGCAACGATGCGGATGACGGGAAATCTTCTTGCAGCCAGTGCTGTCACGCTGAAGGTCGGCGTGGTGTTCTGGGTGCTGGTAGCCTGGCGGACGCCCGGCGGTGAGCCTTGGGACGCGCCTGCGTTCTGGACCGTCATCTATCCCATCGCACTGGGCATCGCTGCAGTGCTAGGCGCCTGTTTCCCCCGGAAGGCGTGGCTATGGGGACTGTTGCTCATGGCGCTGCAGGTGCCGGTGGTGGCCGTGATGTCCGGCGTTGGACCGTTGCTGCTGGCCGGGCTGGTATATGCCCTCGTCCTGGCCTTGCCGGCGATGGTGATCGCGGCAGCGGCGGGCGCGCTGCGTCGCCGCCTGTATGGGAGGGTTTGAGACGCTCAGCGCTTCGCCGGCTGCCACCCCGCTCGCAGTGCATCCGACGCGCTGCAGAACATGCGCTCGCCGTGGCTCAGGTCGATGCTCGTGCGCGCGTAGTCCCGCTGGCCGGGCACGTGGTAGATCTTCCTGCCTTCGCGGGAGATGTTGCCCTTGATGCGGCATCCGCCCGGCGCCGGCTGCGCGGCCACCGGGGCTTGTCGTGCCGTCTGCTCACGTTTGCTGCGACGATAGTCAGCTGGCATCTGGAACGTCCCCTGCCAGAGGTTCCGCTGGTGCTGGCGCGCGTCGGCTTCGTCTGCGATGAATGCCGTCGCGTATTGGCGATACGCGACCGCCCAACCGGCGCGCACCATCCGCTGATTGACCGACTGCCCCTGTACAAAGCACTCCGCCACCACCCGACCGTAGCGGTCCGTGTCCTTGGGCTGGCAACGAACCGTCTTGTCCAGCACATAGCCGTCCAGCGCAGCAGCGGACCGTCGGCCACAGGGCCAAGCACGTCCGTCGTTGGTGGTGCATTGCTGGGCGCTTTCCGGCGCATCGATGCCCCACAGGCGAATGCGCTGCTTCGCCACGATAAGGGTGTCCCCGTCCGTGACCGTCGCGCGGCCGACCAGCTGTGCTGCCACACCAGAAAACGACGCAGAAACCAAAAACACCACCACCAGACCTTTCACCACCATCAACAACAACGTCCTTCAAGTGCACGCTCGGGAGCGAGCGCCAGTTAAAACAAGGCCGAGCACTTTAGCGGAAGCGGAGACAGGACGCCGACTACATCGACAGTCCTTCACTCCCGACGTGCATTCCTGGTGTGGTCGCCTAGATATGAAACGCCGGACCTGCCGACAACGCCGACGAGCTCACCCTGACCCGGAACGCAATGAGCAGGCTGGCGAGGAGCATCACCGTCGCGGCAACAGTAAGGACTGCGACGATGCCTCCCAGTCCGAACACCAGGCCGCCCAAGGCGGCGCCCGCGGCGATGGAGGACTGCACTGCAGCGACCACCATCCCGCCGGCACTCTCAGCCTGATCGGGTACCGCACGGGCGACCCAGCTCGACCAGGCAACCGGCACGCCGCCGAAGGCCAGACCCCACAGTGCTACCAGGATCGACAGCCCACCGACGCCCACCGGCAACAGGAGCATGCCCAGCACGGCTACGCCAACCAAGGCAGGCATGAGCACCAGCGTGACTTTCAGACTGCGCTCCATGAGCCAACCGGCCAAGAGAGTGCCAACGAAATTCGCCACACCGAACCCGAGCAGGATCAGCGCCAGGCCATCGGCGCTCATCTGCCCCAGGCTCTCCAACGTTGGGCGGATGTAAGTAAAGAGCGAGTACTGACCGGTGTGCGCCAGGACGCAGCCCAGCATGCCGACCGCAACGCCCGGACGGCGCAGGAGCGCCACCACCGACTCGGGGACAGCCGCCTGGCGCGGGGCCATCCGGGGCAGCGTGAACCACTGGAACGCAAACGTGAGTCCACCGACCGCCGTCGCCGCCCAAAAGGCGCTGCGCCAGCCCAGCAGCCCGCCGAGGTAGCTCCCCAACGGAACCGACACCACCGTGCCGACCGCAATCCCGCTGAAGATGATGGACAGCGCGCGAGGCACGCGCTGGGGCGGCACCAACCGCATGGCCACGGCCGCTGCCATGCTCCAGAAACCGCCCAGCGCGATGCCCAGAAGGACGCGCATCACCAGCAGGACCGCCATGCTGGACGACAACGCTACCAAGGCGTTGGAGAGGATCATCAGAGCCGTGAAACCCAACAGCACTAGGCGCCTGTCCATCGAACGGGTCAGCCGGGGCACAAGCAGGCCGGCGAACAGGGCCACAACAGCCGTGACCGTGACTGCTTGACCGGCCAGCGCCTCCGATACTCCAAGGTCCGCCGCCATCGGCGTCAACAGGCTGGCAGGCAGGTATTCCGCCGTGAGCAGCCCAAAGACACCCATGGCCAGCGAAAACACGGCCACCCATGCCGATGAAGACGGCTCCCCCCTACCCCTGTCCACAGAATCAAGCGCGGCTGCGGCCTCAACTACGTTATTGCTCATCACAGATCCCAGTGCATTCGTGCAGCCGAGAGTCTAGGGAGCCAGGTCAGGATGATCTATGATTGTTCAACCTGTATTTTTGATCGCAACCCCGGGCCGCCTCAGTGAGCCACGCTCCACACCCGTCCCAGTCCTCCGACCTGATCAGCGAGCTGCTGACCGGCATGCGGCTGCATGGCGTTCAATACCGACGCATCCAGACCGGGCCGACCTTTGGGCTTGGATTTCCGCCGAAGCCAGGCCATGCCTACTTCCATTACCTGGCCGTGGGCACTGCGATTCTTCGTGGCGCGGACGGCAGCCAATACCTTCTCTCCGCCGGGGATGTCGTGCTTCTTCCACGTGGAGACGGCCACGCGCTGCTGTCGGGCGAGCACCATCCCGTCCAGTGTCTGGAAACGATAGACGCCGCCCCACTGGGCGAGGCGGTGAGCGGGATAGACACGTGCCCGAGTACACATGCCGTGCCAAGCGCTGTGCTTTTCCACGGATGCATGGTGTTCGATCTGGGTGGCATGCAAGCGTTGAGCAAGGTGATGCCGACGGTGATGTTGGCCGATGGCAACGCCACTCCGTTCACCGGGCTGTTGCCCATGGTCGACGCGATGAAGCGCGAGGTGTGCTCCGGACGTATTGGTTATGCGGGCATACTCGCCCGGCTGGCGGATGCAGTCGCCGCCATGATCGTTCGTGACTGGGTCGAGCGCGGCTGCGACGGCGCATCCGGTCTGGTCATGGCCATGCGCGACCCTCGTCTATCGCTATCGTTGCTTGCCCTGCACAGAGACCCTGGGCGTGACTGGACTGTCGAAGCGCTGGCTGCAGAATCGAACATCTCGCGTTCGGTCTTTGCAGACCGGTTCCAGAGCGTCATTGGGACCGCGCCTCTGCGATACGTGACTGAGCTTCGCATGCAATTGGCGAGTCAATGGTTGAGCCAACAGAATCTATCCATCGAGGTAGTGGCAGAGCGTCTTGGCTACGCGTCGCAGGCTGCTTTCAGTCGGGCGTATAAGCGTGTCATGGGGCACTCGCCTGGCGCGACTCGGCGGGGTCGCGCCTTGGCCTCTCCGTAGGGGGCAGCGCAAGCCCTGTGTTCGAACATTGGCGGAGAGAGTGGGATTCGAACCCACGGAAGGAATGACCCTTCGCCGGTTTTCAAGACCGGTGCCTTAAACCGCTCGGCCATCTCTCCGTATCGGCAGCGCTTCCGCGCCCCGCGTGCCCAGGTCATTGCAACCCAGGCAACCGGTCGGGGCAGCGCCCCGTCCGGCATGGCTCCCCGGCATGGGCCGGGGGTCGCATTCTCGCATTTCAGGTGGGATTTGCCCACCCGCCAGCGGTCGGGCTCAGCCCGCATCCACCGCCAAGGCACCCAAGGCACTCGCCTTGATCTTCTCCTTGGCCCGCTCGCACGCGCCACCGCAGTCCAGACGCGAAGCCTCCAGCTGCGGCGGCAGGTGCTCGGCCAGGAAGTCGATGAACACGCGCACCGCCGGCAGCAGACCGCGGCGGGAGGCGAAGACGGCGTGGCAGATGCCCTGCGGCAGCGACCAGTCCGGCAGCACCACTTCCAGCTCGCCATTGCGCACGGCGTCGGCACAGACGGTTTCCGGCAGCATGGTGATGCCGAACCCGTCCTTGACCATGCTCTGCAGCAGTGGGAAATCGAAACCGGCCACGCGCGGCTGCAGGTCCACGCGGCGTACCGCGCCTTCCGGACCGTGCAGTTCCCAGCGCTGGCGGGCTTCGTCTTCGCTGATGCTCAGGGTGACGTGGTTGGTCAGCTCGTCCGGGTCTTTCGGGCGGCCGGCGCGATCGAGGTACTTGGGGCTGGCCACCAGCAGTTCCTGCACCTGGCCGAAGCTGCGCATCACCAGGCTGCCATCGTCATCCAGGCGAGAGCGCACGCGCAGGGCGACGTCGTAGCCTTCGTTGATGATGTCCACGCGGCGGTTGCTGATGTTCAGCTGCAGCCGCACCTTGGGATATTGCGCCAGGAAGATCGGCAGCAGCTTGGGCAGCTGCATCTGCGCGAGCGAGACCGGCACGCTGGCGCGGACGAGGCCACGTGGCTCGGCGCTGAGGCGGTCGACCACCTCACGCGCGGCCTGGGCCTCGGCGAGCATGGTCTGCGCGTGGCGATGCACGCTGGTACCGACGTCGGTCACCGCGAAGCGGCGCGTGGAGCGCTGCAGCAGGCGGACGCCCAGATCGGTTTCCAGCTGGCTGATACGGCGGCTCAGGCGGGATTTGGGGATGCCGAGCGCGCGTTCTGCTGCGGCGAAGCCACCATGATCCACCACCATGGCGAAGTAGTAGAGGTCGTTGAGGTCTTGCATACCGAAGTTCCAGATATAGAACAATACGTGGTATTCAACCACCTTTATTCCAAACAGGCAACAACCTAACCTGATCTCCGTCGGCGGCATCTACCGCCCCTCCCCCAGAATCAGGTGATTGCCATGAAGCTTCTTCACATCGACGCCAGCGTGCTTGGCGAAAACTCGGTCTCCCGCCAACTCTCCGCCGCCGTGGTCCAGCAGTGGCGCGACCAGGTCCCGGGCCTGGAGGTGAGCTACCGCGACCTCGACGCCCAGCCCGTTGCGCACCTGCGCAGCTCGTCCCTGGCCCAGTCCGACCCGGCCGAGGTAGCCGACGCCGAGCAGGTGCTGGAGCAGTTCCTGGCGGCCGACGTGGTTGTCATCGGCTCCCCAATGTACAACTTCAGCGTCGCCTCCACCCTCAAGGCGTGGATTGACCGCCTGGCCGTGGCCGGGCGCACCTTCAAGTACACCGAGAACGGCCCGGTGGGCCTGGCCGGCGGCAAGCGCGTGATCGTGGCAAGCAGCCGCGGCGGCCTGCACACCGGCGCCCCGACCGATTTCCAGGATCCGTACCTGCGCCAGGTCTTCGCCTTCTTCGGCATCGACAACGTCGAATTCGTGCGGGCCGAGGGCATCGCCTACTCGCCGCAGCACCGCACCGACGCGATTGCCCAGGCCCTGGCCGCGCTGCCGCAGCCGGAAGCACTCGCCGCAGCCTGATCCACGCGGGACCCACACCGTTCCCTCCCCCTCGTCGTGACGGTGTGGGTGTGGCAGAGATGGCCCCTTCCGGGGCCATCTTTTTTTTGAACGCGGCCCCGCCCTACTGGAGTTCGCAGTCGCGTGTCACCGGTGATCCCAGGATCATGCCGTTGCCCGTGCAGGCCGCGAGCACAGTGTCGCCTTTGCCGAGCGCGCCGGCCTCTTCCCTGGAGAGGCCGGAGATCATCACCTGGTTGACGCTTCCGGCCTTCAGCTGCACCTGCGGCTTATCCATCAGATCTGTCTGGATGCTGGCAACTTCACCTGAGATCAGCAGTCGCTTGCCTTTGTACAGGACGTCGGCGGCGACCTCATTGGCCTCGTAGTCCCGAGAGAGCTGGCGCGCCGTGATTTCGACAGGCGCGACGGGCGCGACCGCGGTGTCCTGCTGGCTACCCTTGTCCGCGTGGGTTTGGGCATCGGGGGCCGGCTGACTGATCGCGCTGACGGCGCCGGCGAATACCACGACGCCCACCAGGTAGACCACCGGGGAGGCGACAAGGGACAGCAGGAGCTGGGCGATGCCTTTGCCGGCGCCACCCTTGGACATCGCCACGACAGCCAGGATGAAGGCCACCAGATTGAGCGGCCAGCCGAGGAAGAGCCCGAGCCCCGGGAACGGGATCAGGAAGCACAGCCAGGCGATGCCCAGCATCAGCCACGCGGCGATGCCGGCGGGATTGGAGGATGGGAGGGGTGCAGCCGCTGTATTCACCGGGCGTCCTGTGGAAGTAGAGGTCGGTGCCCAGCCTGTTCGCTGTGTGCCGCAGGAAATGGGCGTCGATCACACCGCTACGTGCGGGCCGTGCGGGCCGCCACCGGATGCTCAATCCGCGAAGCCCCGTGCCTGCCGTCTCTGCGGCCCTCCACGCCGCGTGCCGCCCACTTGGCCGTCAACTTCTCCTACATTTCATCAAGGCGCTTTCTGATCTGCCTCTCTTCCTTTCTGGAAGCCGCACCGATGACGCAATCAACGCTGCAGCGTCGCGGGAATGGCCGCTAAGCTGGGGGCCCTTTGCACACAGCTGATTCCGCATGGATTACCGCGTCGTCCAGACCCACCGCAGTGAGTTCCCCCACCCGATCACCCTGCAGCCCGGCGATCCGCTGCAGGTCGGCGAGCGCTACCAGGGGCCCGAAGGCTGGGACAACTGGTATCTGTGCGAGACACCGGGCCAGGCTGCAGGCTGGGTACCGGCGCAGGTGATCGGCAGGAACGCGCAGGGCGATGCGATGGCGGCCGAGGCTTACTGTGCGCGCGAACTGGATGTGGACGTGGGCCAGCACGTGCGCGGTGAGCGCGTGCTCAACAGCTGGGTGTGGTGCGAGCTGGTTGGCGGCACCACGTCCGGCTGGGTGCCGCTGGGCGTGTTGGCGCCGATGACGGACGGGTAGAGCCACCCCATGGGTGGCTGCAGGTGATGCATGACCGGAACGGCAGCCACCCATGGGGTGGCTCTACCGGGCGCCAACAAAAAACCCGCCGTTCGGCGGGTTTCTTCATGCGTCACGGCGCTGGATCAGCCGATGACGTCCACGCCGCCCATGTAGGGCTTGAGCACGTCCGGCACGGTAATGCTGCCGTCGGCGTTCTGATAGTTCTCCATCACCGCGATCATCGCGCGGCCAACCGCCACGCCCGAACCGTTGAGCGTGTGCAGCAGCTCGGGCTTGCTGGTCTCCGGGTTGCGCCAGCGGGCCTGCATGCGACGGGCCTGGAAATCACCGCAGTTGGAGCACGAGGAAATCTCGCGGTAGGTGTCCTGCGAGGGCAGCCACACTTCCAGGTCATAGGTCTTGATGGCCGAGAAGCCCATGTCGCCGGTGCACAGCAGCACCTTGCGGTACGGCAGGCCGAGCTTTTCCAGCACGACTTCCGCACAGCGCGTCATGCGCTGGTGCTCTTCATCGCTCTGCGCCGGGGTGCACGCGGCGACCAGCTCCACCTTCTCGAACTGGTGCTGGCGGATCATGCCGCGCACGTCGCGGCCACCGCTGCCGGCTTCGGCACGGAAGCACAGCGAATGGGCGGTCATGCGCAGCGGCAGCTGCTCAGCGTCGATGATCTCATCGCGCACGATGTTGGTCAGCGGCACTTCCGAGGTCGGGATCAGGTAGCGCGTGGATTCGCCCACGGCCGTCTTGAACAGATCGTCCTCGAACTTCGGCAGCTGGCTGGTACCGCGCAGCGACTCGGCATTGACCAGGGCGGGCACGTTGGTTTCTTCATAGCCGTGCTCGCCGGTGTGCAGATCGAGCATGAACTGCGCCAGCGCGCGGTGCAGGCGCGCGATCGGGCCACGCAGCACGGTGAAGCGCGATCCGGACAGCTTGGCCGCGGTCTCGCCATCCAGCCAGCGGTTGCGGGCGCCGAGCTCGACGTGATCCAGCACCGGGAAATCGAACGCGCGCGGGGTGCCCCAGCGCTTCTGTTCGACATTCTCGGATTCATCCTTGCCGGCCGGCACATCCTCGGCGGGCAGGTTCGGAATGCCCAGCGCGATCGCTTCGATTTTCTCGCGCAGCGCATCCAGGGCCACTTCCGAGGCCTTCAGCTCATCGGCGAACGCGGCCACCTCGGCCATGATCGCCGAGACGTCTTCGCCCTTGGCCTTGGCCTGGCCGATGGCCTTGGAACGGCTGTTGCGCAGGCTCTGCAGCTCCTGCGTGCGCACCTGGATGCGCTTGCGATCGGCTTCCAGCGACTCCAGCCCGGAGACATCCAGCTCGAAACCGCGCGAGGTGCGCAGGCGTTCGGCAAGGTCGGCGGGCTGTTGGCGGAGCAGGGCTGGATCGAGCATGGCGGCAGAGGGGTCTACGGATTCGGAGGGGGATTATCGCCTGTTATGCGTTTTTCTGCCGCCGGTTCATCCCGGGCGTGGCAGAATCGCGGTGATCCATACGGTATGCCCCATGTCTGCTCCCCGCTCGACTTCTGGCAAGAACATCACCTTCCACCTGCCCCGCCGCAGCCTCGTGATCGCCGCGATCGCCTTCGGCGTGGGCCTGCTGTTGTTCCTGGTGGTATGGCTGAGCAGCCGCAACAACGACTTCTACAAAGCCGACCCGGCCGCGCAGACCCCCGCCCAGGTGGCCGAGGTGGTGCCGCTGCCCGAGCCGTTGGCCGCTGCCGCCGGCTCCAGCGACATGCCCGACGCCAAGGCCCCGCCGGTCAACGAGGAAAAGCCGCAGCTGGTGGAGACGGCCCCGCCGCCACCGCCGGCCGCCCCGGCTGCGCCCGCCGCACCCGCCGCGCCCACGGCCATGGCGCCGAGCGACCGCCCGCAGCCGATTGCTGACCAGTCGCCGCCGCCGAGTTACCCGCCGGCCGCCTTGCGTCGCGGTGACAGTGGAACGGTGGTGGTGCGCGTGGATGTGGATGCCACCGGCTATCCATCGGCCGTGACGTTGATCCAGCGCAGCGGTTCACGCGATCTTGACCGCGCAGCGTCCGATGCGGTGCGTCGCTGGCGTTTCCAGCCGGCGCAGAACAACGGTGTGCCAGTGCCTGGCAGCCTGGAAGTGCCGTTCGACTTCACGCCGCGGTGATTCATCGCCGCCACGTGCGGCGATTGTGCAACGGCTCAGCAAACTGAACCTCGATGGGAATGCAGTCGTCGCGTTGACGGTGCGCTGACACATCCGCAACCGTGTCCGGGCAAGACTGCGGGTGTCACATCGACACCAGGAGTCAGCCATGAGTGTTACCCATGCCCCGGACATGCCCCGCTCGCCGCATCATCAGCGCGACGTGATCGATGAGCCCGCCCATCGCCGTACGTCACCCTGGTTGTGGGTGGCGTTGATCGTCGCGATGTTCGCCGCTGCGCTGGTGTGGCTGCGTTATGCCACCCCGGGCGATACCAACGAGGCGCCGGTGGGCCAGCGCATGTTGCCCGCTACCGAGACCGCACCGGTGGCGACCACGCCGGCACCCGCTGCGCGCCAGGCCGCACCGGCCGCCGAGCAGCGCAAGGCGACGCCGGCCGTACGCAACCGTGAGGCCCGCCCGCTGGCGAGCAATGCCAAGCCGGTCTACCCGCGTACGGCGCTGCGCAGCGGCGTGCAGGGCAGCGTGGTGGCCAGCCTCAACGTGGATACCCGTGGCCAGGTGACCGACGCCAACATCGTGCAGCGCAGCGGTACGCGTGATCGCGATCTGGATCGTGCGGTGCTGACCACCGTGCGCGACTGGAAGTTCGAGCCGGCGATGAATAACGGCCGCGCAGTGGCGAGCGTGGTGCGCGTTCCGGTGGACTTCCGTACGGAGCGCTAAGCGGATGCACTGCGGCGGAAACGAAAAGGAGGCCAATGGCCTCCCTTTTTTGTTGTGCGAAGCACCGCGTCCGCGCGAGGTCAAGGTAGTGCCGGGCGCTGCCCGGCAACCACGCATACCTGACATCTGGAAGCAGCAGCCCGGCAGAACCCGTCGCTACCTCAGCCGGCGCGAAGCCCGAAACCTGCACCGGTCGCCAGGCCATCGAAATCCGGGAAGGACGTCGCCACGTTGGCGATGTCATTGACCCGCACTTCGCCGCTGCTGAGCTGGCCGGCAATCGCGAAGGCCATCGCGATGCGGTGGTCGCCGTGGCTCTCGATGGTGCCGCTGCCAAGCACGGCGCCACCGTGGATCGTGGCGCCATCATCGGTTTCATCGACCTGCACGCCCAGCGTGCGCAGGCCCGTCGCCATTGCGGCCAGACGATCCGATTCCTTGACCCGCAATTCGGCCGCACCGCGCACCACGGTGTTGCCCTGTGCCGCCGCCGCCGCGACGAACAAGGCCGGGAACTCGTCGATCATGTCCGGCACCAGCGCTTCGGGAATCTCGGCGCCGTGCAGCGGCGCATGCCGCACCACCAGATCAGCCACCGCTTCCCCACCCTGCTCGGCATGGTTTTCTTCGGTGATGTCCGCGCCCATCAGGCGCAGCGCCGCGAGCAGCCCGGTACGGCGCGGGTTGAGGCCCACCGCACGCAGGCGCAGCTCGGAGCCTGGGATCACGCTCGCCGCCACCAGGAAGAACGCCGCCGAGGAGAAATCGGCCGGCACCACGATATCGGTCGGGCGCAGCCGCTGGCCGCCACGCAGGCGTGCCTTGCCCGGCGAAAACTCGATATCCACACCGAATGCACGCAGCATGCGTTCGCTGTAATCGCGGGTCGGGTGCGGCTCGGTGACAGACGTTTCGCCATCGGCATACAGACCGGCCAGCAGCACGGCGGATTTGACCTGCGCGCTGGCCACCGGCGAGGCGAATGCAATGCCGTGCAGCGTTTGGCCACCATGCACCCGCAGTGGCGGGGTGCCATCGGCCTCGGTATCGATCTTCGCACCCATCTCGGCCAGCGGACCGGTCACGCGGCGCATCGGGCGGCGCGACAGCGATTCGTCGCCGACCATCACCGAGTCAAACGGCTGTGCAGCCAGCAGCCCGGCCAGCAGACGCATGCCGGTGCCGGCATTGCCGCAATCCAGCGGGGCGCCCGGTGCCTTCAGGCCATCCACGCCGACGCCGTGCACGATGCGCTGCGAGGGCGACGGGGTGTCGATGCGCACGCCCATCTGCGAAAAGATCGCGGCGGTGGCGCGGGTGTCTTCGCCCTCCAGGAAGCCATCGATGCGCGACACGCCATCGGCCAGCGCGGCAAACATCACCGAGCGGTGCGAGACGGACTTGTCACCGGGAATGGTCAGGCTGCCCTGCAGGGGCTGGCCCTTGTGGGCGATCCAGTACGGAGATGCGGTCATCGGAAATCCTAGGGGGCGGGCCGCCGCAGCGGCGATGCAACGGTGTACGGGAGGGGCCACAGCGCCCACACGGGCGCCGGGCCGGGCGCAGCGCGCGAGGCGGCTGCGCCGTTCGGATCAGGGCACGGCGACCGGATAGGAGCCGAGGATCTTGATCTGCGCCGAGTGGGCTTTCAGTTCGGCCAGGGCCGCCTGCATCGCCTCGTCCTCGACATGGCCGGCCAGATCGATGAAGAAGCCGTACTCCCACTTGGCATTGTGCGAGGGGCGCGACTCGATCCGGTTCATGCTGATGCCATGCCGCGCGAACGGGCTGAGCACGTCGAACAGTGCACCGGGCTTGTCGTGGATGAACACCAGCACCGAGGTGCGGTCGTGGCCGGAGGTGGGGAAGATGTTGCGGCCGATGACCAGGAAGCGCGTGGTGTTGTCCGCATCGTTCTGGATCGGCTTGGTCACCACCTTCTTCAGGCCGTACACATGCCCGGCACTCTCGCCGCCGATCGCCGCGGCGTCATCGGCATTGCGGGCGCGGCGCGCGCCTTCGGCGTTGCTGGAGACCGGAATCTTCTCGGCCTTGGGCAGGTTGGCGCGCAGCCACGAGGAGGTCTGCATGAACGACTGCGGGTGGCCATACACGCGCTCGACATCCTCCAGCCGACCACTGCGCGACATCAGGTACTGCTGCACGCGCAGCTCCACTTCGCCACAGATCTTCAGGTTGGAGGTCAGGAACATGTCCAGGGTGATCTGGATGGTGCCCTGCCCCGAGTTCTCCACCGGCACCACGCCGAAATCGGCGTTGCCCGCTTCCACTTCCTGGAAGACTTCCTCGATGCTGGCCAGCGGCAGACCCAGCGCCGAGCGCCCGAAGTGCTTGAGCACGGCTTGCTGGCTGAAGGTGCCTTCCGGACCGAGGTAGCCGATCTTCAGCGGCTCCTGCTGGGCCAGGCAGGCCGACATGATTTCGCGGTAGACGTGGACCAGCACTTCATCGCTGAGCGGGCCCTCATTGCGGTCCACCACCATGCGCAGCACCTGCGCTTCGCGCTCGGGGCGGTAGTAATCCACGGCGGCAGCGAGCTTGCCCTTGGCCTTGCCGACCTGGTGGGCGAAGTTGGCGCGCTCGGCGATCAGCGCCTGGATGCTGCGGTCGATATGGTCGATCTTGGCGCGCACGTCCGACAGCACGGGCGCGGCAACGGCCGGCGCGGCATCGCGCTTGGCGGCCTTGGCCTTCTTCGCGGGGGCAGCCGCCTTGGGCGGGGTCGGCGCTGGCTTGGCAGCCTTGGGCTTGGCGGGTTTGGTGGCCATCTGGGTTCCAATTGCGGTGGGGCGGCGAGCGCCCCGGGAAAAACGAATGCGTCAGCCGTTGCGCTGCTGGAAATCGCGCATGAAGGCGGCCAGCGCCTGCGCGCCCTCCACCGGCATGGCGTTGTACAGCGAGGCGCGGATGCCGCCGACCGCCTTGTGGCCCTTCAGCGCCAGCAGGCCGGACGCTTTGGATTCACTGACGAAACGCGCGTTGAGCGTGTCATCCGGCAGGAAGAACGGGATGTTCATGCGCGAGCGTGCGGCCGGGACGACTTCATTGCGGTAGAAGCCGCCGGACTGGTCGATCGCCCCGTAGATCAGGCCCGACTTGACCGCGTTGCGGCGGGCGAATTCTTCCACGCCGCCTTCGGCCAGCATCCACTGGAACACCAGCCCGGCCAGGTACCAGTTCCAGGTCGGCGGGGTGTTGAGCATGGAATCGCGCGCGACGTGCGAGCGGTAATCGAAGATGTCCGCACGCGGCTGGCCGCTGCGCTCGAGCAGGTCGCGGCGCACGATCACCACCGAGACGCCGACCGGGCCGAGGTTCTTCTGCGCGCCGGCATAGATCAGGCCGTACTGGCTGACATCCAGCGGCTCGCTGGCGATCGAGGAGCTGAAATCGGCGAACAGCGGCACGTCACCCACGTCCGGCGTGTCACGGAACTCGACGCCGTGGATGGTTTCGTTGGCGGTGATGTGCACGTAGGCCGCGTCATCGGAGAGCTGCCAACCGGCGCGCGCCGGGATGTCGTGGAAGCCATTGGCTTCGCTGCTCGCGGCGACGTTGACCGTGACGTAAGGGCTGACCTGCTTGATCGCGGTCTTGCCCCAGTGCCCGGTGAGCACGTAATCCACGGTCTGGCCGGGCTGGGCGAAGTTGAGTGCGAGCAGGGCCTGCTGGGTGGTCGCGCCACCGGCCAGGAACAGCACCGCGTAGTCGTCCGGGATGCCGATCAGGCGACGCAGATCGGCCTCGGCCTGGGCGGCGACGGCCATGAACTCCGGGCCGCGGTGGCTCATTTCGACAATGGAGGCGCCCGCGCCGTTCCACTCCAACATCTCTTCCTGCGCCTGGCGCAGGACCGATTCCGGCAACGTTGCAGGGCCGGCACTGAAATTGAACGCGCGCGTCATGTCACACCTATGGGGCAAGACCCCTAGTATGCCGCAGCGCACCAGCCTTTAGGCCTTGCAGGACAAGGCGAATTTGGTTGCAAACGAATCTATCCAGGGTCCGGCTGTCTGCCAGAGCCACCGCCATATGTCTGGAGGCGAGCCCCCTGAGTCAGGGGGCGCCGCGACGCGGCGGGGTCTGGAAGCAATGTCACGCGGGGGCCCGTGGTTTGCGTAGCAAATCACGGGGCGTCAGCGCGGATGCGATGACGTTTACCGCGCCCCGAACCAGAGCAGGCCGCTGAGCGCTGCGGCCAGCAGCAACGCACTGGCCAACAGCCACGGCCAGCGGCTCACCCGTTTGGGCGCAGCCACCGGTTCCGGGCGCTGGCGTGCCTCGAAGCCGTCGTCCTCTTCGTCGATCACGATGCGCTTGCGGCCGTCGTGTGGGACTTCGAGCACGAAGCGGTGCTGGGCATCGAAGACCAGCTGATCGCCCGGCTGCAGCCAGCAATGGCGAACGGTGACGCCATTGACCCGCGTGGACTCGCCGGCGCCCAGGTCGCGCAGCAGCAGGCGCTCCCCATGCTGCTCCAGGCGGGCGTGCTGTTCGGCGAAGGCAGGGTCGTCGATGACGATGTCCGCCTCCGGCCCCCGCCCGATCACGCGCGGACGATCCAGGGTGAAGCTGCGCCCGTGGTGCTGGCCGCCGACCCCGCGCAACAGGCGCTGGTCGTCGCTGCCATCATCGCTGCGTGGCGGCGCGTGCGCGACAGCTTCGCAATCGCCCTGCACCACCATCTCCACGCCGTCGGCGTAGACGGCGTCGCCGGCACGCAGCAGCGCCATCCGGCGCACCGGGCGGCCGTTGACGTGGATGCCGCGGATGCCGTTGGCGACCTGCAGCCACAGGCCGCGGTCATCCAGGCAGAACTGGGCCAGCAGCAAGGTGCCGGGGGCGTCATCGCAAAGCCGGACGGTGCCCGATGCATGACGCACGATGCGCTGCACCCCGGGCCGCAGGGGCTGGTCGGGATGTTGGCGTTGAGTAAAGTGAACTAGCAGGTTCTGCACGCGGCGCAGCCTAGCAGGTTGAATGTCAGGGAAGAAGAAGTGTGACGCAGACCTTGGAGTTGTGCCTGAGGATGCGCACAATGCACGCCCAAATCCGCGCCGTTGTCCGCCAGGAGGCTGTATGTCCACCATCGATATCCGTCACGCCCACTCCCTGCCCGCCGAAAATGCGCGCAAAGCCATCGAAGAAGTCGCCGCCAAACTGTCCGAGCGTTTCGGTCTGCAGTCCAACTGGGTGGGCGACGTGTTGAATTTCAGCGGCTCCGGCGTGGACGGCGCGATCGCGCTGCAGCCCGGCCAGGTGCAGGTCACCGCCAAGCTCGGCTTCCTGCTCTCGGCCATGAAGGGCATGGTGGAAAGCGAGATCCAGCGCGTGTTGCAGGAAAAGCTCGGCTGAACCGACGCCCGGCCCGGCGCTGCACAGGCGCCGGCCATCACACCGCTTGAAGCCGGCGATGCATACGATCCAAGGGTGTCCACCCAAGGGATCGCCCCATGCATTCACCCAACGACTTCGACGATCGCATCCCCGGCGAGAAGCCCTCGCTGCAGGATCAGGCCGAGCGCTTCTCGCGCAAGCTGACCGATTCGGCCCAGCAGATATGGCTGGCGGGTCTGGGCGCCTTCGGGCGTGCGCAGGCCGAAGGCAGCCGTGTCTTCGACAACCTGGTCAAGGAAGGCGAGAACATCGAGGCCCGCAACCGCGAGCAGACCGGCGATACACCGCGCTGGCGCGACAATGTCGAGGAACACCTCGGCGAGGCCCGTGAAAAGGCCAGCGGCACCTGGGACAAGGTCGAGAAGGCCTTCGATGACCGGGTCCAGGGCGTGCTGAAGCGTCTGCACATCCCGACCGCCGAGGATGTCGCCGCGCTCAATGCCCGGATCGATGCGCTCAACACCCGGGTCAACCGTGCCGAGGCCCGCAACGCCTCGCCGTCGGCCGATCCATCGCCGGGTACGCACCAGTCGCCGACCTCCGATGCCTGACTGAACTGATCCGACCACGTTTGTTGCAAAGCAGCACGACTTTGTTGACAATCGAAATCGACCCGCCAATCGCTTCCACCGCCGTTTGTTCCCTCCCCTCACGGCTCTGGATTGGCGGGTTTTTTGTGGGCGCTGCTACCGCAAGGCCCCGCAAAGTGAGACGGCCGTCACCGACGTGACCGCCGGATGCGAACCGGCTCGAAAACGACGCGCCGCTGACGTGCAAAGGCGCATATAAACTGTCTATCGCACTTCCCTGTTCATATCCCCCTGCATGCTCTCCTGGATTCTGGCCCTGCTGTTGGCCCTCATCGCCTGGTTCCTGGCCACGGCCTACTTCTGGCTGATCAAACGGAAGCGCAAGGAGACCCAGCTCGGCCTGAATGCCTTGGCCGGCATGCACTGGCGCGAGTTTTCCCTGATCGTGCGGCGCGCGATGCACGAGCAGCGCGGGCTGCAGGACGTGCCGGACGAGGCCGTGGACAGCCGCGAACCCCGCAGCGATTTCCTGATGCACGACGGGCCGCAGCGCTGGCTGCTCTCCTGCAAGCACGGGCGCGCCTACCGGATCGGCACGGCGGCGGTGAACGAACTGGGCGCCGCCGCGCGCCTGGCCGGTGCGCGTGGCGGCATCCTGATCACCGAGGGCAAGGTCGAGCGCGATGGACGCATCGCCGCTGAAAAACAGAGCGTCGAGGTCCTCGACGGCCCGCTGCTGTGGCCGTTGCTGAAGCCCTACCTGCCGGGCGACATGGAGGCCCGTGTCGAGGCCGGTGCCCGTGGCGAAGCCCTCCGCCGCATCTCGATCGCGGCACTGGGCGCGGCGACGCTGGGCCTGATGGTCGGGCTGGGCTCGCTGACCGCCGGGCTGGAAACGGAGTGGGCCGACGACGAAACCGCGGCGGCCGCGCCGGCTGCAGCGAAAACACCCGCGCCGGCCGGCACCCAGCCCACGCCTGCGACACCGGCCCCCGCGGCCCCCGAGACCGCTGGCCGCGCTGCCGACGCCGCCCCGCCTGCAATGGAAGCGAACCCGGACGACGCCACGCTGGACCGCTATCAGCAGGAACTGTCACGCAACGTGGCCAGCCGCCCCGGCGTGGCCAGTGGCATCTGGCTGACCCGGCAGACGCTGGCGATCAACCGCACCGGCGAAATCGATACGATCTGGCCGCTGATCTGCGAGGAAGTGACCCGCTACCCGGCGCTGCGCACCGTGCGCATCCAGCTCAACCCGCGCCCCGGCGTGGATGAGCCGGTCCGCTGGCGGCAGTGCACCACACTGTAAGGCTCAGCGCGCGCCCGGCGAGAAACGGGCAACCAGATCGTAGGCATCGCCCAGGAACATCTGCCGCACGCAGGTGATCGGCTGCTCGCCGCGCCAGGTAAGGCGGTCGATGACCAGGCACGCCGTGCCGGGTTTGACCTGCAGCAGCGTGGCGGCCGCCTCATCCGCGCCCCAGGCACTGATCCGGTGCTGGGCGCGTGTCCACGAGACGTTCTGCAGCAGCCAGCTGCCCGGCGCCGTGGTCTCGAAATCCACCGCCAACACCTCCGGCACGCCGACCGGGCTGATCAGGCGGTGCTCCAGCGCCAGCGGCCGGCCATCGGCCAGGTGCAGGCAGCGGATCGCCAGCAGCTTCTCGCCGCCGGCCAGGGTGGTTTCCTCCGCAACCTGCTCGCGCGGTCGCCGGTAGGCACGCTCCAGCAGCTGGTAGCCATAGACGTGCCCGCGCGCTTCCACCGCCATCGCGATGTCGGGAATCTCCAGCGCCACCTGTTCCAGGTGCGGCGGCTGGCGCGCGACGAACGAGCCCGCACGGCGGCGGCGCTCGATCATGCCGCTCTCGGCCAACGCGGTCAGCACCTTGTTCACGGTCATCCGCGAGCAGCCGTACTGCTCCATCAGCTCGTGTTCGTAGGGGATGCGGAAGCCAGGCTCCCACTGTCCACTGAGGATGCGGCTTTCCAGATCAGCACGGATGCGCTGATTGAGGGTTGCTGCTTTCTTGCCCGTCACTCTGGATTCCTGCATGGGAGGGTCTGATCAGACCCTCAACAACGGTCGAAGTGCCGCGGCGAACCGTGCGGCCACCGCCTCGCGTTGCGGGTGGCGACCATCACGGACCCACTGGCGCCCTTGGCGCCACACCGATCGCACGGCGCCATTACGTGCGGCGAACACCCAGCTGTCAAGCAAGGCGTCGCCGTCGCGGGCGATCAGCGCCGGGTGATCCGGATCGAGTTCGACCAGGTCGGCCGGCGCACCGGCCTGCAGCCCGGTGGTCACGCCCAGCGCCTGCGCAGCACCGTTCAACGACTGTTCGTACAGCCAGCGGCCGGTGGACTGACCATCGCCCGGGGCCAGCACATTGCGCCCGCGCAGTTGCAGGCGCTGGCCGTACTCGAGCAGGCGCAGTTCTTCGGCCGCGTCGATCAGCACGTTGGAATCCGAGCCCACGCCGAACCGGCCACCGGCACGTGCGAAGGCCTGCATCGGGAACAGGCCGTCACCCAGGTTCGCCTCGGTGATCGGGCACAGCCCGGCCACCGCACGGCTGGCGACGATCTGCTGCATCTCCGCTTCGGTGATGTGGGTGGCATGCACCAGGCACCAGCGCGCATCCACCGGCGCGTGTTCGTACAGCCACTGCACCGGCCGCATGCCGCTCCAGGCGACGCAGGCATCGACCTCGCGGGTCTGTTCGGCGATGTGGATGTGGACGGGCCCGCTATTGAGCGGCAGCAACGCCGACAATTCCTCGCCGGTCACCGCGCGCAGGCTGTGCGGGGCGAAACCGAGCACCGCATCGTCCTGGTCCTGCAGCGCGCGCGTGCAGCCCTGCAGCAGCGCAGCAAACCCGTCGACATCGTGGATCAGCCGGCGCTGGGCCGGATTTGGCGCGGCGCCGCCGAAATCGGCATGCGCGTAGAACACCGGCAGCAGGGTCAGGCCGATGCCGCTGGACCGGGCAGCGGCCGCGATACGCTCGGCCATCTCGGCACGGTTGGCATAGGCCGCGCCGTCCGGGCCATGGTGCAGGTAATGGAACTCGCCGACCCGGGTGAAGCCGGATTCCAGCATTTCCACATAGGCCTGCTCGGCGATCGCCTGCATGGCCTCGGGCTGCAGATGCGCGAGGAAGCGGTACATCAGCTCACGCCAGCTCCAGAAGCTGTCGCCGCTGTTGCCGCCGATCTCGGTCAGTCCGGCCATGCCGCGCTGGAAAGCGTGGCTGTGCAGGTTGCCCAGGCCCGGCACCGCGATCGCCAACGCGGTATCGCCCGGCGCGGCCGACACACCTTCGGTCACCTCGATGAACCTGCCGCCTTGGCTGAGGATGCGCACATCGCGCGCCCAGCCATGTGGCAGCAGCGCATGAGCGGCGTGGAAACGAAGGATCGGTGCGGGGGTGGCTGGCATCACTGGACATCCCGGAAGAGGCGTCTATATTGTATAGACATATACACCGATGTGGTTGCTGCCATGCACTGTGACACCCTCTGGTACCACGCCAACCTGATCACCGTCGACGGCCCGGGCCTGGGCGTGATCGAGGAGGGCGTCATCGCCGCGACCGATGGGCGCATCGTGCATGTCGGTGCGGCCGGATCTGCCGGTCACCTGCAGCCGGTCCAGCGTATCGACTGCGCCGGGCGCTGGATCAGCCCCGGCCTGATCGACTGCCACACCCACCTGGTTTATGCCGGCAACCGCGCCGGCGAGTTCGAGCAGCGCCTGCAGGGCGTGAGCTATGCCGACATCGCCCGCGCCGGCGGCGGCATCGTCTCCACCGTGCGGGCCACCCGCGCCGCCAGCGAGGCCGACCTGCTCGCCGCGAGCCTGCCACGGCTGGACGCCATGCTGGCCGAAGGCATCACCACGCTCGAGATCAAATCCGGTTACGGGTTGACCCTGGCCGATGAGACCAAGCAGCTGACCGTCGCGCGCGAACTGGGCCGCCAGCGCGCGGTCGAGATCGTGCCGACCTTCCTCGGCGCGCATGCGATCCCGCCGGGCCGCGAAGCGCAGGAGTACATCGACGAGGTCTGCAACGTCATGATTCCGGCCGTTTCGGCGGCCGGGCTGGCCGAGGCGGTAGACGTGTTCTGCGAGAACATCGCTTTCAGCGCCGCACAGGCCGAGCAGGTCTTCCTCGCCGCGCAGCAACACGGGCTGGCGATCAAGATCCATGCCGAGCAGCTCAGCAACCAGCACGGTGCCGCCCTGGCGGCACGTCACGGCGCACTGTCGGCCGACCATATCGAACACCTCGACGCCGACGGCATCGCCGCGATGCGCAGCGCCGGCACCGTGGCGGTGCTGCTGCCGGGCGCGTTCTATTTCACCCGCGATACCACCCTGCCCCCGATCGCCGACCTGCGGGCGGCCGGCGTACCACTGGCGCTGGCCACCGATTCCAACCCCGGCACCTCGCCGCTGACCAGCCCGCTGCTGGCGATGAACATGGCCGCCACCCTGTTCCGCATGACCGTGGCGGAGTGCATCGCCGGCTTCACCCGTGAAGCGGCGCGCGCCCTTGGCCGGCAGGACCGGATCGGCCGGCTCGCCGTCGGCCTGGACTGCAACCTCGCCCTGTGGGACATCGAGGCGCCTGCCGACCTCGTCTACCGCATGGGTTTCAACCCCCTGCACTGCCGCGTGATGCGCGGCCAACCCGTCTGAATCTAGTGATGTCTGGAGATTTCATGAGCACTACCCTGACCCTGCACCCCGGCGCCGTCACGCTGGCGCAATGGCGCGCGATCCATGACGGCGCGCGGGTGCGGCTGGACCCGGCCTCGGCCGCGGCCGTGCTGCGCAGCGCGCAGACCGTGGCCGACATCGTCGCCAAGGGCGCACCGGTGTACGGCATCAATACCGGCTTCGGCAAGTTGGCCAGCGTGCGCATCGAGCGCGACGACCTGGAAACCCTGCAGCGCAATATCGTGCTTTCGCATGCCGCCGGCGTCGGCGAGCCGATGCCCGCACCGGTGGTGCGCCTGATGATGGCGTTGAAGCTGGCCAGCCTCGCCCAGGGCGCCTCGGGGATCCGCCCGCAGACGCTGGCCCTGCTGGAAGCCTTCCTGCAGCACGACTTCATTCCGGTGATTCCGTGCCAGGGCTCGGTCGGTGCCTCCGGCGATCTGGCCCCGCTCTCGCACCTGGCCAGCGTGATGATCGGCGTGGGCGAAGCCTTCGTGTCGGGCGAGCGCCTGCCGGCGGCCGAGGCGCTGGCCAAGGTCGGCCTGGCCCCGCTGGTACTGGGCGCGAAGGAAGGCCTGGCGCTGCTCAACGGCACCCAGTACTCCACCGCCTATGCACTGGCCGGTCTGTTCGCGATCGATACCGTGTTCCGCGCGGCGCTGGTCACCGGCGCGCTGTCGGTGGAAGCGGCCAAGGGCTCGGACACCCCGTTCGATCCGCGCATCCACAGCATCCGTGGCCAGCGCGGGCAGATCGCCACCGCCGCCGCGCTGCGCACCCTGATGCAGGGCTCGGCGATCCGCGAATCGCACCGCGACAACGACGTGCGCGTGCAGGATCCGTACTGCCTGCGCTGTCAGCCGCAGGTCATGGGCGCCGCGTTCGACGTGATGCGCCAGGCCGCCACCACGCTGGCGATCGAAGCCAACGGCGTGTCCGACAATCCGCTGGTATTCACCGATACCAATGAGGCACTGAGCGGCGGCAATTTCCACGCCGAGCCGGTCGCTTTCGCGGCGGACATGCTGGCGATGGCCGTGTGCGAAATCGGCTCGATCAGCGAGCGCCGCACCGCGATGCTGGTCGACCCGGCCCTGTCCGGGCTGCCGGCCTTCCTCACCCCGAAGCCCGGCTTGAATTCCGGTTTCATGATTCCGCAGGTCACCGCCGCGGCGCTGGTCTCGGAAAACAAGCAGCGCGCCTACCCGGCCAGCGTCGACTCGATCCCGACCTCGGCCAACCAGGAAGATCACGTCTCGATGGCCGCGCACGGTGCACGCCGCCTGATGGCGATGGCCGAGAACGCGGCCAATGTGATCGGCATCGAGCTGCTCGCCGCTGCACAGGGCTGCGATTTCCATGCCCCGCTGCGCTCCAGCGATGCGCTGGAAGCGGTGCGCCAGCGCCTGCGCGCACAGGTGCCGACGCTGGAAGACGACCGTTACTTCCACCCGGACATGGTGGCCGCGACCGACCTGGTGCGCAGTGGCGTGCTGGCTGAAGGGCTGGCCGACATCCTGCCGCCGCTGGAGCCGCTGGCATGACGACCCCACCGGATTGGCTGCAGATCCACCGCGGCGATGTGCCGTTGATCGTCAGCTTCCCGCACACCGGCACCGAGCTGCCCGATGCACTGGCCGCACAGTTCGTGTCGCCGTGGCTGGCCCGTCGCGACGCCGACTGGTGGGTGCATGAGCTGTACGGCTTCGCGCAGCAGATGGGCGCCACCACGGTGCGCACCGCGGTGTCGCGCTCGGTCATCGACGTCAACCGCGACCCCAGCGGCACCTCGCTGTACCCGGGCCAGAACACCACCGGCCTGTGCCCGCTGACCACCTTCGACAACCAGCCGCTGTACCGCGATGGCCACGGCCCGGACGAAGCGGAAATCGCGCGCCGCCGCGATACCTGGTTCGCGCCCTACCACGACGCCCTCGCCGCGGAGATCGCGCGCCTGCGTGCCCTGCACGGCACCGTGGTGGTGTATGACGCGCACTCGATCCGCTCGCACATCCCGCACCTGTTCGATGGCCAGCTGCCGCAGTTCAACCTCGGCACCAACGGCGATACCACCTGCGACAACGCGCTGACCGACGTGGTCGACAACCTGTGCGCGATGAGCGGCATGAGCCATGTGCGCAACGGCCGCTTCAAGGGCGGCTACATCACCCGCCATTACAGCGACATCCCCGGCGGCGTGCATACGCTGCAGATGGAGCTGGCCTGCCGCGGCTACCTGCACGAGCCCGAGGCCGTGGATGAGCACAGCTGGCCCACGCCATTGGATCCCGATCACGCCGCCCCGCTGCGCGCCACGCTGCAGCAGGTGCTCGATGCCTGTCTCGACTTCGCTACGTCCCGGAGTGCTGCATGACCCGTCTCGATTCCACCCGCACCATCCTCGCCCCGACCGGCACCACGCTGACCTGCAAGAGCTGGCTGACCGAAGCCCCGCTGCGCATGCTGATGAACAACCTGCACCCGGACGTGGCCGAGCGCCCGCAGGAGCTGGTGGTCTACGGTGGCATCGGCCGCGCGGCGCGCGACTGGGAGAGCTACGACAAAATCATCGAGACCCTGCAGCGGCTCGAAGATGACCAGACCCTGCTGGTGCAGTCCGGCAAGCCGGTCGGCGTGTTCCGCACCCACGTGGATGCCCCGCGCGTGCTGATCGCCAACTCCAACCTGGTGCCGCGGTGGGCCAACTGGGACCACTTCAACGAGCTCGACAAGAAGGGCCTCGCGATGTACGGCCAGATGACCGCGGGCAGCTGGATCTACATCGGCGCCCAGGGCATCGTGCAGGGCACTTACGAGACCTTCGTGGAAATGGGCCGCCAGCACTACAACGGCAGCCTGGCCGGCAAATGGCTGTTCACCGGTGGCCTGGGCGGCATGGGCGGCGCGCAGCCACTGGCCGCGGTGATGGCCGGGGCTTCCTGCCTCGCGGTGGAATGCCGCAAGAGCAGCATCGAGATGCGCCTGCGCACCGGCTACCTCGACACCTGGACCGATGACCTCGACGAAGCGCTGCGCCTGATCGAGGCATCCTGCACCGCGAAGAAGCCGCTCTCGGTCGGCCTGCTCGGCAATGTCGCCGACGTGCTGGACGAGCTGCTGATCCGCGGCGTCAAGCCGGACCTGCTGACCGACCAGACCTCCGCGCACGACCCGGTCAACGGCTACCTGCCGCAGGGCTGGACGGTGGAAGAATGGGACGACAAGCGCGTCTCCGCACCGAAGGAAGTGGAAGCGGCCGCGCGCGAATCGATGGCCAACCACATCCGCGCCATGCTTGGTTTCCACTCGCTCGGCGTACCGACCGTGGACTACGGCAACAACCTGCGCCAGATGGCGCTGGAAGAAGGTGTGGAAGATGCCTTCGACTTCCCCGGCTTCGTCCCCGCCTACATCCGCCCGCTGTTCTGCCGCGGCATCGGCCCGTTCCGCTGGGCCGCGCTGAGCGGCGATCCGGAGGACATCGCCAAGACCGATGCCAAGGTCAAGGAACTGATCCCGGACAACCCGCACCTGCACCGCTGGCTGGACATGGCCGCCGAGAAGATCAAGTTCCAGGGCCTGCCCGCGCGCATCTGCTGGGTCGGCCTGGGCGATCGTGATCGACTGGGCCTTGCCTTCAACGAGATGGTCGCCAATGGCGAGCTGAAGGCGCCGGTGGTGATCGGCCGTGATCACCTGGACTCGGGCAGCGTCGCCTCGCCCAACCGCGAAACCGAGGCCATGCAGGACGGTTCCGATGCCGTCTCCGACTGGCCGCTGCTCAACGCCCTGCTCAACACCGCCAGCGGTGCCACCTGGGTCTCGCTGCACCATGGCGGCGGCGTCGGTATGGGCTTCTCGCAGCATTCGGGCATGGTCATCGTCTGCGATGGCACCGAAGCGGCGGCCAAGCGCATCGCGCGCGTGCTGTGGAACGACCCGGCCACGGGCGTGATGCGGCATGCCGATGCGGGGTATGACATCGCGGTGGAGTGTGCGAAGGACAAGGGCCTGGATCTGCCTGGGATTCTGGGCTGATGCGGGTAGGCCCCGGCCGACGGTCGGGGCCTTTCACGACCGGGGGTGACTTCCGCCGCATTGACCGGGGTGCCAGCGCTTCCTACTGTGCGGGCTCACCCACGAGGATGCCCGCAATGCGTCGTTTCGCCTTTGTCGCGGTCCTGCTGCTCGCGGTATCGACGCCGTCCGGCACTGTGCGCGCCGCGGAGTTAGACGCCCGGATCTCCCGGCAGCTCCATGCCAACGCGGAGCGCTATGGCATCGCCGGCCAGGCAGTACTGATACGGCACAACGGCGCGCTTCTCGCGCAGGCCGTCGCCGGAGAGGCCGACGTCACCACGCATCGGGCGGTGACCGCCGAAACGGTGTTCAATGCTTACTCCCTGGCCAAACTGCTGGTCAGCGCTCTGGTCATGCAACGGGTGGAGGCCGGCAGGGTCGAGCTGGATGCACCGGCCAGCCGCTATCTTCCCGATCTGCCCGAGCCCTGGCAGGCGATCACCGTGCGGCAGTTCCTCAACCATGCGTCCGGCGTTCCCGAGTACTTCCAGTATCGGGAAGGTGAGGTGATCACCTCGCAGGGCAACCGCTTCCCGACCACGGCGGCGGAGGTGTTCAAGGCACTCGCCGGCGCACCACTGCAGTTCACGCCGGGCACTGCCAATCGGTATGCGCAGACAAACTATCTGGTCCTCACCGCGCTGTTGGAAGCGCAGTACCAGCAGCCCTATGCGCAGATCGTCCAAGACCGCGTGCTTCGTCCGCTGTCGATGACGCACACCTCGCTGGGCCCGGCAACGGATGTGCCGCACGCCATTGCCATCGCCTATATCGGCAAACAGGGCGCCCTGCAGCGCGAAGACGACATCGCCTGGCCATCCTATGCCTACGGGCATGCCGCACTGCATACCACCGTCGGTGATCTGGACCGCTTCCTGATGGCCCTGACCCGCGGTGAGCTGGTGGGGCGTGCCACGCTGCAGCAGCTGTGGCAGCCACAGTTGCTGGACAACGGACGGCGCAGCGGCTTCTCCACGGGTTGGGAATTCGAAGAAAGCGGCGAGTACCGCTTCGTGGGGCATGACGGTGGCACGCGGGTACGTGCACGGATAGCCTTCCTGGACGGCTTGGGCGGGGATACCTACAGCTTTATCTACCTCACCAACGGCAGTGCGACGAATGTGTGGTCGCGCACGCTGGTGGACAGCACCATGGCGGTGGTGGCCCCGATGCAGTTCCCTCGCGAGGCCTTGTCGGAAAGGCTGATCACCTACGCACTGGAGCCGCAGACGGCCGCACGCACAACCGCGTTGAAACAGTGGCTCATCACTACCGGGCGCGGTGATCAGCCGATGCTGGAGCAGGACATCAACCGCGTGGGCTACGCGGTGGCCGAGAACCTGGGCCATGCCACCGCGCTGCCGCTGTTCGCCTTCAACGCGACGCTGTTCCCGCGCTCGGCCAATGCCTGGGACAGCCTGGCAGAAACGTATGCCGCCTTGGGCGACGCGAAGCAGGCCGAACGGCTGTACGCCAAGTCGAAAGCGCTGGCAGCGGCCCGGTAATGCCGGCCGCGGGCCGGCAACCACGCGATCATGGGTCTCACGCGACGGGATCGCGTAGATCCTGGCGAGCCGGCCAGCGGCCGGCACTACGGACATCCCGCCGTCGGCGTTCGTCACCCATACGCCCCACAAGGGTGACGAACGCCCCCACATCCTGTTAACTTGCGCGCCCAACATAAAGTTGACAGGGTGCCACGGCGACGTGGGCGCTGTCCGCACTGATACCGCGCACGAATGACTGCCCTCCCGAATCGCTCCGCCGTCCCTGCCCTGTCCCTGCTCGCCGCTGCCTTGCTGGCCAGCCTTGCCGCCACCAACGTCGCCCATGCCGCGCCCGCCGGTCAGGCGGTCACCCTGGATGCGGTGAACGTCACCGCCGCCGATGCCACCGAGGCGGTGCGCCGTGCGCTGGACCGGGTCCCCGGCGCGGGCAACGTGGTGGATCTGGCGCAGGTCGGCCAGGGCCGCGTCGCCGGCACCGCCGATGTGCTGGCCTACCAGCCCGGCATCAGTGCGCAGAGCGCCGGCAATGAAGGCGTCAAGGTCTCCATCCGCGGTTCGGGCCTCAACCGGGCGCCGGGTGCGCATGCCTCCGGCCTGTCGGTCTCGCTGGATGGTCTGCCGCTGACCGGCCCGGGTGGCACGCCGTACGAGCTGCTGGAGCCGCTGTGGCTGAGCCGCGTGGAGGTCCTGCGCGGTGCCAACGGGTTCGAGCGCGGCGCGTTGGCCTTGGGCGGTGCGATCAACTACATCACCCGCAGCGGCCGCGATACGCCGGGGCTGGAGCTGCACTACGAAGCCGGCGCACGCGGGTACCAGAAGCGCGGGATCAGCCTGGGTGGCGTGCAGGACGCGGTCGATTACTTCATCGCCTACACCGACACCGAGTACGACGGCTATCAGCAGCACGCCGCCGGCAAGGGCAAGGGTGCGGTGGCCAACGTCGGCTGGCAGCTCACGCCGGATCTGGAGACGCGCTTCTTCCTGCGCTACCGCGAGACCGATCACGAAACCCCGGGGCGCCTGACCCGCGCGCAGATCCGCAACGATCCCCGCGCTGCCAATCCGGCCAACTTGGCGATCGACGCGCGCCGCCCGCAGCCGGGCAGCACCTGGATCGGCAACACCACCACCTACACCATCGATGAAGATGCGTCGCTGCAGGCCGGCCTCGTGTATCACAAGTACCCGATGGACTTGAACGAGAGCCTGTACCGCCAGCAGCTGGACTACGCCAACCTCAACGGCACGCTCGACTACCGCCGCCGGCACGCGCTGTTCGGGCATGACAGCGTGACCACGATCGGACTGCGCGTGACCCTCGATCTGGATGCCAACGTGCGCGAGACCCTGCGCTTCGCCAGCAACGGGTACGCGGCCGGCACGCACACCCGCGACTTTGAGCATTACGGCACCGACAGCGTGCTGCACGTCGGCAATGATCTGGCGCTGAGCGACACGCTGCGCCTGCAGACCGGCATGGCATTGATCCACACCCGCCGCGATGTGCAAGTCACTTGGCCGGCGACGCCGGAGAAACTGTCCGAGCGCCAGTGGGATTACGCGCCGCGGCTGGGCTTCACCTGGCAGCAGACCCCGCAGACGCAATGGTTCGGCAACCTGAGCCGCTCGCTGGAACCGGCGCATCCGTGGTCGATGATCTGGGGATCGAACCAGTACTTCGCCGCCGGCAACGGTGCCTCCACCGGCCGCCAGCGCGCGCCGGTGGAACTGGACAACCAGACCGCGACCACGCTGGAACTCGGCGCGCGCGGCGACAGCGCGCTCGGCCGCTGGGAGCTGACCGGCTATTACGTGCGCCTCAACCACGAACTGCTCACCGTGGAAGTGCAACCGGTGCCGAACCTGTTCATCGCCGAATCCAACGCCAGCCCGACCGTGCACCGTGGCATCGAAGCCGGCCTGGACAGTGCGCTGTGGCAGGGCGTCGGCGGGCGGCTGTCATTGCGCCAGGCCTACACCTTCAGCGACTTCCGCTACCGCGATGATGCACGCTTCGGTAGCAACCGCCTGCCCGGCCTGCCGCGCCACTACTATCAGGCCGAGCTGCGCTACGATCACCCGGCCGGCTTCTACGCCGGGCTGAACACCGAGTACGCGTCGAAAATGTTCGTCGACTATGCCAACAGCATGGCCGCCGACAGCCACGTGATCTTCGGCACCCGCATCGGCTACGACGCCCCCGGTGGCCGCTGGCAGGCCTGGGCGGAACTGCGCAACCTGAGCGACCGCCACTATGCCGCCACGGTGACCCCGGGCTACGACGATGCGGGCAAGGATGTCGCGCGTTCCACGCCGGGTGATGGGCGCGGTGTGTATGCCGGGGTGCGCTGGCGCTTTGACTGAGCGCCTAGGGCCGTGCGGCATGCCGCGCTAGGCCGCCTGGTTGCGGACCTGCACGCCGACTGCAGCGCTCCGCCGCATGGGGTCGGCGGCCGCCATTGCCTGCAGACGGTCGCGGCCGCGGACTTCCACATCGCGCCCCTCTACAGTCACCAGCCCTTCGGCCTGGAAGCGACGCAGCAAGCGGCTGAGCGTCTCCGGTGCCAAGCGCAGGTAGCTGGCGATATCCATCCGCGACATGGTGAGCTGCCAGCGGTTCGCGGCGTAACCCCGCGCCGCCATGCGGTCGGCCATGTCGATCAGGAACGCGGCCAGCCGCTCGTCGGCCATGCTGTTGCAGGCCAGCTGCGTGGCGCGCGCGATATCCCGGCTCATCAACCGAAACAGTTTGGCCTGCAGCGATGGCATGCGTGTGGCCAGTTCGGCAATCTCATGGAACGGCAATCGGCACAGGGTCACGGTGTCGAGTGCGATCGCATTGCAGGGATAGCGTTGCTCGTCGATGGCGCTGAGACCGATGAAATCCCCCGGCATATGGAAGCCGAGCGTCTGCTCGCGCCCGTCGCGATCGACGGCGTACGTCTTGACCATGCCGAGGCGGATGACCGTGATGTACTGGAACGGATCGCCCTGCCGGAACAGCAGACCGCCGGCATGCACCGGCGCGGTGTGTTCGACGAGCCGCTCCAGCTCCTGCAGGTGTGCAGCGGCGAGCACACCCGGGAAGCACTCCGGGGCCACTGGACAGGAACAACACGCCCAGCAACGCGCCGACGGCGTGCCAGCGATGATGCGCATGATCGTGGGTCTCCTGCGATGCTGCGATGGCCGATTCATACTGTTTTGAGTGGCCCGGTTGCGCAATATCCAGGGGCCAGTATTTCTACTGGTTTGTTCTGTTTGCCCATGACCGTACCGCGCATCCGGACTGAAGCATTCAGTCTGCGCCCGATAGGACGCTGTCACGCGCCGCACGCCCCATATCGCCGCTGCGCCCGCAGCCGCCTAGGTGCCAGTAATGGCCCAGGTGATGAAACCGGTGGCGACCGCGCTGACCGCCAGGCCGATCAGGAACAGCCAATCCGCCAGGCCTTCCAGGAACTGGTTGCGCTTGCGCCGGCGGGTGCGCAGCGCCCAATACGCGCTCAGGCAGGCGCCGAGGTAGATCAGCGAATTGATGCTGAGCAGATCATCGCCGAGGGTGTCGACCTGGCGCAGCCCGGCCACATGACCTGGATCAAGCCGACGCGTATTGCCGGACCAGCCGACCGTATTCAGCGGTCTTGACCGGCCGGCCGCAGGCGGCAGTCAGACCACCGCACCGATCTGGAACATCGGCAGATACAGCCCGAACACAGTCACCAGCGCGCCAGCCAGCATCGACAGCACGCCCAGCACGGCCGCCAAGTGGGGGCGATACAGACCGCCTGGACCGCGAAACCACTGCAGCAGCACCAGCATCGGTGCGATCCAGGCCCAGCCATACCCGTGGATCAGCGCGCGCGTGAGCCACGGCAGCGCCACGCCGAAGCTGGTGAACACCTCCTGGAACTGCGGCACCACGAAGAACCCGATGGCGGTCATCACGATCGCGGTCAAGCCACTGCTCAGCACGCCCACCGCCAGCAGGCCGTAGCCGCGCGAAGCAGGCGGGAGCGCGGCTCGTGCCGCCACCGAGTAGGGATTGTTCATCGTCAACGCGCCTGCGCCCGCGCGATCGCCGCTTCGGCCAACGGCACCATCTTCGCGTAACCGGCCGGCGTGGGATGCACGCCATCGGCGGCCAGTTCCGGGTCGAGACCGCCGTCTTTGTTGGTCATGGCCGTGTGGTAATCCAGATAGACCAGACCCTGCTCCTCCGCGTAAGCACGCAACGCCCGATTGAGCGCCGTCACTTTGCCCGCGGGCTGCACGCCGGGTTGCCACGGGTAATCGCTGACGGGCAGCACCGAGGCCAGCACGATGCGGATGTTGTGCGCCTGCGCCAGTTCCACCATCGCGTGCAGGTTGTCTTCGATCATCGTCTGCGTGGTCGGCCCGGTATTGCCGGCGATATCGTTCGTGCCAGCGAGGATCACCACCAGCGCCGGTTTCAGCGCGATGACGTCCTGCTGGAAGCGCAGCAGCATCTGCGCTGTGGTCTGCCCGGAAATACCGCGGTTGACGTACGGCTTGCCCGGGAAGAAACGCTCGCTGCCGGTCGGTCCCCAACCTTCGGTGATCGAGTCACCGTAGAACACCACGCGCTTCGTCCCCGGCGCGACCGGTGCCAATGCGGCGTTCTCGCCGCGGTAGCGCTGCAGCTGCGGCCAGTCCAGCAGGCGCTGCTGCATCTCCGTGATCTGCGCGGGCGTTGCCTGCTCGGCAGGCACCCGATACAGCGGATTGGTCGCAGGTGATTCCTGCGCGTGCGCACTCGGATGCAGGGCGCACGCGGCGAGCGTCGCGGCGAACACGGTGGAACGGATCAAGGCGGTCAAAGCGCGGCACTCCGGTTGCGGCAGGCCGACAGTCTCAGCGATCGGCGACCAGGGAAACAAGCTGCGCTGCGACGCGATCGAATGGGCCGATGTCGCGCGTGGCCCGGCTCATCGCCACCGCACCCTCGATGCTGGCGATGATCATGGTGGCAATGCCGTTGGCCTGCTCGGGCGAGCGGCCACCGCGGGCCAGCGCTTCGGTCAGACGGGCTTCCCAGCGCGCAAATACCTCGGCCGCGGCCCGCCGTGCATCGTCGGGGGCATCGTCGATCGGCTCTTCGACCGCCGCCGCAAGCACCGGGCACCCCACGTGGAAATCCGAACGGATCAAGCGTTCGCGCCACGCTGCCAGGAACAGGTACAGCCCGTCGGGGGCCGCTCCCTGCAGGCAGGTATCGAGCAGCGCATCCACCTTGGTGCCCGCCAAGGTCGTGGCTTCGGCCAGGACCTGCTGCTTGCCGCCGGGGAAGTGGTGGTAGGTGGAGCCGAACGGCGCCTGCGCGCGCCTGGCGACCTCACGGACGCTGGAGGCATTGAGTCCGTAGGTGGCCAGCATTTCCGCGGCCGCCGCCACGACGCGCTGCGGTGCATCGGAATGACGTGCACTCATGAGCCGGACTCCTTGCTAAGACGAGTGTCATAGATTAGCGTATTTCGATTATGACACCTGTTATAGATGAGCGTCCCTGCCCATGAATCTCTGGTTCCGCCTCCTGTTCCTGCTGCTGTCCTCGCCATTCCGCCCGAAGCTGAGCGCGCCGTTCGCGGTGTCGCGCTTGAACTTCCGGGTGCTGCCCAACGACATCGACAGCAACCTGCACATGACCAACGGCCGCTATTGGACGATCTTCGACCTGGGCCGGCTGGATCTGGTGTTCCGGATGGGCCTGGGCCGGGTGGCATGGCGCTCCAAGTGGGCCCCGATCGTCAGCGGAGGCAGCATCCAGTTCCGGCGGGAGCTCAAGCCGTTCCAGCGCTTCGTGCTGGAAACCCGTTTGGCCGGCTGGGTCGGCACGCGCATCATCATGGAGCAGCGGGTGCTGATCGGCGAGGAGGAAAAGGTCGCCACGCGTGCCCTGCTGATCACCGGCATCTACGACCGCCGGCATCGCCGGTTCGTCTCCACCGATCAGATGATGGAGGCCATCGGCGCGCCCATCGTGCCTTCGCCGGAACTGAGCAAGGCCGCGCAGGCGTTGCTCGCGGCGGAAGTGGCGATGAAAGAGGACTGAGGCTCGCGCTGGTCGCGCAGTGACGGGAGCGCTCAGGCGTTGCGCCAGGGAAGGATCTGCGCCTTGGTCATCATCGTCTGTTCGATCAGGCGCAGGCACTTCTCCCCCGGGCTGACCAGATACCACTGCTCGCTGTTGCGCAGTAGCGGCAGGTCCGCGCGATGATCGGTGTAGGCCGTGCGCCACGGTGGCGGATAACCGCGCTCGGTCAGCATGGGAATCTTGTTGGCGCCAAGACAGTGTTTTTCGCTGACCCAACCGCCGACACACGGCCGCAGGGTCGAGGCGACCAGCGGTACGTCCTTCAGACCTTCGCGTTCCAGCAACGCACGCGCCAACGGCTCCCAGCAGCCGGTGGCGATGACAACCTCGTCGCCTTGGGCAAGATGGTGGCGCAGTCGCTCCACGCCCTGGGGCAGGAATACAGGGTCAGGCCCGGCGAACACCTCATCGGCATGTGCCACGGCGAGCCTGGCCAGTGTCTCGTGGCTGCGTCCGAACGTCGCCATCCACACGGCAAAGCGTACCGGGAGGTGTCGCGTGCGCGGCAATGCCCACAGTGGCGCCAGCACCGGCAGCGCGAGCACCACACCGGCAATCCGCCATGGCTGGCGTCGCAGCAGACATTTGAAGAACCGGCTTGCCGTTTCCCAGCGGGTCAGCGTCAAGTCGAAATCGAACACCACCACGTTTCGGTGCGACATCCGTATCAGCTCCTTTCAGAAGATGCCTTGCACCAGCAGTTTGTCGTCATCGGTCGGTGTGAGCACCAACCCGTAAGCCTCGTTTCCACGATGGAAGCCTGCCGAGCAGATCGCGTCCCAGCCCTGCCCGCAATCCACCTCGGGATGCGCGGCGAAGACGGGGTCACCCTCATTGTCCGGCGCACCGGCGATCCAGCCCGCTGTGAGCAGCAATGCCTTGGCCTGCGCGTACGGCATGCCGACGGTAATACCGATCTGCGTCCAGGCTGCGGGCAACGACGGTGCATCAGCGGCATGCACGTGGCCGGCGAACAGCAGCAGCAACAATGACAGGAACATCGGTTTCATCGGCATCACATCATGGGTGCGGCTGCACAGGATAAAGCGCGGGGCGCGCTGCGGGACGTCACTGCGCCTGTCAGCTCAGAACCCATCCAGCGTCCGCAGCAATGAGCCGAAGGTCAAATAGAACGAGTCGTGTCCACCCTGCGCGCGCCCATACCCCAGGAACACCGGCCCAAGGAACGTATCGGCACCGACGAACACGCTGCCCGCGGTCTGCATGCCATCAAGGCTGACATCCTCACGGCGCTGCCAGAATCCGCCCCACTCCACACTGCCGCCGACGTACAGCGGGATGGTGAGCAGAGAGTCGGCGTGCGCGACGCGACGGTAATACACCACCCGGGCCAGCGCGGTCTGCGGCGCGAAGATGGATTCTTCCGGGTACCCGGACAGATTGCCCAACCCGCCCAGGAAGCCATAGGTGGCCAGCAGATCATCGCCGCCGTGTGCCGAGGAGGCGCGCAGGCCCCCCAGCCAGCGGTTGTGACCGTGCGCCCATGCCCCATCCCACTGCACCCGCGTCACCGCCGCCGAATTGTCGGTGCCGAGCGCATCGAGATAGTGCTGGCGCGTCAGTGACACGCGTTGGCCGCGACTGGGGAAGGCCGAGCTGTCGATCGAATCGTGGCGCAGCTGCCAGCCGACGCTGCCCATGTCCGCGCGGTAATTGCCCAGCTCGGTCGGGTTGCCGACGTCCAGGCGCAGGCGCTCACGGCCGCGCTCGCCGAACAGCGCGATTTCCCAGTCCGGATGTGGCGAATATGCCCAGCGCAGTCCACCCAGCCACTGGCTGTAACGGAACTCGGCGAGTGCGCCGCCGCGCATCAGCGCCAGGTCCAGATTGGTGGCGCGGTACTTGGCATAGGTGGACAGTGCATGCCGGCCACTACTGCCGAACGGCCGGTAGTACTCGGCGAACGCCTCTTCCACTTCGCCCAGCCCCAGGCGCAGCTTGAGCTCGGCGCCCTGCTCGCTGAGGCCGGTCCGGGTCAGCTCGGTGATCAGCTGGTAATTGCTGCTGCCGTCGAAGTCGTCGGACAGGCGCAGCGCGAAGTGCAGGAAATCCGGGCCCCAGCGTTTGTCCTGCGGTGCGAGCACCAGGCCCTGCTGCCCGTCGCGCTCCTCCAGCCGCCACTGCACCTGCTGGTAGCGACCTTCGCCGTAGGCCGTGGCCACCTTCTGCTCCACGCGGTCCGGCGCCAGCGGCTGGCCGACCTCCGGCTGCAGCCGCTGCTCGATATAGCGTGCGGTACGTGTCTTATCGCGCAGCACATCGATGAAGGCCACGATCGGCGTTTCATACGCCGGCGGCCGATGCTGGCGCTGGAAGGCGGCGTAGCGAGTATCGTCCACCTGGAATCGACGAACCGCCGCGACCTCAGCCTGCGCCGCCTGCTCACCGACACCGACGGCCTGCGGCGAGCGGTTGAAATCCTGGCTGCCCATGTCGCCCAGCGGCGGCGTGATCAGCAGATCCTGCGGGCCGAGCGTGGCCAACTGCGCCAGTACTTCGCGCTGCATCAGTACGCTGGCCATCTGGTGACTGATCGCCAACGGTGAATCCAGCTGCGCCTCGGTCATCAGCGGCGAGCCGACCCGCGACACGATCAACCGCTGCGCTCCCAGCCGCCGCGCTTCATCGATCGGGACATTGTCGACCACACCACCATCGACCAGCAGATGGTCCTCATAGCGCACCGGCGCGAACACGCCCGGCACCGACATGCTCGCGCGGATGGCCAACGCCAGGTCGCCCTGCGCGAACACCACCTTCTCGCCGCTGACGATATCGGTGGCGATGGCCCGGAACGGAATCGGCAAATGATCGAAGTCGCGCACCTGCCAGGTCGGCAGCAGCAGGCGGCGCAGCAGCATCTCCAGCTTCTGACCCTGGATCAGGCCCTGCGGGAACGCGATCTTGCCGTTGCTCAGGCCGACTTCGACGCCGCCCAGCAGGCGCAGGTCATCTTCCTTGCGGCGCATGCTGCGCTCATCGCGTGGCGGTTTGTCGCGCAGCACCTCGGCCCAGTCGATCCGGTCCAGCACCGCCTCGATCTCATCGGCGGTGTAGCCGGAGGCATACAGACCGCCGACCACCGCGCCCATCGAGGTGCCGACGATGCAGTCGATCGGTACGCGCTCGCGCTCGAGCACCTTGAGCACGCCGATGTGGGCCGCGCCGCGGGCACCGCCGCCGCCGAGCACCAGGCAGGTGCGGGGGCGGTCGGGATCCTGCGTTGCCGAATCAACGGATGCTGGAGCGGTCTGCGCCACCGCCATGAGCGGGGCGCACGCCAGCGCTGCCAGGACGAACAGCCAGCGGCTGCACCCACGCCGCGTGGCAGTACCGGTGGGTTGTAGTGGTGACTGCTGCATTCGATCCCTCATTCCCCGGTCCACGCCCCCTGGTAATCACACGAAGAACAGGGCGTTGGCAGCCCGGATCGTGGTGCGGTGACGGCGCCGACGACACCGCTGCCCGCCGGTCCCCACGACTGGATATCCATGCCTGCGTCCTTGTGGTCTGCCCCGAGTGTAATTCCATCACCCGCCCGGAACGCAGAACGGCCGCCCATCGAGGGCGGCCGTGGGTCTGATGCGAAGCGCAGCTGACTGATGAACGGCGCTACCGATGCCTTACCTCAGTGCTTGGCCGGCGGCGCATTCTTCACGTAGGTATCGAACCAGGTCAGCATTTCCGACACCAGCTGCTCATTGGATTCCAGCGCGGTGTACCAGTGCGGTTCGTGCGGCAGCATCACCAGGCGGGTGGTGCCCCCGTTGCCGCGGATCGCCTGGAACAGCTTGCGCGACTGGAACGGCTCGGTGCCCGGGTTGGCGTCATCCTCGCCGTGGACCAGCAGCAGCGGCAGCTTGATCTTGTCGGCATAGAAGAACGGTGAGGCCTTCAGATACACGTCCTGCGCTTGCCAGACCGAGCGGCGTTCGTTCTGGAAACCGAACGGGGTGAACGTCTTGTTGTACGACCCACTGGTGGCGACACCGGCCTTGAACAGGTCGGTATGCGCGATCAGGTTGGCGGTCATCAGGCCCCCATGGCTGTGCCCGGTGACACCGATCCGGTTACGGTCGACCACACCCAGGTCCACCGCCTTGTCCACCGCGGCCTTGGCATCGGCTTCAAGCTGTTCCAGATACGTGTTGTAGGCGGTTTTCGGGTCGCCGACGATCGGGAACGAGGCATTGTCGATGATCGCGTAGCCGGCCAGCAGCATCAGCCGGTACGGCGCCAGGCGGGTGAACGTCTGCTGCGAACCAGACACCTGTCCTGCCTGCGCGGCGTTGGCGAAGTCAGCCGGGTACGCGTACAAAATCGCCGGGACACGCTGGCCTTCCTTGTAACCCGGCGGGGTGTACAGGGTGAACGACAGGTCCACGCCGTCGGCGCGCTTGTAGGTGACCAGGCGCTTCTTGATCTGGCGCACTTCCGGGGTTGGATCCACCAGGTGGGTCAGTGCGTCCGCTTTGGACACGAACTGCGCTTCGCCCGCCCTGGCGGCCGCGACCCGCTCGCCCAGCAGGCGCACGAACGCATTCGGTGCATCGGTCACCGACTGGTGCCACGTAAGGAGGTGGCCAGGCACGGCGCTGAAGCCGATGAACTGCTCATAGGCATCGGCATCGCTGCGGAACAGGCGCTCGGTTTTCAGGCTGTCGAGGTTGAGGGCATCCAGGAAGGGACGATCCCCCTGCGGCGAAGCGCCCTGCCCGCGCAGGAACACGCTATTGCCTTCCTGGCGCACCACGTAGGCGCCGGTGGGCAGGCGCTGGTACACGAAATTGCCCGGGTCCTCGTACAGCTCATCACTGGAGAGATCCCACAGCAGGCGACCTTCCTGCTTCGGGTTGTCCACGTTGACGATGCGGGTCTGGCGCCAGTGGCGGTTCTCGTCGTTCTCGTCCAGGAAAGCGACGTCAGGCTGCGCGGTCCACGCCAGGCCTTCGAAACGCTGCGTGGTACGGGCGATCTCGGTCGGTTTGGCAGTAAACGGCGCCTTGAGCATCAGCACGCGGTCACGCTGCGGCACGGTGACTTTCCAATCGCCTGTGTCCAAGGCTTCGGCATACACCAGCGTGGCCGGATCGGTCGCGCGCCAATCGAAATCGCGCGGGCCTTCCGGTACGCCGTGAACCGGGACGCGGTCGGCCAGCGGCAGGCTGGCGATCGGCGTGCTGCGGCCGCTGGCGATATCCAGCACCGCCACGTCATTGGCGAAACGCTGGTAGGTCACCGCATGCGAGAACGGCGCCTTGAGCGTCCTGGTGAGTACGTGCACGCCATCCGGCGCGGACCCGACGCTGTCCAACAGCGCCGGGGCACCGACGGTACGCACCGTGTTGGAGGCGGTATCCACCACCGCCAGCTGCGATTGGCCGTAATAGGCGAACAGCGCTTCATCGTAGGCACTGGTCAGCGTATCGCGGGCCTCATAGGTGCTGCTCTCACCGGCAGTCCCCAGCGACTCCTGGATGTCCGGGCCGATCGCACCGTCCGCCGACGGTGCCGGGCCCTGCCTGGCGGGAACCAGCTTGACCAGCAACTGCTGGCTGCCACCGAGCCACTGCACGGTGCTGCCGAAGATCGGATTCAGCGCCACGTTCGGCACCTGGCGGACCTGGCCGGTGGCCGCATCGCCAACCCACAGCTGCACGCTGTCATCGGCCACGTTCTGGAACGCGAAGCGCTGGCCATCGGCCGACCATTGCGCCATGCCGGCGCACCCGTTGGGCAGCGCCACCTTGGTGGAGCGGCCGGTGGCGGTCTCCACCACGGTGAAGTCGCCCACGCACGGTGGTATGCCGTAGCCACCCGGGGTGTCGTGGCGGCTGCGGTTTTTCGGCTCCAGGCGCACACCGGCCAGCTTCAGGTACGGCTGGGCAACGCGGGTGATCGAAGGATAGGTCTGCGTGGTGGTCAGCAGCAGGCGCTGGCCGGTCGGATCGACACTGGGGGTCGGCGGCGGCGGTGCCTTGAGCACCTTGAGCAGGCTCTCCGGTGGTGTGGCGTAGCCACTGGCATGGGCGGGCATCGTGCCCAGCGTGGCGAAGGCTGTCACGGTGAACGCCGTGGACCAGAACGTACGAGCAAGCATGCGTGTCCCCTTGGATATGGTGGGAGCCGGCACGGCAGGGTCGTCGGTCGGCACGTCTCGAATCTAGCACTGCCGTCCTTCCCGAAGATGGGCCAGAAGAAATGCCCGGCGGCTTTTCACCTGATCCGGCAAAGCCTGCCGCAGGCGGCCATCGAGACCGGTATCGCGGTGCGGTACCCTTGTCGTTCAACTGCTTCCAGGTGCCCTGCTGTGCGGACCGTGCACGCCCTCCGATATGTCACCCCGCTGCGCGAAGGCGGCTCCCTGCCCGCCGTGGTCGAGACCGACGACGACGGCATGGTGGTGCTCAAATTCCGCGGCGCCGGCCAAGGGCCCAAGGCCCTGATCGCCGAACTGATCGCAGGTGAAATCGCCCGGACGCTCGGCCTGCCGATTCCGGAGATCCTGTTCGTCGAACTGGACCGCGAGTTCGCGCGGACCGAGCCGGACCCGGAGATCCAGGACCTGATCCGTGCCAGCGAAGGCCTGAACCTGGGCAGTGATTACCTGCCCGGCGCGATCAACTACGACCCGGCAGCGATGCAACCCGACGCCGAGCTGGCCTCGAAGATCGTGTGGTTCGATGCGTTCACCAGCAACGTGGACCGCACCGCCCGCAATCCCAACCTGATGGTGTGGCATCGCAAGCTGTACCTGATCGACCATGGTGCAGCGATGTACTTCCATCACGATTGGGCCAGTGCCGGCGAGGCCTGCAAGAAGCCCTTCGTGCTGATCCGCGATCATGTACTGCTGCCTGTCGCCACGCAGATTACCGAGGTCGATGCCGGTCTCGCGGTGATGCTGCCCGATGCGGAGATCGAGCGCATCGTCGGCCTGGTGCCGGACAGCTGGCTCGTGGACGAACCCGCCTTCGACAGCCCGACCGCCTACCGCCAGGCGTACATCGATTACCTGCAACACCGTCTTCGCGTCCGCGCCGCCTTTGTCCAGGAGGCCGTCCGTGCCCACACTGCACACGTATGACTATGCGGTGATCCGCGTGGTGCCCCGCGTCGAGCGCGAGGAGTTCATCAACGTCGGGGTGATCGTGTCCTGCCCGGGCGCCAAGCACCTGGAAGCGGCGATCGAGCTGGATCTGGAACGGCTGCGCGCCTTCGCGCCGGCCCTGGATATCGAGGGCCTGCAGCCGTGGCTGGATGCCATCGTGGCAATCTGCCGCGGCGACGCGAACGCAGGCCCCATCGCGCAATTGCCCGCGCGCGCACGCTTCCATTTTCTGACCGCCAAGCGCAGCTCGGTGGTGCAGATGTCGAGTACGCATGTGGGCCGCACCGCCGATCCGTCAGGTGTGGTGGCGCATCTGATGCGGAAGATGGTGCGGGTACCGGCGTAGCGCGTCGATCCTGACCAGCCACCGGGCAGAGCCCGGTGCTGTGTCACTGGCATTGCGGGCCGCGCGAACCGCGGCCCTGCCCCTCACCCCTTCGGCAGCGCGTAGGCGATCACGTAATCGCCTGCCGGGGTTTCCATGAAGTGGTGGCCGCCGGCCATGATGACCACGTACTGGCGTCCGCCAAACTCATAGATCATCGGGTTGGCCTGGCCGCCCGCGGGAAGCTTGGCATGCCACAGTTCCTTGCCGGTCTTCAGATCGATCGCGCGCAGCAGATCATCGGTTGCCGCCGCAATGAAGATCAGTCCACTGGCCGTCACTACCGAGCCCCCATTGTTCGGCGTACCGATTTCGATCGGCAGGCCGGAGCGGATGCCGAAGGGCCCATTGCCGCGCGCACTGCCGAACGGGCGGTCCCACAGCGTCTTGCCGGTGCGCAGGTCGACGGCGCGGATGCCGCCGTACGGCGGCTGCTTGCACAGCAGCTTGGTGAACGGCAGGCGCCAGCCGGCGTTGACGTCGATGGCATACGGCGTGCCCACCTGCGGATCGCCCGCGCCTTCGGCCCCGCCCTTGTCGGTGGTCACATCCTCGCGGGGCAGCCAACCCAGTTTGTCCGCCTTCTCGCGCGGCACCAGCCGGTTGTAGTTGGGCATGTCGTTGTAGTTGGCCACGATCACGCCGCGGCGCGGATCCACGGCAACGCTGCCCCAGTCCGAGCCACCGTTGTAGCCGGGATATTCGATGGAATGACGGTCCACGGTCGGCGGGGTATAGAAGCCTTCGTAGCTGGCTTCACGGAACTGGATGCGGCACACCAGCTGATCGATCGGGGTCATGCCCCACATGTCGCGCTCGGTGAGGTCCGGCTTGCGCAGCGTGTGATACAGCGAGAACAGCTGGGTCGGCGAACGCTGTTCCGGCTCGACGCCACCGGTGGGCACCTTGCGCTCTTCGGCCGGGGTCAGCAGCTTGCCGGTGCGGCGGTCGAGGATGTACATATCGCCCTGCTTGGTGGGCAGCAGCAGCGCCGGGACCTTGCCGGCGGCGGTTGGGTAGTCGATCAGGGTCGCCTGCGAGCCCATGTCGTAATCCCAGACATCCTTGCGCACCGCCTGGAAGTGCCAGGCCGGCTTGCCGGTGTTGACGTCGATCGCCACCAGCGAGGTGGCGTACCTGTTTTCGTTTTCGGTGCGCGAACCACTCCAGTAATCGCCGGCCGAGTTGCCCATCGGCAGGTAGACCAGGCCGAGTGCGTCGTCGCCGGTCGCGGTGGTCCACATGTTGGGGGTGCCGCGGGTATAGGTCTCACCCGGCGGCGGTGCGCCGTTGCGCTCCGGGCGGACCATGTCCCAGGCCCAGCGCAACTTGCCGGTGACGGCATCGTAGGCCTGGATCACACCGGACGGCGCGTCGCGGCGCTGGCCATCCAGCACCTGGTGGCCAGTCACGATCACGCCCTGCACGATCGCCGGCGGTGAGGTGATGGAGACATAGCCGGCGGGGCTGTCGCCCATGCCGACGGTGATGTCGACCTGGCCGTTGTTGCCGAAGCCCGTGCACGGCTTGCCGGTCGCGGCATCGACTGCGATCAGTCGACCATCCAGGGTGCCTTCGATGATGCGGGCGGCGCAGGCGCCGCGCGGCACCTGGGTCAGCACCGGCACGCCACTGGGGACGGCAAGATCGGCGGCGACATCGTTCAGCGCGGTGTCCTGCGCGGTAGCCGGCACTTCGTAGTAGGAGACGCCACGGCAGGCCGCGGTGTAGGGAATGGACTTGTCCTTGACCTTGGGGCCATAGCGCCAGCGCTCGGTGCCATCGGCGGCGTTGAGCGCGACCAGCTGGTTGCGCGCGGTGCACAGGTACAGGCTGTCGCCGACTTTCAGCGGCGTCGTTTCCGCGCCCCAGCGCTTCTCCGGCAGATCTCCGGTGCGGAACAACCAGGCCTGTTCAAGCTTGCCGACGTTGTCCGGGGTGATCTGCTGCAGGGGCGAGAAGCGCGTGGCGGCATTGTTGCGGCCATAGGCGGCCCAGTCGCCATCGACCGGCCGGTCGGCCGGCTGCAGGGGCGCATCGGCGGTCGGGGTCAGGCCGGTGCTGGTCATCGGTTCGGGAAACGCGCCCTGCGCGGCCGTGACGCCGTGCGGCACGAAGGCCAGGGTGAAGGCGGCGACGAACACCAGCGCGAGCACGCCGGCGATGCCACGCGAGACCTTGCGCGAAACCGGACGATCCAGCGTGGGCAACAGCAGCGACAGCACGAAGCCGATGGCCACGATCAGGCCCAGGCGCGGCACCCAGCGCCAGTAATTGCTGCCCGACTCCCACCACGTCCACAACAACGTGCCGACGAACACCAGCGCGAACCACAGTGCGCCGCTATAACGGCCCCGCCACAGCTGTACGCCGGAGATCAACAGGCCGACACCGGCCAGCACGTAGTACCAGGAACCACCGAGGCTGGCGAGCCAGGCGCCCCCCGCGGTGAATACAACGCCCAGCAACAGAATGACAATTGCCAGCACAGCCACCAGCCAATGGCGGCGGTGGCGGGTCTGCGTCGTGGTGGACATCGGTTTCTCCTGAAGCGCGAAGATCGCCGACGTTGCTGCCGGCCCCGCGGCTCTTATCCCACCGGGGTCGTGAACGTTGCGCGTTCTTTGCAGCGGTCGCCAACGTCGGCACAGCCGACGATGAAACCCGGCAAGTCCCTGCCCTCCAACGAAAAACGCCGGCGTAAGCCGGCGTTCTCCGTGTGGCTCCCACTGGCAGGCTTACGCCTCCGGCGGTGCCACCACCGGGCTGGCCTCGACGGCTGCCGGTGCCTCTTCTTCCACACCCTCGTCCAGCGAAGCGTCCATGCGTTCAACGGCCTGGAGCTTCTCTTCCTTGGACAGACGGATCAGGGTCACGCCCTGGGTGTTGCGGCCGACGCGCGAGATTTCCGAACCACGGGTCCGCACCAGGGTGCCACCATCGGAAATCAGCAGCACTTCGTCGCGCGGCCCCATCAGCACCGCACGCACCAGCTTGCCGTTGCGCTCGGTGGTCTGGATGCCGATCACGCCTTGGGTGCCACGGCCCTTGCGCGGGTAATCCGGCAGCGGGGTGCGCTTGCCGTAGCCGTTCTCGGTCGCGGTCAGGATGTACAGCGCATTGTCGTCGTCAGCCCCGTTCTCGATCACGGCATCACCGCTGTCGATCACGGTCTCGTCGACCTGGCTCTCATCCTCGTTCTCGTCTTCACTGCCGCCCGCACTCTCGGCCACGATCAGACTGACCACTTCCTCGCCCTTGGGCATCTTGATGCCGCGCACGCCGGTAGCGGTACGGCCCATCGAGCGGACCTTGTCCTCACCGAAGCGCACGGTCTTGCCGTTGGAGGCGAACAGCAGGATGTCGCGCTCACCGTCGGTCAGGCCGACGCCGACCAGTGCGTCCCCCTCATCGAGGTTGATCGCGATCTTGCCGCGTGCCAGACGGAACGCGAACTCGCTGAGTGGGGTCTTCTTGACGGTACCGTTGCGGGTAGCGAAGAACACGAACTGGCCTTCGGCATACTCACGCACCGGTAGCACGGCCTGCACCCGCTCACCGGCTTCCAGCGGAATCCAGTTGATGATCGGGCGGCCACGGGCGTTGGAACCGGCTTCCGGCAGCTGATGCACCGGCAGCCAGAACACCTTGCCTGCGCTGGTGAAGGTCAGCAACGTATCGTGCGTGTTGACCAGCCACAGCTGTTCGATGAAATCCTCTTCCTTGGTCGACGCCGCGCTGCGGCCACGGCCACCGCGGCGCTGGGCCCGATAGGCACTGACCGGCTGGCGCTTGGCATAGCCGGCGTGCGACAGGGTGACCACCACGTCTTCCGGGGCGATCAGGTCGAGGATGTCCAGGTCTTCTTCGCTGTGGCGGATTTCGGTGCGGCGTTCGTCACCGAACTCGGTACGCACGTTGATCAGCTCTTCGCGGATGACCTGCAGCAGACGGTCGGGATCTTCCAGGATTTCGATCAACCCGGCGATCACTTCCAGCAGCTGCTTGTACTCGTCGGTCAGGCGGTCCTGCTCCAGCCCGGTCAGGCGGTGCAGGCGCATTTCCAGGATCTGGGTCGCCTGGATCTCGGTCAGCTGGTAGCCGCCCTCGAGCAGGCCCACACCCTTGGGCAGATCATCCGGACGCGACGCTTCGGCACCGGCGGCGCCCAGCATCGAGCCGACCAGGCCCGGCTCCCACAGACGGGCGAGCATGCGTTCGCGCGCCTCGGTGGGGTTCGGCGAGGTCTTGATCAGTTCGATCATCTCGTCGATGTTGGCCAGCGCGACGGTCAGGCCTTCCAGCACGTGCGCACGGGCACGCGCCTTGCGCAGCTCGAACACGGTGCGGCGGGTGACCACTTCGCGGCGGTGGCGCACGAAGGCCTCGAGCATCTGCTTGAGGTTCATCAACTGCGGGCGGCCATCGACCAGCGCCACCATGTTGATGCCGAACACCGACTCCATCTGGGTCTGCTGGTAGAGGTTGTTCAACACAACTTCCGCCGACTCGCCACGCTTGATCTCGATGAAGATGCGCATGCCGTCCTTGTCGGACTCATCGCGCAGTTCGCTGATGCCTTCGAGCTTCTTTTCCTTGACCAGCTCGGCGATCTTCTCGATCAACCGGGCCTTGTTCACCTGGTACGGGATCTCGGTCACGATGATCGATTCGCGGCCGTTGTCGGCCACTTCGACCTCGGCCTTGGCGCGAATGCGCACACGGCCACGACCGGTCCGGTACCCGGCAACGATGCCGGCGGTGCCGTTGATGATGCCTGCGGTCGGGAAGTCCGGGCCCGGGATGAACTCCATCAGGCCATCGACGTCGATCTCGGGATTGTCGATCAGCGCGATGCAGGCGTTGATCGATTCGGTCAGGTTGTGCGGCGGGATGTTGGTCGCCATGCCCACCGCGATACCGGCCGAACCATTGACCAGCAGGTTCGGGAACCGGGTCGGCATGACCGTCGGTTCCAGTTCCTTCTCGTCGTAGTTGGGCTGGAAATCGACCGTTTCCTTCTCGATGTCCGCCATCAGCTCATGGGTGAGCTTGGACATGCGGGCTTCGGTGTATCGCATCGCGGCGGCGGAGTCGCCGTCGACCGAACCGAAGTTACCCTGGCCATCGACCAGCATGTAACGCAGCGAGAACGGCTGCGCCAGACGCACCAGCGTGTCGTACACCGACTGATCGCCATGCGGGTGGTACTTACCGATGACGTCACCGACGATACGCGCCGACTTGAAGTAAGGCTTGTTGGCGTGCGCGTTGAGTTCACTCATCGCGAACAGCACGCGGCGATGCACCGGCTTGAGGCCATCGCGCGCATCCGGGAGTGCGCGCCCCACGATCACGCTCATCGCGTAATCGAGGTAACTCTTGCGCATCTCGTCTTCCAGGTTGACCTGGATGATTTCCTTGGCGGTTTCTGCCATTCGGGTTCCGTTGTCTGGTAGCGGTCCAGTCCGTCACGACCGCCCTTTCGGGGCGGTTGCGCCGGAATCTCGATTAACCGTTGGATTCTACCACAGCAGGCCATTTCCCGCCCGCTTTTACGGGGGTTTTACCGGCAAGAATCAGGAACTTACGGGAGCGTTGCCGGCCGACGGGCGCCCGGGCCGGAGCCCTGCCGAGCCACGCCCGCCCATTCCCCCCCGAACGCGGCCTGCATGTTCGCCGTGGTCGGGTTCAGGATCACCCCGCGCTCGGTCACGATGGCATCGATCAGGCTGCCCGGGGTGACATCGAACACCGGGTTCCAGGCGGCGATGCCCTCGGCCACGGTGCGGGTGCCGCCCACGCCGTACAGCTCGCCCGGGTCACGCTGCTCGATCTCGATCTGCTCGCCGTCGGCGGTGTCCATATCCACCGTGGAGGACGGCGCCACCACCATGAACTTCACGCCGTGGTGGCGGGCGGCGATGGCCAGCTGGTAGGTGCCGATCTTGTTGGCGGTGTCGCCGTTGGCGCAGATGCGGTCGGCGCCAACGATCACCCACTGCACCGCGCCGGTCTTCATCAGGTGCGAGGCCGCCGAATCGGCGATCAGGGTGGCATCGATGCCATCCTGCTGCAGCTCCCAGACGGTCAGGCGCGCGCCCTGCAGCCACGGCCGGGTTTCCCCGGCGAAGACCTTGGCGATGCGGTGCTGGGCCATGCCGGCGCGGATCACGCCCAGCGCGGTGCCGAACCCGGCGGTGGCCAGCGAGCCGGTGTTGCAATGGGTCAGCACGCCGCTGCCCGCCTCGATCAAGCCAGCGCCCAGCGCGCCCATGTGACGGTTGGCGGCCAGGTCCTCCTCGGCGATCGCCTGGGCCTCGGCGGCCAGCAGCTCACGCCAGTCGGCACCGGCCGGGCCCAGCGCGCGGCGCATCCGGGCCAGCGCCCAGGCCAGATTCACGGCGGTCGGGCGGGAGGCATTGAGGCGCTGGAGGGCCGGTTCCAGCTTCAGCAGCGCCTGGGCGCCATCATCGGCCTGGACCTCGTTGGCCGCCAGCACCACGCCCCAGGCGGCGGCAATGCCGATGGCCGGCGCGCCGCGTACGGTGAGCGCGTGAATGGCCTCGGCCACGGCGTCACTGTCGCGGCATTCCACGTGCTCCACCACGAACGGCAGCTTGCGCTGGTCGAGCAGTTGCAGGGTATCGCCGGTCCACAGGATCGGGCGGATATGGTCGTAACGGGCGTAGTCGATGTCGGTGGATGCGTTCATCGGGCCATTGTAGCGGCGCGCCGATGCGGGCGGAATCGCGTGCTCAGTTGACCGCGAACTCGGCGCGGCAGCCCTTGTCCACCCACACCCCGCGGCTGTCCCAGCCCCAGCTGCTGCCCTGCTCGCAGGGCGTGCCGGAGAGCTGCTTGTTGAGCGTGGCACCGTGGGTGATCCCGGCACCACAGAAGCGGCGCTGACGGGATTTGGATTCGCAGACGAGAATGCGCGGCACGTTGAGGAAGCCGCTGCCATCGGCGGCACCGACCTCGAACTCGCCCTGGCAACCGCGGGTCACCCAGATCTCGTTGCGGCGGTAGCCCCAGCTGTGGCCTTCGCGGCAGGGCAGCGAGGTGAGCTGGCGAAGCAGACGCACCGGCGCACCCTGCAACACCACCGGACAACTCTGCGGGCGGCCATTGGATTCGCAGCGCACGACGCGGCGCGTGCGACGCTCTCCATCGCTGCGGGTCGCCGCCACGGCCGTGCGTGCGCGGAACTCGGCGCGGCAGCCCAGCGTGACCCAGACGCCGGAGCGATCGGTGCCCCACTCCGAGCCACGCACACAACTGTTGTCGGAGAGCTGACGGATCAGATCCACGCCGCGCTCGGTGGGAATATCGCAGTGCACCCATCCCATATCGCGCGATTCGCAGCGCACCACTTCGCCGGCGTAGCCGCCCGCCTGCGCGAGGGCCGTCTCCGGCATCAGCGCAGTCCACAGCAACACCGGCCACAAGGGCATGCCCGCGCCTACCAACAGCTTCATCAACTCGATCCCTGCCACGCCTGAACGATCACCTGACCACCTTCGGACATCCGGTGTGATCAGAGCATCATCATGCAGGCCGCGCAAGACGCGAATGCGTCAAAACGCCTCAAGCGTGGGCGAAATCCAGGGCCAGTACATCGGCGATCCGGCCGGTGCGGTTCATCGCCATCAACAAGCGGTCCACACCGACCGCGACACCCGCGCAATCGGGCAGTTCCGGCAAGGCCGCGAGCAGGTGTTCATCCACCGGGGGCAGCACATCGCCACGTGCGGTGCGTATCGCATGGTCGCGCTCGAAGCGAGCGCGTTGTTCAGCCGCATCGTTCAGCTCGTGATAGCCGTTGGCCAGCTCCACATTGCCCAAGTAGAGCTCGAAACGCTCGGCCAACGCGGGCGTGCCGGGGCGGATCCTCGCCAGTGCCGCCTGGGTGGCCGGCCAGTCGTGCACCACCGTCATCGTGTCGTCACGGAAGTGCGGCTGGATGCAGTGGGTCATCAGTAGATCGAGCCAGTCGTCGCGGGTGAGCCCATCGGCATCGATGCGGATCTCGGCCAGCGGCGCCTGCAGCTGTTCCAGGCTGGCCTGGAACGGGTCCAGCCCGATATGCCGCTGGTAGAGACCGCGGTAATCGATGACCTCCAACGTGGCCTCGCGCTGGACCAGGTGCAGCGCGGCGCGCACCAGCTCGGCGGTCTCGCCCATCAAGCGGCGGTGATCCCAGCCGACCCGGTACCACTCCAGCATGGTGAACTCGGGGTTGTGGCGGCCACCGGCCTCGCCATTACGGAACACGCGGCCGAGTTCGTAACAGTCCCCCACCCCGGCGGCGAGCAGCCGTTTGAGGGGAAACTCCGGCGAGGTGCGCAGCCATCGCTGCGGCGTGCCTGCATCCACGTGCCCACTGAAACGGGTGTGGAAGCTGTCGATGTTCGGCTCGGTATTGCCGGCGGCGGAGAGGATCGGCGTTTCCACCTCCAGGACATCGCGCGCGGCGAAGAAGCTGCGGATCAGCGCGTTGAGCGCGGCTCGCTGGCGCAGCGCGGCGATCATGCGCGCGCGTCCTTCAGGCGCTGGGCCAACGGCAGCGTCAACAGATCGCGGGTGTCATCCACATAGCCGGTGGCCAGGTACAACCGGCGCGCCAGTTCGTTGTGGTGGTTCACTTCCAGGCGCATGCGTTCCACGCCCCGCGCATTGGCACGCTGCTCCAGAATCGCCAGCGCCTGCTTGCCGCGCCCGCGGCCGCGCGCGGCATGGGCCAGGTAGAGCTCGTCCAGCAGCGCGAAGTGACCGCCCTGCTCCAGGCTGAAGCCCATCGCCAGGGCACCGTAGCCCACCACCGTGCCCGCCTCGTCCAGCCACAACAACACTTCGCCATTGCGCGGATCTTCCAGCAGTGCGGCCAAGGCAGTGCGCACGCGGGTGTCGTCGAAATCGAGTTTGTCCTCGGCGTAGAAATCGCGCATCAGCCCGATCAACAACGCGGTGTCAGCCACGGTGGCCAGACGGAAATCAAGGGGAATGGTCTGCATGCGATCTCTCTTGTTCAATACTTCGCGAGGAAAGCGACCAGCTGGTCTTCATCCCAGACCGGCACGCCCAGTTCCTGTGCCTTGGTCAGCTTGGACCCGGCCTCGGCACCCGCCACCACGAACGAGGTCTTCTTGGAGACACTGCCGGCCACCTTGGCACCCAGTGCTTCCAGGCGCGCCTTGGCCTCATCGCGATTCATCTGCGACAACGTCCCGGTCAGCACAGCGGTCTGACCCTCCAGCGGACCTGCTGCCTGCTCGGCCTGTTCCGGCGCCAGCGCCAGCAGTTTCTGGCGGTAATCCTCGGCCTTGAGCAGCATCGGCCCATGGCCCTCGCTGTCCAGCCAGTCGGCCAGGCCCATGGCCACCTCGTTGGGCAGGCCGGCGGCCACAAAGCGCACCGGCTCGGCATCCAGCACCGCGGCAGCGTCCGGCAGCATGGCGACCAGCTTCTCGGCGCGCAGGCGGGTGATGCCCGGAATCTCCGCCTCGACCAGCAACTGCGCGAAATCCAGACCCTCGCGCAGCTTGGCGATCGGCGGGTGCACATCGCTGATTCGTACCTGACCGACCTGCAGCAAGGCATCGATCGCCTCCTGGTTGCCGGCCTGCTCGAAGAAGTGGCCGAGCGAGCGCGCGACTTCGCCGCCAATATCGGGCACGCGCTTGAACAGCGGCCACGGCAGGTGGCGGATCAGCTGCAGATCGCCGAACCAGGTGGCCAGGGCCTTGGCGGTGCTTTCGCCTACGTGCTCGATGCCCAGCGCGAACAACAAGCGCTCCAGCGTGGTGGTGCGGCTGGCGTCGATGGCGGCGATCAGGTTGTCGGCCCACTTGGTGGCGATCTTTTTCGTGTTCCAGGTGAACGTGGTCGGCATCGCCAGCGCCTGCGCGCGCCATCCCGCATCGCTGCCATCCAGCTTGAGCAGACCGCGCAGATAGTCACCGCTGCCTTCCGGCGGCAGATGCAGGCCGATCTGGCTGGCCAGCGCCTCGGGCGACTCGGCATCCAGCACCAGCTTGAGCTGCAGCAGTTGATCGCGCTGCAGGCGGTACAGATCCGCCACGCCGCGCACGATGCCGGCATCGACCAGCGTCTCGATGTACTTCCCGCCCAACCCGTCGATATCCATCGCACGGCGCGAGGCGAAGTGCGCGATGGCTTCCTTGCGCTGCGCCGGGCAGCTCAACTCACCCGAGCAGCGCCAGGCGGCCTCGCCCTCTTCGCGGACGATCTCCGAACCGCATACGGGGCACTGCGAGGGCATCTGCCACGGCGTGGTACCGGCGGGGCGGCGATCGGCGATGACGCTGACCACTTCCGGGATCACATCGCCGGCGCGGCGCACGATCACCGTATCGCCGACACGTACATCCAGACGCGCGATCTGATCGGCGTTGTGCAGCGTCGCGTTGGACACGATCACGCCGGCCACGGCCACCGGTGCCAGCCGCGCCACCGGGGTCGCCGCGCCGGTCCGGCCGATCTGGATCTCGATCGCCTCCACCGTGGTGGTCTGCTCCTGTGCCGGGAACTTGTGTGCGATCGCCCAGCGCGGAGCACGCGCGACGAAGCCCATCTGTTCCTGGCCGGCACGGTCATCGAGCTTGTAGACCACACCGTCGATATCGAAGGCCAGGCCATCGCGGCGCTCGCCAATGTCACGGTAATAGGCGAGCAGCCCGTCCGCACCTTCCACCACCTGGCACAGGTCGCTGACCGGGAAGCCCCATGCACGCAGCTGGGCCAGCGTGGCCGAATGGGTGGGCGGCAGTTCACCGCCGTCGACCTGGCCGATGCCATAGGCGTAGAAACTGAGCTTGCGCCTGGCGCTCATCTTCGGATCCAGCTGGCGCAGCGAGCCGGCCGCGGCATTGCGTGGATTGGCCAGCACCTTGCCGTCATGCAGCCGGGCATCGGCGTTGTAGGCCTCGAAATCAGCGCGGGCCATGTAGACCTCGCCGCGTACTTCCAACACCTCGGGCCAGCCTTCGCCTGTGAGCGCCTGCGGGATCACGCTGATCTGGCGCAGGTTGGCACTGACATCCTCACCGGTGGCGCCATCACCCCGGGTTGCGCCTTGGACGAAGCGGCCATTCTCGTAGCGCAGGCTGATCGCCAGGCCGTCGAGCTTGGGTTCGGCGGAGAAGTAAAGCGTGCGCCGGCGCAGGCGCTCGCCGATGCGGCGCACGAAATCCTGGACTTCCTCATCGCTGAAGGCGTTGCCCAGCGACAGCATCGGCACCGCATGGCGAACCTCGGCGAAGCGCGAAGAGGCTTTGCCACCCACCTGCCGGGTGGGCGAGTCTGCGGTGATGAGCTCGGGGTGCGCCTGCTCGATCGCTTCCAGCTCGCGCACCAGCCGGTCGTACTCGACGTCGGGAATCAGCTGCTCGTCGCGCTCGTGGTATGCCTTGCCGGCATCCTCGATCTGGCGGCGCAGGACGTCGGCACGTGCGGCGGGGCTGGGGGTCATGCGGAAGGCGATCCTGGTGGGGCATTCAATTTTACCCCTCCCCCCGCTCCTGCGCGCAGTGAAGAATGCTTGCCGCCGATTCGCAGTGGCGCTAGGTTGCGTCGAACCCCTCTTTGCCGGTGCACCGTGAGCCCTGCCCTTGCCGCTTCCCGTCGCTCGTTTCTGCAACTGGCCGGTACCGGCCTGGCGTTGTCCGGCCTGGGCGTACTGCCTGCGTCGGCCACGCCGTCGCGCGCGCTCCCCGCCAGTGCGGGACCGGTGCTGCTGAACTTCAACGAGTGCCCCTATGGGCCATCGCCTGCCGCGCAGGCCGCGGCACGCGACATCGTCGCCGGCAGCGGGCGGTATCTGTTTGCTCTGGCCGGCGAGCTGCGCGATCTGTTCGCCCAGCAGGAAGGCATCGGCAAGGATCACGTGCGGCTGTATCCGGGCTCCAGCGAGCCACTGAACCGGGCGGCAGTGCTCTGGACCTCGCCTGGTGCGGGGCTGGTGGTCGCCGATCCCACCTTCGAGGCGCTGGGCGATCTTGCCGCTGCGCGTGGGGCCACGGTGGTCAAGGTGCCGCTGCGCGCCGACGGGGCACACGACATGCGTGCGATGGCGGCGGCTGCCGCGACGGTCAATGCCGGCCTGCTGTACCTGTGCAACCCCAACAATCCCACCGGCTCGATCACCCCGACGGCCGACATCGCCTGGCTGCTGGCCAACACGCCTGCGCAGACCCGGGTGCTGGTCGATGAGGCCTACCTGCAGTACAGCGAACAACGCTCGGTGATCGCCCAGGTGATGCAGCGCGATGACGTGATCGTGCTGCGCACCTTCTCCAAGCTCTACGGGATGGCCGGACTGCGCCTGGGCGTGGCGGCTGCGCATTCGGATCGGCTGAAGGAACTGGCCAGCCTGGGCGACAACCCGTTGCCGGTCACGGCGGTGGCCGCCGGGCTGGCGAGCCTGCTCGATCCCGGGTTGATCGCGCAGCGCAACGCGGAGAATTCCCTGGTGCGGCAGGAGACCATCGGCTGGCTGGGCAAGCGCGGTTTTACCTGCATGCCTTCCGAAGCGAACTGTTTCGTGGTCGATGTGCAGCGTGACGGCGCAGCGTTTTCCGCAGCGATGGCCAAGCGCGGCGTGGTCATCGGCCGCAGCTGGCCGATCTGGCCGCAGCGGGTGCGGGTAACGGTCGGCACCGAGGCCGAGATGGCGCGGTTCCGCGAGGCGTTCGAGGCGGTGGTCAGCCGCAACGGGTAAATGGAGAGCCGACCGTTGGTCGGCTCTCCTTGATCACCAGCGCGGCGCTTTGGTGAGCGGCGGGGCCTGGTGCTGGCGGTCGTAGGCGCGCAGCTCGTCGCGGATGTGCGCGATGCGCTGGCGGCCCAGGGCGTTGCGGCTGTCATCGAGCACCACGCCGTCGAGCAGTTCGCCCATGCGCTGCACGGTCGGCAGCATCTTTTCCCAGGCGTCCAGCGCGGTCAGCGGCGCCGGCAGGGTCAGGAAGAAGGCGATCGCCGGCGTTTCCATCTCGCGGATGTTGGCCATGTCGAAACTGCCCGGCTTCATGATGCTGGCCATCGAGAAGATCGGGCCGCGCTCAGGATGGCCTTCGACCAGACGGTGGAAGACATTCATGTGGCCGAACACCAGGCCGGTCTTTTCCGCAGCGACGACGATGTCTTCGCCACGCAGCTGCTCACCAGCACGGGCGGCCACGAACAGCGAGACGATCTTGTCGAAATCCTGGGTGGTGCGCTTGCCAAGGTCACTGGCCGCACCGGCTTCCACCTCGGGCAGGCCGAGTTCGGGCTGGGTCACGCCGTCTTCGCCCACCACGGGCGCGGCGCCGTCGGCCGGGCTCTCGCCCTCGCCCAGCACGGGCTCGCGGCGCTGGCCGTTGGCGCCTTCGGCACCCTCGACGCGGCGGCCCTGCACTTTCTTTTTCGGACGGCCAAACAGGAAGATCGCAGCGATCAACAGCAGGCCGGCGGCCAGGATGCCGATGCGGAGCAGTGCCATGTCGGACATTCGGGAGGTTCTCCGGCTAAATCATTCAGGTACTTAAGGATGGCACGTCACGCCGCGCCCGCCAATCGTGCGGCTTCCTCCAGGTCGACACTGACCAGTCGGCTGACGCCCGGTTCGCGCATGGTCACGCCGGAAAGCTGGTGCGCTGCCTCCATCGTGGCCTTGTTATGGCTCACAAACAGGAACTGAACCTTCTCGCTCATTTCCTTGACCATATTGGCCAGGCGGCCGACGTTGGCTTCGTCCAGTGGCGCGTCCACCTCGTCCAGCAGGCAGAACGGCGCCGGGTTGAGCTGGAAGATCGCAAACACCAACGCCACCGCGGTCATCGCCTTCTCGCCACCGGACAGCAGCGAGATGCTCGACACCCGCTTGCCCGGCGGCCGCGCCATGATCGCAACACCGGTGTCGAGCAGGTCTTCACCTGTCAATTCCAGATAGGCGTGACCACCCCCGAACAGACGCGGATAGAGCTGCTGCACGCCGGCGTTGACCCGGTCGAAGGTGTCCTTGAAGCGGCCGCGGGTCTCGCGGTCGATCTTGCGGATCGCGTCTTCCAGGGTTTCCAGCGCGGTGGTGAGGTCGGTGTTCTGCGCGTCCAGATACTCCGAACGCTGCGAGGCCTCGCCGTATTCCTGGATGGCGGCCAGGTTCACCGGCTCCAGGCGGCGCATGCGGCCGTCGATCTGATGGACCGTCTGCTCCCAGTCGGTGATGCGTGCATCCTCGGGCAGGCCGTTGATCACATCCTGCAGCACGAAGCCGGCCTTCTCCACCGAGGCCGACAGCTGGTCGGCGCTGAGCACCAGCGCCTGCTGGTCGAGCTTGCGCTGGGAAATCCGCTCGCGTTGGGCAAGCGCCTGTTCGTCGCGCTGATGGCGGGTCTGTTCAAACGTGCGCAGCTCGGCATCGATGCCATCCAGCAGCGTGCGCGCCTCGCCCAGCACCCGGTCGGCACGCACGCGCTCACCCAATGCGTTCTGGTGTTCGGCTTCGAGCGTCTTGACCGGCGAATCGCCTTCGTCGAGCTGCGAATGCAGTTCGCCCAGGCGCGTATCCAGCTGCCCGCGCTGCGTGCTCATGCGCTCCAGTGCCTGGCTCAGCGAGGCGATCTGCGCCCGCTGTGATTCCAGGGTCAGTGCCAGCGAGTGCGCCGCTTCGCGTACGTTGCGGGCCTGGTCACGCGCCTGGTCGCGCGCATCGGTGAGCTGGCGGCGCTCGCCTTCCAGCGCCGCGCGGACCGATTCCAGATCCCCCATGCTGGTGACCGCATCGTCCAGGCGCGCGCGTGCTTCACGCACCTGCTCACGGCCGGCATCCAGCGTTTCCAGCAGCTGCACCAGTTCGCCTTCGATACGATCGATGCGGGTTCGGGCGGCTTCCACCTTGCCCTGCTGGCTCTGCAACTGCCCACCAAGTTCGGACACGCTGCGATGCGCCAGATACAACTGGCGCTGCGCGTCTTCGCGCTGCTGCTCACCGGCCAGCAACTGGTCACGGAAACCGGACAACTGCTGTTCCAGGGCCGCTTCGCGGTCCTGCAACGTTTCAATCTGCTCGCGCAGGGTGACGATCTCGCGTTCACGCAGCAGCGCGCCCTGCTTGGCCGCGCCGGAGCGCGACACGCGCACCCAGCCTTCACCCAGGCGCTCGCCACCGCGGGTAATGACCGAATCGCCCTCACCCAGCGTCGCCTGCAGTGCACGCGCGGCCTCGAGATCCTCGGCGGCATGCAGGCGCGCAAGCAGGCGACGGATCGCGGTGGGGCCCTGTACTTTCGCGGCCAACGAGGTCGGCGCGACGTCCAGCGCGTCCTGCTCGGCCGAGACCAGCGCGATGCGGCCTTCGCCGAGTTCGCCCAGCGCATCCACCAGCGTTTCCGGTGCATCGACCAGCACACCTTCGATCAGCTGACCGAGCGCGCTTTCCACGGCGTTTTCCCAGCCACTCTCCACGGTCAGGCGCTCACCGACGCGCGCGCCGGAGTCCAGCCCCCGCGCCTTCAGCCATGCCACCGCCGCGCCCTGCTCCTGGCCCAGCGCGGCCTGCTGCAGGGTTTCCAGCGAGGACAAACGGCCGCGTGCGGCCTGGGCCTGCTTGCGGATCTCAGCCAGCTCGGTCTGCCCGGTGCGCTGGCGATCCTGCAACCCGGCCACGGCGTGTTTGCGTTCTTCGACCTGCTCGTTGAGCGTGTCCAGCGAGGCCTTCTGGGTCTCGTGCTGGATGTGCAGCTCCTCGAACACCTCGGCCAATGCGTCCAGATCCAGCCCGGCACGTTCGGCCTGCAGCGACTCGCGGCGACGGTCGGCTTCCAGCACCTGGCGGTCCAGATAGTCCACGCGGGTGCGCTCGACTTCCCCGGCACGCGAGGCCTCGGAGGTGCTGCGGGTGTGGCTTTCCCAGCGCTGCTGCCAATCGGCCAGGCGCGCCTCGGCATCGCGCAGGGCTTCCTGTTTGATTTCGTTCTCTTCCTGCAGCTGCTCCAGGCGCGGCTCGGCGTCATCGACCGCCTCGCGCAGCACCATCAGCTTGGCCTCATCGCCACTGATGTGCTGGCCCAGATCGGCCAGCGCCTGCTGGGCTTCATCGCGCGCCTTGTTCAGTCGCTGCGACATCTCGCGCTGATGCTGGATCTGCTGCTCCAGGCGCGCCAGGGTGCTGCCGACCTGGTACACCTCGGCCTGCGCGGTGTTGAGCGCATCGGAGGCTTCTTCTCGGCGCAGCCGGCTGGTTTCGATGCGCGCTTCGGCGTCGCGCTGTTCGGCGATCAACTGCTGCAGGCGCGTTTCCTCGCGCGACAACGCTTCGCGCAGCCCGCCCAGGCGCCCATCCAGGCCGCGGTACTCCAGCGCCTTCCACTCGGCATCCTTGACCTTGCGCTCTTCCTGCAACGCCTGGTACTGCTCGGCCTGGCGCGCCTGGCGCTTGAGGTGCTCGAGCTGCTTGCCGATTTCCTCGCGCAGGTCGCCCAGGCGATCCAAGTTTTCGCGGGTGTGCCGGATGCGGGTTTCGGTTTCCTTGCGGCGCTCCTTGTACTTGGAGATGCCGGCGGCTTCTTCCAGATACACACGCAGATCTTCGGGCCGGGCCTCGATGATCTTGCTGATCATGCCCTGCTCGATGATCGAATAGCTGCGCGGCCCCAGGCCGGTGCCGAGAAACAGATCGGTGATGTCGCGGCGGCGGCACTTGGTGCCGTTGAGGTAGTAGTTGCTGCTGCCGTCGCGGCTGACGGTGCGCTTGACCGAGATCTCGTTGAACGAGGCGTACTCACCGGTGATGGTGTGGTCGGTATTGTCGAAAATCAGTTCGACGGCGGCCTGCGAGACGGGCTTACGGGCGGAGGAGCCGGAGAAGATGACGTCGGTCAGCGAGTCGCCGCGCAGGCGGCTGGCGGAGCTTTCGCCCATGACCCAGCGCACGGCGTCGATGATGTTGGATTTGCCACAGCCATTGGGGCCCACCACGCCGGTCATGTTGGTCGGCAGGTGCAGCGTGGTCGGATCGACGAAGGATTTGAATCCGGACAGCTTGATCGTGGACAGACGCATGGCGTGATGGTTTTCCGGGCGAAGGCCTGAAGCGACCCCCACCATGGTGGATTACGGAGCGGATTTACCCTTCAAGCCATTGATGTTGCAGGGTTTCAATGGCCTCGAGGGCGACGCGATAGCCTGAGTATAACGGGGCGGGTGTTCAGCGGGCTGCGTGGCTGGTGTTGGCCGTGGCCGTGTAGCGGTAGGCAGAGCCAGAGCAGAACCGGCATTTCAGGTTGGTGCGTGGCGGGACGGCGTGGGTGGGGTCGCGGGACCCGCCGTGAACCCGTCCATGGGGGCTCGAAATGCGCCATCCATGGCGCATTACGGTCCCGCAACCCCACCCACGCCATCCCGTAGACACATGGCTGGCGTGCAGGCTGAGAGCCAAGGCATGGCAGCCTTGGATTGACCTGGCCTGGCCTGACCCGAGCGGAATGACTCAAATCGAGCTGAGCCGCCATCGTCTGTGCGTCGGAACGGCGCGGGAGAGCCACGCCATGCGTGGCTGGGGGACGGGGAAGCAAGAACATCCACGCATGTCGTGGATCTACCTGGGCCTGGACCCGGAGCATGCCGGCTTGGGTACCGCCCGCCCCAGCCGGCGGACGCCAGCTCTTCCAACCGCCCGGACCGGACATTTGGCTGGAGGGTGCCGGGTAGCCTGGGCCGGGACCGTAATGCGCCATGGATGGCGCATTTCGAGCCCCCATGGACGGGTTTACGGCGGGTCCCGGCCCAGGCTACCCGGCGCCCTCCCACCGATGTCATCAAGGCGCCAAGCCGTTGCCGTTGCCGCTGCCGTTGCCGTTGCCACAAACAAAAACGGGCACCCTCGCGGGCGCCCGTTTCAGTGACTCCCGCCTTTCGGCAGGGATCAGGCCTTTTCGGCTTCCACAACCACCTTGACGGTGGTTTCCACGTCGGCGTGCAGGTGAACAGTCACCTCGTACTCGCCCACGTTGCGGAAGGCGCCTTCGCCCAGGATCACTTCGCTCTTTTCCAGCGGCAGGCCGGCAGCGGTGAAGGCTTCGGCGATATCGCGCGGGCCAACCGAACCGTACAGCTTGCCTTCGGTCGAAGCGTTCGCAGCGATCGTGACGCTCTTGCCTTCCAGCTTCGCCTTGCGGGCTTCGGCGTCAGCGTGGATCGACTGGGCCTTGGCTTCGTAATCAGCGCGCTTGGCTTCGAACTCCGCCACGTTGGTCGCGGTGGCCGGAACGGCCTTGCCGGTCGGGACGAGGAAGTTGCGGCCGTAGCCCGGCTTCACGTCGACCAGATCGCCCAGACCGCCGAGGTTGGTGACCTTCTGAAGAAGAATCAGCTTCATGGTGTAGCTCCAAATATGTATTCGTTAGCGAGGCTCAGGCCCCGCAGCGGATGGCTGTCCGAATATCCGAACGGCGAATCCGGAAACCGCCCGACGCTTTACAGCGCGGGCGGCAGGATCCGCGAAAGCGGCGGCCGGAAGGCCGCCTGCCTTCATCAGACGTCGTGGTTGTCGGTGTACGGAATCAGGGCCAGGAAACGGGCGCGCTTGACGGCCGTTGCCAGCTGGCGCTGGTACTTCGACTTGGTACCGGTCACGCGGCTCGGCACGATCTTGCCGTTCTCGGTGAGGTACTGGCGCAGGGTGTTGAGATCCTTGTAATCGATCTCCTTGACACCTTCGGCCGTGAACTTGCAGAACTTGCGACGACGGAAGAACTTGGACATGTCAGTGCTCCTTAAGCGGCCGAAGCGGCGTCATCGCCGGCATCGGTGTCAGCGGCGGCGGGGGTGGTTTCACCTTCTTCGTCATCACGACGACGACGCTCGCCACGCTCGGGCTTGTCACCCTTCTCGTCCTTGCTCTTCATGATCAGCGACTGCTCGGTGTCAGCTTCGTCACGCTTGATGACGAGGTTGCGCAGCACGGCGTCGTTGAAGCGGAAGCTTTCCACCAGCTCGCTCAGCACGGCCTGGTCGCACTCGATGTTGAGCATGACGTAGTGGGCCTTCACCAGGTTCTGGATCGGGTAAGCCAGCTGACGACGGCCCCAATCTTCCAGACGGTGGATGGTGCCGTTGCCGTTCTCGACCAGCGCCTTGTAGCGCTCGATCATGGCCGGGACCTGTTCGCTCTGGTCCGGATGGACCAGGAACACGACTTCGTAATGACGACTCATGTGTTTTTACCTTTCGGATGTGGCCCTTTGAGGGCCGGACAGCCCCCCGCAGGTGAACGCGGTGGGGCAAGGGTCCTGCCCGGAATCAGGCAGGAAGCCGCGCATTGTGGCAGCAGAAGGGGTTGCAGGCAAGCCGGGCGGGCAGAACAGGCCCGGCGCGCGGGCGATCAGGCCTTGTCGGCCTCGGTCGTGAAGCTCTCGCCGCAGCCGCATTCGGCGGTCGCGTTCGGGTTCCTGAACGTGAAGGTCTCGCTCAGCCCGTGCTTGCCGAAGTCGATCTCGGTGCCGTCCACCAGCGCCAGGCTGGTGGCATCCACATAGATGCGGACCCCATCCTGCTCGAAAACGGTGTCGCCTTCGCGCTCATCGCGGGCCAGATCGGTGATGTGCCCCCAGCCGGAACAGCCGGTGCGGGTCACGCCGAAACGCAGGCCCAGCGCACCGGGGGTCTGTTCGACGAACTTTTGCACACGGGCAAAGGCAACAGGGGTAAGGCTTACGGCCATGACGGGCAACTCCAGCGGATCGTGATCATTATAGAGGGTATGGCGCGGCCCGGCCTCGGCGGCCGCAGCTGCGGTTCACACGGCGCGCAGCCCCGGGGGACGCGAGAAATGCCTCGCAAGCCGAACACCGCACCCGTTAAACTCCGTGTTCAGAGATCGAGTCGATCAACAGAGGATTCAAGTCATGACGGTGGTCAGCGTTGAACATGCGCTTGCCGGGAAGATCCCGGAAGGCGGCGAGGCAACAGTACGCGGATGGGTCCGCACGGTGCGCGGCTCTGCGGCGCTTGCCTTCGTCAATGTCACCGATGGCTCCTGCTTCGCCCCCATCCAGGTGGTGGCCAATGACACCCTGGCCAACTTCGACGACATCAAGAGCCTGACCCCGGGCTGCTCGGTGATCGCCCGCGGCACCCTGGTCAAATCCCAGGGCAAGGGCCAGTCCTTCGAGATCCAGGCCAGCGACATCGAGATCGTGGGCCTGGTCGAAGACCCGCTTACCTACCCGATCCAGCCCAAGCCGATGAGCCCGGAATTCCTGCGGGAAGTGGCGCACCTGCGCCCCCGCACGAACCTGTTCGGTGCGGTCACCCGCATCCGCAACTGCCTGGCCCAGGCCGTGCACCGCTTCTTCCACCAGAACGGCTTCAACTGGATCAGCACCCCGATCGTGACCACGTCCGATGCCGAAGGTGCCGGCCAGATGTTCCGTGTCTCGACCCTGGACATGGCCAACCTGCCGCGCAACGAAAAGGGCGAGGTGGATTTCAGCCGCGACTTCTTCGGCAAGGAAACCTTCCTGACCGTGTCCGGCCAGCTGAACGTCGAGGCCTACTGCCTGGCGCTGAGCAAGGTCTACACCTTCGGCCCGACCTTCCGTGCCGAGAACTCCAACACCACCCGTCATCTGGCGGAGTTCTGGATGATCGAGCCGGAAATCGCCTTCGCCGATCTGGCCGAAGACGCACGCCTGGCCGAGCAGTTCCTGAAGTACCTGTTCCGCGCGGTGCTCGATGAGCGTGGCGACGACCTGGCCTTCCTGGCCGAGCGCGTGGACAAGAACGCGATCACCAAGCTGGAAGGTTTCATCAACGCACCGTTCGAGCAGATCGACTACACCGAAGCGGTGAAGCTGCTGCAGAACTCCGGCCGGAAGTTCGACTTCCCGGTCGAATGGGGCCTGGACCTGCAGACCGAGCACGAGCGCTGGCTGACCGAAGAGCACATCGGCCGCCCGGTGGTGGTGACCAACTACCCCGAGCACATCAAGGCGTTCTACATGCGCCTGAACGATGACGGCAAGACCGTCGCGGCGATGGACGTGCTGGCCCCGGGCATCGGCGAGATCATCGGCGGCAGCCAGCGCGAAGAGCGCCTGGATGTGCTGGACGCGCGCATGGCGCAGTTCGGCCTGGATCCGGCGCATTACGGCTGGTACCGCGATTTCCGCCGCTACGGTTCGGTGCCGCACGCCGGCTTCGGCCTGGGCTTCGAGCGCCTGGTGGTCTACGTCTGCGGGCTGAGCAACATCCGCGACGCGATCCCCTACCCGCGCGCACCGGGCAGCGCCGAATTCTGATCGACCTACGGAGGCACTGAACCATGACCCTGTTCTTCGCGCTGTGTTTCGTCGGCGTGGCGATCGCCGGGTTCAGTGCCTTCGTGATCTTCTGGCCGCTGACCCTGGTCCACATCCGCGACCGCCACCCGGCGCTGGCGGATCGTTTCGGCACGGGCGCGTTCCTGCGCCCGGATGCGCTGCGCTGGCTGCTCGGCCGCGACTATCGCCAGAGCACCGACCGCTCGCTGACCGGCCTGGCCGCGCCGGCCTGGCTCTCCCTGCTTACGCTTCTTGCTGGACTGGGCATGGCTGCCCTGCTCTGGCTGCTTTCGATGGTAATCACATGAACGACGACACTTCCCACCACGACGAGTGGTTCCTGGCCAGCCTCGGCAACACCCTGATCTGGGCCCGCCTGCGCGTGCGCCCGGCCGGCACCGCCGAGGTGCTGGACAGCGACGGCAACACGCTGAGCTATGACAGCGAAGACACCGCGCGCTCGCAGCTGTTCGATGCCGAGTTCGTCGCCTACGATGGTCTGGATGAAGAAGACGCCCTGGTGCGCGGCTTCTCGCTGCATGAAGTGCAGCCGCCACAGGCCGACAGCGATGACGCCCTGCACGGCCGCATGATCCAGAGCCTGGGCGCCCGCGCGTAACCGACGATGTTCATCCCGTCCGCCTTCGTCGAGACCGACCTGATCTGGCTGGACCGGCTGCTGGCGCGCGATGCCTTCGTCACGCTGGTCACCACCGGGGCCGACGGCCTGCCGCAGGCCACGCGGATGCCGGTGCTGTACCGGCGCGATGCCGACGGCATCCTGATCGAAGGCCACTGGGCCAAGCCCAATCCGCAAGCCGGCCATGCCGGCCCGGCGTTGATGCTGGTGCAGGGCCCGCACGCCTACGTATCGCCTGGCTGGTATCCCGATAAGGCTGCGCAGGCGCGCGTACCGACCTGGAACTACGCCGCCGCGGAACTGCGCGGCGTGCTGGAACCGGTCACCGATGACGAGGCACTGATCGCCATGCTGGACGGCCTGAGCGCGCACTATGAAGCACAGGTCGGTGGCGACTGGGAGCTGCTGCCGATCGAGCCGCGCCAACAGCGCATGCTCGGCGGCATCGTCGGTTTCCGCTTCCGCCCGGCGCAGGTGCAGATCAAACTCAAGCTCAGCCAGAACCACCCCGAGGCCAACCAGTCCAGCGTGATCGACGCGCTGTCGGCACTGGACGCCCCGGCATCTCGCGAGCTGGCGCAGTGGATGCGCTGGCGCCGCGAGGGCGGCGCTGCCGCCGATTGACCTTCCCCGCTCCTGCGACGACGCGGCCACCCTGGCCGCGCCTTGCCCCCACCCGACGTCAGGGACCCCGCACGATGAAAGACATCCACAAGCTGCTGCAGAACAACCGCGAATGGGCGGACCGGATCGAGAAAGAAGACCCGGAGTTCTTCCACCAGCTGGCCAAGCAGCAGCACCCGGAATACCTGTGGATCGGCTGTTCCGATTCGCGCGTGCCGGCCAACCAGATCATCGGCATGGCACCGGGCGAAGTCTTCGTGCATCGCAACGTGGCCAACGTGGTGGTGCATACCGATCTGAACTGCCTGAGCGTGATCCAGTACGCCGTGGATCAGCTGAAGGTGAAGCACATCCTGATCGTGGGCCATTACGGCTGCGGCGGCGTGCACGCCAGCTTGAACAACACGCGCGTGGGCCTGGCCGACAACTGGCTGCGCCATGTCGGCGATGTGGCGCAGAAGCACTCGGCGATCATGGACGCGATCGAGGATCCGGCGCTGAAGCATGCGCGCCTGTGCGAGCTGAACGTGATCGAGCAGGTGGTCAACGCCTGCCGCTCCACGATCGTGCAGGATGCCTGGGCACGCGGCCAGAAGCTGATGGTGCACGGCTGGGTATACAGCCTGAAGGACGGCCGGGTGCGCGAGATGGGCATTGACGTGGGCGCACCGGAAGACCTGCAGCCGGCCTACGAGAAGGCACTGTCCTACGTGCCGCGCCACGGTCGGCGCGACTGATTCTTCCTTTTACGGACATCCCCCATGCTTGCCTCGCCCATCAACCTGCTCGCTTGGATCGAAGAGAACCGGCATCTGCTGAAGCCGCCGGTCGGCAACAAGATGATCGAGAACGGCGATTTCATCGTGATGGTGGTCGGCGGCCCGAACAGCCGCACGGATTTCCATTACGACGAGGGCCCGGAGTGGTTCTATCAGCTTGAAGGGGAGATGACGCTGAAGGTGCAGGAGGATGGCGCGGTGCGCGACATTCCGATCCGCGCGGGCGAGATTTTCCTGTTGCCGGGCGGTGTGCCACATTCGCCGCGCCGCCCGCCAGGCGGTGTGGGCCTGGTGGTGGAGCGCAAGCGGCTGGCGCATGAGCGCGATGGGTTGATGTGGTTCTGCGAGCGGTGCAATCACAAGTTGTACGAGGAGTTTTTCGCGCTGGAGAACATCGAGACGGATCTGCCGAAGGTGTTCGATCGCTATCACTCGTCATTGGCGTTGCGCACGTGCGATGCGTGCGGGCATGTGGATCCGCTGCCTGCGAAGGTCGCTGTTGAGGGGTGATGGCTGGGTCGCTCCAGGGCGTCAGGACTTGAAAGCCTGAGAGCTTTAGAGCTTTAGAGCTTTAGAGCCCGCGGTTGAGGCGCCTGGGAGTGGGCCGGCTTGCAAGGAAAGAGCAGCGTCAACGGCAACCGCTGCTCTGCTGCGTCAGGGGCAGCTTCGAAAGTTGAAACCAACACCGGCCAAATGGGGGAGCAAGTGCCGCCGTTGTGTTCGATCACGTCCAGAGAGACGCCGCTGTAGCGAGTCGATGCACCCTCCACCGCTGCTGGCTCGCCCTCAGCTCTCAAGCCGCACGCCAACACAATCAAAGACGTAGCCCCGCCCCCGTTTCCCCGCGCGCCCCAGCCAATTGTCAGCGGGTCGGTGTGGGTGGGTCTGCAGGACCGTGTGCGGCATGGATGCCGCACTACGAGCCTACATGGACGTACTTGCGGCGGGTCCAGCAGGCCCACCCACACCGGCCCGTACACTGGAACGTCACTCCGTACGCTTTGGCTTTGGCTTTGGCTTTGGCTTTGGCGTCGGCTTCGGCATTGGCGCTGGGTCCCTTGAGCGCCAGCTGCCAATCACCAGCCCCCGCCAAATCAGCACCGCAAGCCAGATTCAGCCCACGCCCCCACCACCCGGATAAACTGTCGGCTCACTGACACCGCCGGTTGCACCATGTCCGAACTCCTCAGCCGCACCCATGCCGTTGCCCTGGACGCCGCCGACCCGCTGCGCGCCCTGCGCAACGAATTCGTCTTCCCGCAGCACAACCATCGCGACCAGACCTACTTCGTCGGCAACTCGCTGGGTCTGCAGCCGCGCGGGGCACGTGCCGCCGTCCAGGAAGTCATGGACAAATGGGCCTCGCTGGCGGTCGAAGGCCACTTCACCGGCGACACCCAGTGGCTGCACTACCACCGCCTGGTCAGCGAACAGCTCGCCCGCGTCGTCGGCGCCTTGCCCAGCGAAGTCGTGGCGATGAACACCCTCAGCGTCAACCTGCACCTGATGATGGTCAGCTTCTACCGGCCCACCGTCGAGCGCCCCGTCATCCTCATGGAGGCCGGCGCCTTCCCGACGGATCGGCATGCGGTGGAATCGCAGATCCGCTTCCATGGCTTCAACCCCGATACCGATCTGATCGAAGTGCAGCCCGACGAGCCCAACGGCACGATCTCGCTGCAGGCCATCGAACGCGCCATCACCGAGCATGGCCCACGCCTGGCGCTGGTGCTGTGGCCCGGCGTGCAGTACCGCAGTGGCCAGGTGTTCGATCTGGACGCCATCACCCGCATGGCGCGCCTGCAGGGCGCCCGCGTCGGATTCGATCTGGCGCATTCGGTCGGCAATGTGCCGCTGCAGCTGCACGACATCGCGCCGGATTTCGCCGTGTGGTGCCATTACAAGTACCTCAACGCCGGCCCGGGCGCCGTGGCCGGCTGCTTCGTGCACGAACGCCACCACCGCGATGCCACGCTGCCGCGTTTCGCCGGCTGGTGGGGCCACGAAGAAGCGACCCGCTTCAAGATGGCGCCGCAGTTCGTGCCTGCGGTCGGTGCGGAAGGCTGGCAGCTCAGCAATCCGCCGGTGCTGGGCCTTGCCCCACTGCGCGCCGCGCTCGATGTGGTTGACAAGGCCGGTGGCATCGACGCGCTGCGGACCAAATCGCTGCGCCTGACCGGCATGCTCGATGCGTTGGTGCGTGCGCGCCTGTCCGGCGTGCTGGAGGTGCTGACGCCGTCCGAGCCGGAGCGCCGCGGCTGCCAGCTCTCGCTGCGTGTGGCCGGTGGCCGCGAGCGTGGCCGCAGCCTGTTCGAATACCTGCAGACGGTCGGCGTGCTCGGCGACTGGCGCGAGCCCGACGTGATCCGCATCTCGCCGACACCGCTGTACAACCGCTACCTCGACCTGCACCACTTCGTCGAGGAAGTGGAAGCCTGGGCCGGTCTTTGACCCGACCGCCCTCCCCGCCCCCACGGACATCGCCTTGATCGCTACCCCCTCCCGTTCGCTGAGCATCATCGGCGCTGGCCTGGCCGGTTCATTGCTGGCCATCCTGCTGTCCCGTCAGGGCTGGCAGATCACCTTGTATGAGCGACGCGGCGATCCGCGCGTAAGCGATTATGAGTCCGGCCGTTCGATCAATCTGGCCTTGGCCGAGCGTGGCCGCCATGCGCTGCGCCAGGCCGGGGTCGAAGACGCGGTCATGGCCAAAGCGGTGATGATGCGCGGGCGGATGATCCACCCGCGCGAAGGCGAGCCGCAGCTGCAGCGCTACGGGCGCGATGACAGCGAGGTGATCTGGTCGATCCACCGCAAGGACCTCAACACTACTCTGCTGCAGCTGGCCGAGGACGCGGGTGCGACCGTGCACTTCCACCGCCGCCTGCACACAGTGGATTTCGATGCCGGCTACGCACGCTTCATCGATGACCGCGACGACCAGCCGCACGATATCCGCTTCGACACTCTGATAGGGGCTGACGGTGCCGGTTCGGCGCTGCGCGCGGCGATGAACCGCAAGCAGCCGCTGGAGGAGCGCATCGATTTCCTGGATCACTCGTACAAGGAGCTGGAAATACCGCCGACCGATGATGGCGGCTTCCGGATCGAGGCCAACGCGCTGCACATCTGGCCACGTGGGCACTACATGTGCATCGCGCTGCCCAATGACGAAGGCACGTTCACGGTCACGCTGTTCCTACCCAACGAGGGCGATCCGAGCTTTGCCACCACCAACAGTGGCGCCGAAGCCGAAGCCCTGTTCGCGCGCGACTTCCCCGATGCGCTGGCGCTGATTCCGAACCTGCGCCGTGACTGGGAGCAGCATCCGCCGGGCCTGCTCGGCACGCTGCACCTCAAGCACTGGCACATGAAGGGCCGCGCGGTGCTGATCGGCGATGCCGCGCACGCGATGGTCCCGTTCCACGGCCAAGGCATGAACTGCGCCTTCGAAGACTGCATCGCGCTGGCCGCGCACCTGCTGGAGCAGGATTCGCTGGGCGAGGCCTTCGCCGCCTTCGAGACCGACCGCAAGCCGAATGCCGAGGCGATCCAGCAGATGGCGCTGGAGAATTACCTGGAGATGCGCGACCGCGTGGCCGATCCGCAGTTCCTGCTGCAGCGTGAACTGGAGCAGGCGTTGCAAGCACGTTGGCCGACGCGATTCGTGCCGCACTACACGATGGTCACCTTCCTGCGCACCCCGTATGCCGTTGCGCTGGCGCGCACCGAGCTGCAGCGGCGCATGCTGGAGGAAGCCACCGCCGGGCACGACAGCCTGGCGAATATCGACTGGACCGCACTGGAGCGACTGGTCCACGAACAACTGCCAGTCCTGGAGGGCGCGCACTGATGGCCGACAGCTTCCTGTTCTACGACCTTGAAACGTTCGGCCAAGACCCGCGCCGCACGCGCATCGCGCAGTTTGCCGGCATCCGCACCGACGCCGATCTGAACATCATCGAAGCGCCGGTCAGCTTCTATGTCAAACCGGCCGACGACCTGCTGCCCTCGCCGATCGCCACCCTGATCACCGGCATCACCCCGCAGCACGCGCTGAGCGCCGGCGTCACCGAGGCCGAAGCGTTCGCGCGGATCAACGACCTGATGGCGCAGCCGGGTACCTGCTCGCTGGGCTACAACACGCTGCGCTTCGACGATGAGTTCGTCCGCCACGGGCTGTTCCGCAACTTCTACGACCCCTATGAACGCGAGTGGCGCAACGGCAATTCGCGCTGGGATCTGCTGGACATGATGCGATTGCTGCATGCGCTGCGCCCGGACGGGATTGTCTGGCCGCAGCGCGAAGACGGCGCCACGTCGTTCAAGCTCGAGCATCTGGCCACGGCCAACAACGTCCGCGAGGGCGATGCACATGAAGCGCTGTCCGATGTGCACGCGACGATCGGCCTGGCGAAGCTGTTCAAGCAGGCCCAGCCGCGGCTCTGGGACTACGCGCTGAAGCTGCGTGACAAGCGCTTCGTGGGCAGCCTGCTGGATGTGGATGCGATGCAGCCGGTGCTGCACATCTCGATGCGCTACCCGGCCCAGCGCATGTGCGCGGCACCGGTGCTGCCACTGGCGCGCCATCCCTTCATCAACAACCGCATCATCGCGTTCGATCTGGAGGGCGATATCGAGCCGCTGCTCGATCTGCCACCGGAAACCATCGCCGCGCGCCTGTACACCCGCGCGGCCGACATGGCCGAGGGTGAGCAGCGCGTGCCGCTCAAGGAAGTGCACCTCAACAAGGTCCCGGCGCTGGTCGCCTGGAACCATCTACGCCCGGCCGACCATGCGCGGCTGGGCATCGACCCGGCCGCGATCGAAGCCAACGCCGAGCGCCTGCGACAGATCGGCCCGGCCCTGGCCGAAAAAGTTCGCCAGGTGTATTCAGGTGAGCGCTCGCTGGCGCCGAGCGATGTGGACGCCTCGCTCTACGACGGCTTCCTGGCCGACGGCGACAAATCCCTGATGGCACGCATCCGCACCAGCCCGCCGGCCGAACTGGCCAGCTTCGCCGAGCGCCTGCGCGACCCGCGCATGCCCGAGCTGCTGTTCCGGTACCGCGCCCGGAACTACCCGGACACCCTGGACACCACCGAGCGCTCACGCTGGAACGACTATCGTCGCCAGCGCCTGCTCGGCGATGCATCGCTGGGCGAACAGACCCTGCCGCAGTTCACCGCGCAGCTGGATGCACTGGCCGCAGAGCACGCCGACGATGCCGGCAAGCTCGCCCTGCTGCAGCACCTGCGCGACTGGGGCACCCACCTGCAGAGCAGCCTATGAGTACATATTTCAGCCCGGCCACCTTCACCTTCCTGCGCGGCCTGGCCCGCAACAACGACAAGACCTGGTTCAACGAGCACAAGCCGAAGTACGAAGAGCACGTCCGCCAGCCGTTCCTGCGCCTGATCACCGATCTGCAGCCGGACCTGGCCGCAGTCAGCGAGCACTTCCGCGCCGATCCGCGCACCGTGGGTGGGTCGTTGTTCCGCATCTACCGCGATGCGCGCTTCTCCAACGATAAATCGCCCTACAAGAGCTGGCAGGGCGCGCGCCTGTTCCATGAGCGGCGCAAGCAGGTGCCAGCCCCGTCGTTCTACATCCACCTGCAGCCGGGCGAGAGCTTCGTCGGCGCCGGCCTGTGGCATCCCGAGCCGGTCACGCAGCGCAAAGTGCGGCATTTCATCGTCGACAACCCGGGCAGCTGGAAGGCCGCCGCGCATTCGCCGGTGCTGCGCAAGAAGTTCGATTTCGAGGAAAGCGAAAAGCTGGTGCGGGCCCCGCGCGGGTTCGAGCCGGAGTTCGAGTTCATCGACGATCTCAAGCACCGCAACTGGGTGTTCTGGCGCTCGCTGGACGACGCCACGATGACCGGGCCGCGCCTGCGCCAGACCATCGCAGCCGACCTGGTCACGCTGGCCCCGTTCGTGGATTACCTGTGTGCGGCGCTGGACCTGGAATTCTGAGCTTCACGTGCGCTGACGCCGGCTGGGTCAAGCTGGGCACCATGACGACAAGGCAGATCCGATGAAGAAGCTGCTCTGGTTGCTGGTCACCGTGCTGCTGGTGCTGGCCGGCATCGTGTTCGGCGGCCCCTACGTGACCGTGCATGGCCTCAGCCGCGCGATCGAACAGCGCGACACCGCCAGACTCGACCGTTACGTGGATTTCCCGATGCTGCGCGCCAACCTGCGCGCCCAGCTGAGCGATTACGTGGTGCGCCGCGCGGGTCCGGACATGCAGTCCAGCCTGTTCGGTGCGTTGCTGCTCTCGGCCGGTGACCGGCTGAGCGCGACCGCCGTGGACGCACTGGTGACCCCCACCGGCATCGGTGCGCTGCTGGAGGGCCACACCCTGTGGAAGCGCGCCAGCAACGACCTGGACAGCCCCAGCAACGATGCCTACGCGGCGCCACGGCCGGCACGGCCGCTGAACGACGCCACCCACCATTTCGAGTCGCTGTCGCGGTTCACCGCCACCACCCATACCCCGCAGGGCGCGCCGGTGGTCTTCATCCTGCAGCGCTCGGGGCTGCGCTGGCGCCTGGTCGACATCCGGCTGCCATTGAACCCCGAAAGCACCGCCCCGTCGGTCCTGCCGATCCAGTAGGTACCCACCGTTGGTGGGTACATAGGCGCCACCGTTGGTTGGTACATGGGCGCCACCGTTGGTGGGTACATGGCCCCACACACCATCAACCGTCGTTGGCGACCCCATGCGGCACGTGCCCGGCGGCCACGCTCTGGTGTTGCAGCGCGCTGTCGATGTTGTGCTGGGAATCGTCGAAGAAGATGTCCGCGCCGAACGCTTCCAGGAACGGGCCCTTGTGGCGGCCGCCCAGGAACAGCGCCTCGTCCAGGCGCACGCCCCACTCGCGCAGCGTGCGGATGACCCGCTCGTGCGCCGGTGCCGAACGCGCAGTGACCAGCGCGGTGCGGATCGGCGCATCTTCGCCCGAGGGGAACACGGCCTGCAGGGTGTGTAGGGCCGAGAGGAAGTTGCGGAACGGACCGCCACTGAGCGGCTCACGGGCGTTCTCACGCTCATGGCGGCCGAACGCTTCCACGCCCTGCTCGCGCGAAATGCGTTCGCTCTCATCGCCGAAGATCACCGCATCACCATCGAAGGCGATGCGCAGCTGGCCCAGCGGACGGCCCAGATCGACCTGTTCGGCTGCGGCGATGGTCTCGCCCGGCGGCTTGGGCAGGATGGTCGCGGCAGCGATCCCGTGCAGCAGCGCGCGCCGCACCGACTCCGGGTTGGCCGACAGGAACAGATCAGTGCCGAACGGCTTCACATACGGCCAGGTCGGCTCGCCCGCGGTGAAGGTCGCGCGGATGATGCCCAGGTCGTAGTGCTGGATCGAATTGAAGATGCGCAGGCCGGTATCGGCGGAGTTGCGCGACAGCAGGATCACTTCCACCCGCGGCTGTTCCGGCGACTGGCCCTGGTTGAGCGCGAGCAGCTTGCGTACCACCGGGAAGGCCACGCCGGGGCGCAGCACATCATCTTCGTGCTTGCGCTGGTACTCGGCATAGGCATCGACGCCTTCGGCCTCGAACAGCGCGTGGCCCTCTTCCAGATCGAACAGGGCCCGCGACGTCACGGCAACGGTCAGCAAACGGGGGGTGTTGTCGCCCATGGCAATCAGCAATCCAATGCGGCCGCAGCGGCCGGCCAGCCATTCTCCCACAGTGCATGGCCAGCACGGCCGTGCGCCGTCAGAACATGAACTGTTCGCTCAGGATCCGGTCTTCCAGATTGTGCTCCGGGTCGAACAGCATGGTGACGCGGCGTTCGCGCGATTCGCGGATGGTCACTTCCACCACATCGCGGGTTTCGTGCGAATCGGCGGTGACGCTGACCGGGCGCTTGTACGGGTCGAGCACCCGGAAGCGCACTTCGGTGTCCGCCTTGAGGATCGCCCCCCGCCAGCGGCGCGGACGGTACGGCGCCAGTGGGGTGAGCGCGATCGTGTGCGAGCCCAGCGGCAGGATCGGGCCATGCGCGGAATAGTTGTAGGCGGTGCTGCCGGCCGGGGTGGCGACCAGCACCCCGTCGCCGATCAGCTCGGCCACGCGCTCCTGGCCATTGAGGTCGATGCCGATATGCGCGGCCTGGCGGGTCTGCCGCAGCAGCGAGACGTCGTTGTAGGCCAGCGAGCCGGTGGTGGTGCCGGACTCGGTCAACGCCAGCATCTCCAGCGGCCGCAGGTTGGCCGGCTCCGCGGCCGCCAGGCGCGCGGGCAGATCATCATCACGGAACTGGTTCATCAGGAAGCCCACCGTGCCCAGCTTCATGCCGAACACCGGCTTTTCCAGCGCACCATAGCGATGCAGCGTCTGCAGCAGGAAGCCATCCCCCCCCAGCGGGCACAGCACCTCGGCCTGCTCGGGCGTGTAGTCGCCATAGCGGGCCCGCATCTGTGCCAGGGCGAGCTGCGCCGCTTCGGTGGAGCTGGCCATGAAGGCGATACGGGGGGAAGCGCTCATCAAACATCCGGTGGGGCGGGTTCGCCAGAGCATACCCGCCACGTCCCGGGTAGGCCACGACCGTTGGTCGTGGCGTGGGGCGCCGGTCATGTCGGCGTCCGCACCGACCAACGGTCGGTGCCTACCGGATGCCGGGAACCGACATGCGGGAACCGACATGAAAAAACGGCCCCGCCGAAGCGGAGCCGTGTGTTTCTCATGCAATGCCGTTACCGGCCCCCGCCCATCCCTCTGGAGCAGAGCCCCCCTGAGTCAGGGGGGCGCGCCGAAGGCGCGGGGGTCTGGAAGCATCGTTTGCATGGGGCCCACGGTTTGCAAGGCAAACCGTGGGGCGTCAGCGCGAATGCGCCAACGCACCATGCTTACGCACCATGCGAAGCCAGCTGACCCAGGCGCTGGACCGCGACCGAAACGGTCGGGTAGTCCAGGGTCTTCTGCTCGGCCAGCTCGGCCAGCATCGCCAGGGTGAAGCGCAGGCTGCTGTCATCGCGGCCCATCCAGGCGGCGACCTTGGCTTCGGCGCTGCTGCCCTTCATCGACAGGACCTGGGCGGCCAGGTTGCGATGGTGGGCGGCCAGCTCGTCGCGCAGCACGCCACGGGCCACGGCGTGCCAGCGGCCGTTGACCTCCAGCGCGTCGATCTGCTCGAACAGCCACGGCAGCTGCAGGGCGTCGCCCAGGCGGAAGTGGACCTTGGAGACGTCCACCGGCTTGAGCTTGCGGGTGCGGGCCAGTTCGATGATGTCGAACGCCGGCTCCAGGAACTGCAGTTCCGAGAGCTGCTGCGACAACGCCGGCGGCAGGCCCTTGTCCTTCCACTCCTGCACGCTGGCCTCGTAGGCCGGGCGCTGCGAATCCGGCAGCACGCCCGAGGCGTCGCGGATGTCGTTGAACGCGGCCTGGTAGCGGTTGACGGCTTCGGTGATGCCCGGCATGGCGCCCGGGCGCGAGAGCAGCCAGCGCACGAACGAACGCTGCAGCTTCCAGATCACTTCCAGCGCATCGATCTGCACCGACTCCGGCAACGTGCCGTCGAGGGCGTCGATCTGTGCCCACAGCGCGCGTGCGTCCAGCGTTTCACGGCTGATCGTGTACGCCTTGGCGACCTCGGCCACGGTGCGGCCGGTGTCTTCCTGCATGCGCATCAGGAAGGTGGCGCCCATGCGGTTGATGGTCTGGTTGGTCACGGCCGTGGCGATGATTTCGCGCTTCAGGCGGTGACGCTCCATCGCATCGGCGTACTTTTTCTGCAGCGGCGTCGGGAAGTAGCGCTGCAGCTCCTTGGACAGGTACGGATCTTCCGGGATGTCCGACTCGAGCAGCTGCTGGAAGGCCACCAGCTTGGAGTAGGACAACAGCACCGACAGCTCCGGACGGGTCAGGCCCTGGCCACGCGCCTTGCGTGCGGACAGTTCCGCATCCGAGGGCAGGTACTCGATCTGGCGGTCCAGCAGGCCCTGCTGTTCCAGCGTGCGGATGAAGTGCTGCTTGGAACCCAGGCGCTTGACCGCCATGCGTTCCATCAGGCTCAGCGCCTGGTTCTGACGGTAGTTGTCCATCAGCACCAGCGCGGCCACTTCGTCGGTCATCGAGGCCAGCAGCTTGTTGCGCTGTTCGACGGTCAACTTCTTGGCCCGCACCACATCGTTGAGCAGGATCTTGATGTTGACTTCGTGATCGGAGGTGTCCACACCGGCCGAGTTGTCGATGAAGTCGGTGTTGAGCAGCACGCCGGCCTGGGCGGCTTCGATACGGCCCAGCTGGGTCATGCCCAGGTTGCCGCCCTCGCCCACCACCTTGCAGCGCAGCTCGCCGCCATTGACGCGCAGCGCGTTGTTGGCGCGGTCGCCGACATCGCTGTGCTGCTCGCTGGCCGCCTTGACGTAGGTACCGATGCCGCCGTTCCACAGCAGGTCGACCGGCGACTTCAGGATCGCGCTCATCAGGTCGTTCGGGGTCATCGACTTGATGCCCTCGTCCAGGCCGAGTACCTCACGGACCTGCGGGGTGATCTCGATGGACTTCAGCGTACGCGGGTACACGCCACCGCCCTTGCTGATCAGCTTGGCATCGTAATCGGCCCAGCTGGAGCGCGGCACGGTGAACAGACGCTCACGCTCGACGAAGGTCGTGGCCGCATCCGGGTTCGGGTCCAGGAAGATGTGGCGGTGATCGAATGCCGCGACCAGGCGGATATGGCGCGACAACAGCATGCCGTTGCCGAACACGTCGCCGGACATGTCGCCCACGCCGACCGCGGTGAAGTCCTGGCTCTGGCTGTCACGGCCCAGCGCACGGAAGTGGCGCTTGACCGACTCCCACGCACCACGGGCGGTGATGCCCATGCCCTTGTGGTCGTAACCGACCGAGCCACCGGAGGCGAACGCGTCGCCCATCCAGAAGCCGTGCGCCACGGCCAGGCCGTTGGCGATGTCGGAGAAGGTCGCGGTGCCCTTGTCGGCGGCCACCACCAGATACGGGTCGTCCATGTCGTGGCGGACCACGTCCACCGGCGGCACGATCTTGTTGTTGACGATGTTGTCGGTGATGTCCAGCAGGCCCTGGATGAACAGCTTGTAGCAGGCCACGCCGTTGGCGAACACCGCATCACGGTCACCGTTGACCGGCGGCATCTTGGCGAAGAAACCGCCCTTCGCGCCGACCGGCACGATCACCGTGTTCTTGACCATCTGTGCCTTGACCAGGCCCAGCACCTCGGTACGGAAATCTTCGCGACGATCCGACCAGCGCAGGCCACCACGAGCCACGGCGCCGAAGCGCAGGTGGGTACCTTCCACGCGCGGGCCGTACACGAAGATTTCGCGGTACGGACGCGGCTTGGGCAGGTCCGGCACCAGCGCCGAATCGAACTTGAAGCTGATGACGTGGCCCGGACGGCCCTCGGCATCGGTCTGGTAGTAGCTGGTGCGCAGGGTCGCATCGATCACGCCCATGAAGCTGCGCAGGATGCGGTCTTCATCGAGGCTGGAGACGCGGTCCATCAGCTTGAGCAGCGCATCGCGCGCGGCGTCCATCTGCACGGTGCGGTCGCCCTTGCGCGCATCGACCACGGTCTTGAGCACTTTCAGGGTGGCTTCGTCACCGCCGGCGAGCACGGTCAGATGCGCGCGCAGCTGGGCCTGGCCCTCGGCGATCGCGTCCTTGCTCTCGTGGCCGGTGGCCGGATCGAAGCGCGCTTCGAACAGCTCCACCAGCAGACGGGCCAGCAGCGGGTAGCGGGTGAAGGTGCCTTCCACATAGGCCTGCGAGAACGGCACGCCGGTCTGCAGCAGGTACTTGCAGTAGCCACGCAGCATCGCCACCTGGCGCCAGTGCAGGCCGGCCGCGAGCACGAGGCGGTTGAAGCCGTCGTTCTCGGCATCGCCGTGCCACACGCGGGCGAAGGTTTCACCGAAGGCGGCATCGACGCTCGGCGCATCGATCGCACCAGCCACCGATTCCACTTCGAAGTCCTGCACATACACCGGGGCGTTATCGACCGTCAGACGGTACGGACGCTCGGCGATGACACGCAGGCCCATGTTTTCCATCATCGGCAGCGCATCGGACAGCGGAATGTCGTCCAGCTGGCGGTACAGCTTCAGGCGCAGGCCATCGCCGCCTTCGCGCTGCACGGCCTGCAGGCTCAGGCGCAGGTCGTCCGGACCGGTCAGCGCGTCGAGCTGGCTGACGTCGTTGGCGGCGATCTCGGTGCTGGAGTCTTCGATGTAACCGGCCGGCAACGCCTTGCCGATACGCGCCGCGATGCGCAGGCCTTCGCCCTCACCGTGACGGGCCACCAGCGCTTCGCGCAGATCGTCCTGCCAGTTGCGCAGCACCTGGGCCAGTTTCTGCTCCAGTGCGCTGGTATCCACTTCTAGGGTCTGGCCAGCCTTCGGGCGCACGATCAGGTGCACCTGGGCCAGCGGCGACTCACCGAGCACGACCGAGCTGTCCACGTACTCGCCCTGCAGGGCATCCTTGAGCATGGCTTCGATGCGCAGGCGCACATCGGTGTTGAAGCGTTCGCGCGGCAGGTACACCAGCGCGGAGATGAAACGGCTGTACTTGTCACGGCGCAGGAACAGACGGCTGCGCACGCGCTCCTGCAGGCCCAGCACGCCCATGGCGGTGCGGAACAGCTCATCTTCGCTGGACTGGAACAGCTCTTCGCGCGGCAGGGTTTCCAGAATGTGGCGCAGGGCCTTGCCGCTGTGGCTGCTCGGTGCCAGGCCGGACTTGCTCATCACGTATTCGTGGCGCTGACGCACCAGCGGGATCTCCCACGGGCGGCGGTTGTACGCGCTGGAGGTGAACAGGCCCAGGAAGCGCTGCTCGCCGATGATCTTGCCCTTGGCGTCGAATTCGAGCACGCCGATGTAATCCATGTAGCCGGCGCGATGCACGCGCGAGCGGGCATTGGTCTTGGTCAGGATCAGCGCGTCCTTCAACCCGGTGGTGGCATTGAGGCCCTGCGCAGCGAGCGTCTTGACCGGACGGGCGGCGGACTTGTCCTGCCCGCGCATCAGGCCCAGGCCGGTGTCGTTGAGCGGCGCCAGCACGTCTTCCTTGCCCTGCTTCTCCACGCGGTACTCGCGGTAGCCGAAGAAGGTGAAGTGGTTGTCGGCGGCCCAGCGCAGGAATTCCTGCGCTTCGGCGCGCGAGGCGGCATCCACCGGCAGCTGGCGGCTGCCCAGGTCGTCGGCCAGGCTCTGCGCCTTGGCACGCATCGCGTCCCAATCGCGGACGATGGCACGCACCTCGTCCAGCGCCTTGATGATGGCCTTCTCGACGTCGGCCATGGCCTCGGCCGGCTGGCGGTCGATCTCCAGCAGCATCACCGATTCGGCGGTGCCGTCGCTGACACCGGTCAGCTTGCCGGCCTTGTCACGGGCGAAGCGGATCACCGGGTGACCCAGTACATGCACGCCCACGCCATGCTCGGCCAGCGACATCGTCACCGTGTCGACCAGGAACGGCATATCGTCGTTGACGATCTGCAACACCGTGTGCGGCGACTCCCACCCGTTGCTCTTCAGCGTCGGGTTGAACACGCGGACGTTGGCCTTGCCGGACTTGCGCACACGCGCGAATTCCAGCGTGTCCGCTGCCAGTGCGGCCCACTCCTCGGCGCTGTGGTGCGGGAACTCGTCCGCCTCCATGCGCTTGTAGAAGTCGGCGGCAAAAGCCACTGCCTCGGCCTGCCCGGCCGCCGGGTAGCGCTTGCGCAAGGCCGTGTACACCGGCTCCAGCGAGAAGCCCACTGGCGAAACAGTCTGCGTATCGGCTGGTTTGGATTTGTTTTTCACGGTCTTGGCTGCTGGTTTTTGCGGTTTCATGACGGAGCGGTGCGTGATGCTCAGTTGGGAAAATGAAATTGTAGGCCTACCGCACAGAAATACCTTGCTGCAGGACGGAATAAGGTCTTTCGGGTTGGGTCCCGTTTACATCGGCACGATCAATTCGGCCGAGTACGGATCAACGCATCGGGGTTTCCTCCGACGCAGCATCGGCCGCTTCCGTTGCCACTTGACGTTGGCTATCAAACGCCGCTGAAAAACAAGGCTTCTACAATTCTGAACTGGACGGTATAGTCCACCCCGTGACTCCCCCACCCCCCGCCGCCAGCACCCTGGACGCGCGCGATCACCGCGTGTTCGATGCCGTGCGCGAACTGCTTGCCAGCCAGGGCATGCAACTGAGCATGGACGCGGTGGCACAGCACGCTGGATGTTCCAAGCAGACCCTCTACAGCCGCTATGGCAATAAACAGGAACTGCTGAAGCGGGTGATGCAGCGGCACGTCTGCCGCGCCACCGCCGGGCTGCGCTCACTCGACGGTGACGACCTGCGCGGCAGTCTGCTGCGGTTCGCCAACGACTATCTGGATCACTTCAACCAGCCGCATGTGGTCCAGGCCCGCCGCCTGATCGCCGCCGAGTCCAGTCAGTTCCCGCAGGAAGCCCGTACGCTCTACCAGAACGGGGCCGGAGCCTTGGCACTTCATGTTTCTGAATGGCTGGCAACGCGTTCCGCCAAGGGTCAGCTGAGGCATGACGACCCGCACTTCATGGCTGAACTGCTATTGAGCATGATCGCCGGCTTGGATTTCGAGAAACAGCGTTTCCACATCCCCCACCGCGATGACGCCGCCGTGCGCCGCCGCTGGGCAGAATTCTCCGTAGACAGCTTCCTGCGCGCATTCGCTGCGCCCGATGCGGCCACGGCTTCGTATTCAAACCAACACCGGAGCTTCTCCTGATGATCGCCCCACTCCGCACCCTTGCCCTGACGTGCGCAGTCGCCCTTGCGTTGACCGCCTGCAAAAAGGAAGAGCAGCAGGCCCCGCCGCCGCCGGAGGTGGGCGTGATCGAGGCCAAGCCGCAGACCCTGCCGCTGCAGCGTGAGCTGGTCGGCCGTCTGTCGCCGTTCCGCAGCGCCGATGTGCGCGCCCGCGTCCCGGGCGTGCTGCTCAAGCGCGTCTATCAGGAAGGCTCGGATGTGAAGGAAGGCCAGGTGCTGTTCCTGATCGACCCGGCGCCGCTGCGCGCAGCACTCAATGCCTCCCAGGCCGAGCTGGCGTCGGCGCAGGCCACCGCCGCCAACGCCAAGGCCGCCGCCAACCGCGCCCGCTCGCTGGCCCCGCAGGCTTACGTCTCCAAGTCCGACCTGGATGCGGCCGAAGCCACCGAGCGCACTGCCGCTGCCGCCGTGCAGCAGGCCCAGGCCTCGCTGGCCAGCGCGCGGATCAACCTGGGCTATGCCGAAGTGCGCTCGCCGATCAGCGGCCGCGCCGGCAAGCAGCAGGTCACTGAAGGTGCGCTGGTTGGCCAGGGCGATGTGACCCTGCTGACCACCGTGGATCAGCTCGACCCGCTGTACGTGAACTTCTCGATGAGCGTGGACGAACTGACCCAGATGCGCGCGGCCCAGGCCAAGGGCGCCCTGGCGCTGAGCGGGGACGGCAAATCCACGGTGCAGGTGAAGCTGGCCGACGGCACGGTCTATGACCAGCCGGGCACGCTGGACTTCTCCTCGACCACGGTCGACCCGGCCACCGGCGCGGTCTCGCTGCGCGCGGTACTGCCCAACCCGCAGCAGATCCTGCTGCCGGGCGCCTTCGTCAGCTTCCAGGCGACCCTGGGTGAGCGCAACAACGCCTACCTGGTGCCCCTGCAGGCGCTGCAGCGCGACACCACCGGCGGCTACGTGCTGGTGGTGGGCAAGGACGGCAAGGTCGCCCGCAAGAATGTGAAGAGCGAAGGCCAGCAGGGCAGCAACTGGCTGCTCAGCGGCGGTCTGGATGCCGGTGATCAGGTCATCGTGGCCGGCGTACAGAAAGTCAAGGAAGGCGAACCGGCCAAGGCTGCCCCGTGGAACCCGGCCGCCGGCAACGGCAATGGCCAGGCCCCGGCGGGGGCTGCTCCGGCAGGGGCCGCTCCGGCGGCTGCCGCCAAGCCTGATGCCGCGGCCGCCCCGGCCGATGCCGCCGCCGCAAAGTCCGACGCCGCTCCGGCTGCCGAACCGAACAAGCAATAACGGGAAGCCTCCGTCATGCCTAAATTTTTCATTGAACACCCGGTATTCGCCTGGGTGGTCGCGATCCTGATCTCGCTTGCGGGCGTGATCTCGATCCTGGGTCTGGGCGTGGAGTCCTACCCGAGCATCGCGCCTCCCCAGGTGACGGTGAGCGCCACCTACCCCGGCGCCAGCGCCGACACCGCTGAAAAGTCGGTCACCCAGGTGATCGAGCAGCAGCTGACCGGTATCGATCACCTGCTGTACTTCAGCTCGTCCTCGGCCTCCAACGGCCGCGTCACCATCACCCTGACCTTCGAAACCGGCACCGATGCCGATATCGCCCAGGTCCAGGTGCAGAACAAGGTCTCGCTGGCAACGCCTCGCCTGCCCACTGAAGTGACCCAGCAGGGCGTGGTGGTGGCCAAGGCCAACGCCGGCTTCCTGATGGTAGTGGCCCTGCAGTCCGACAGCGCCTCGATCGACCGCGATGCGCTCAACGACATCGTCGGTTCGCGCGTGCTCGACCAGATCTCGCGTATCCCCGGCGTGGGCAGCACCCAGCAGTTCGGTTCCGAGTACGCCATGAACATCTGGCTCAACCCGGAAAAGATGCAGGGTTATGGCTTGTCGGCCACGCAGGTGCTGGCCGCGATCAAGGACCAGAACGTGCAGTTCGCGGCCGGTTCGCTGGGCTCGGATCCCTCGCCCGAGGGGCACTACTTCACCGCGACCGTGTCGGCCGAAGGCCGCTTCAGCTCGCCGGAAGAGTTCGAGAACATCATCCTGCGCGCCAATGCAGACGGCTCGCGCGTGCTGCTCAAGGACATCGCCCGGATCGCCTTCGGTGCGAACAACTACGGCTTTGACACCCAGTACAACGGCAAGCCGACCGGTGCGTTCGCGATCCAGCTGCTGCCGGGCGCCAACGCGCTGAACGTGGCCAATGCGGTCACCTCGAAGATGGACGAGCTCAAGCCGAGCTTCCCGGCCGGTGTCAGCTGGTTCTCGCCGTACGACAGCACCACCTTCGTGAAGATCTCGATCGAGGAAGTGGTCAAGACCCTGATCGAAGCGGTCGTGCTGGTCTTCCTGGTGATGCTGATCTTCCTGCAGAACTTCCGCGCCACGCTGATCCCGACCCTAGTCATCCCGGTCGCACTGCTGGGCACGTTCCTGGGCATGAGCATCATCGGCTTCACCATCAACCAGCTGACGCTGTTTGCGATGGTGCTGGCAATCGGCATCGTGGTCGATGACGCGATCGTGGTCATCGAGAACGTCGAACGCATCATGACCGAGGAGAAGCTGCCGCCCAAGGCCGCCACCCAGAAGGCCATGACCCAGATCACCGGTGCAGTGGTGGCCATTACCGTGGTGCTGGCAGCGGTGTTCATTCCGTCGGCCCTGCAGGGCGGCGCCGCCGGTGAGATCTACAAGCAGTTCGCGCTGACGATCGCCATCGCGATGGCCTTCTCGGCCTTCCTGGCCCTGGGCTTCACCCCGGCGCTGTGCGCGACGTTCCTCAAGCCGACGCACAACGACAACCCGAACATCGTCTACCGCACCTTCAACAAGTACTACGACAAGGTCAGCAACACCTACGTGGGCCACATCACCTCGGCGGTGAAGCATGCCCCGCGCTGGATGATCCTGTTCGTGGTGCTGACCGCGCTGTGCGGCTTCCTGTTCACGCGCATGCCGGGCAGCTTCCTGCCGGAAGAAGACCAGGGCTATGCGCTGGCGATCGTGCAGCTGCCGCCGGGCTCGACCAAGTCGCAGACCAACCACGCCTTTGCCCAGATGCGCGGCATCCTGGAAAAGCAGGATGGCTTCGAAGGCATGCTGCAGGTGGCCGGTTTCAGCTTCGTCGGTTCCGGTGAAAACGTGGGCATGGGCTTCATCCGCCTCAAGCCCTGGGCGGACCGCGACATCACGGTGCCCGAGTTCATCAACAACATGAACGGCGCGTTCTTCGGCATCAAGGAAGCGCAGATCTTCGTGGTCAACCTGCCGACCGTGCAGGGCCTGGGTCAGTTCGGCGGCTTCGACATGTGGCTGCAGGACCGTGGCGGCGTGGGCTATGAGCAGCTGACGCAGGCCCGCAACATCCTGCTCGGCAAGGCAGCGCAGGAAAGCGACCTGCTGACCGGCGTGCGCCCGAACGGCCTGGAAAACGCCCCGCAGCTGCAGTTGCACGTGGATCGCGTGCAGGCGCAGACCATGGGTCTGTCGGTCTCGGACGTCTACAGCACCATCCAGCTGATGCTGGCCCCGGTGTACGTCAACGACTTCTTCTATGAAGGCCGCATCAAGCGCGTGACCCTGCAGGCCGATGGTCCGTACCGCACCGGTGCGGAGTCGTTGAACAGCTTCTACACGCCCAGCACGCTGCAGACCAACGCCGACGGTACGCAGGCGATGATTCCGCTGAGCACCGTGGTGAAGTCCGAGTGGGTGTCCGCCCCGCCGTCGCTGAGCCGCTACAACGGTTACTCGGCGGTCAACATCGTCGGTTCGCAGGCGGAAGGCCGCAGCTCGGGCGAGGCGATGCAGGCGATGGAACGGATCGTCAACGACGACCTGCCGGCCGGCTTCGGCTACGACTGGTCGGGCATGTCCTACCAGGAAATCCTGGCCGGCAACGCCGCGACCCTGCTGCTGGTGCTGTCCATCGTGGTGGTGTTCCTCTGCCTGGCCGCACTGTATGAAAGCTGGTCGATCCCGGTGGCGGTGCTGCTGGTGGTGCCGCTGGGTGTCCTCGGCGCCCTGGCCTTCTCGCTCGCCCGTGGTCTGCCGAACGATCTGTACTTCAAGATCGGCCTGATCACGGTGATCGGCCTGGCGGCGAAGAACGCGATCCTGATCGTGGAGTTCGCGGTGGAGCAACGGGCGGCGGGCAAGAACCTGCGCGAGGCGACCATCGAAGCCTCCCGCCTGCGTTTCCGCCCGATCCTGATGACCTCGTTCGCCTTCATCATGGGCGTGGTGCCGATGGCCATCTCCACCGGTGCCGGCGCCAACGCACGTCACGCGATCGGTACCGGCGTGATTGGCGGCATGGTGTTCGCCACCTTCCTGGGTCTGCTGATGATCCCGGTGTTCTTCGTGGTGGTCCGCCGCATGCTGGGTGACAAGCTGGACGAACCGTCCAAGGAGTTCCTGGAGCGCCAGGGCGAAGCCAACACGGCGCACCGTCCGGATCGTTGATCCGGCGGTGACGCCCTGAAACGGAAAAGCCCCGGCGCGAGCCGGGGCTTTTTTGTGGGCGGTGCATGACGGGTAGAGCCACACCATGTGTGGCTGACCGGAAGCGATGCCGGTAGTGCCGGCCGCTGGCCGGCTCCTCCGGTTGCCCGGGAAGGGCCGCCTGGTTGCCGGCCAGCGG